>JAYRMX010000290.1:0-28865 GCA_041912475.1 Myxococcota bacterium
CCGGCGGGGCGCTGAAAGCCGGCGACCACTGCGGCGCGGTCGCGCGTCGCGCCGTCGAGGCGAAGAAAGCCGATCCCGGCGCGCGCGAGCTCGGGCTCGGCGAGGTCGAGCAGGCTCGTCCACTGCGAGAAGACGAGGGCCGTGTGTCCCTCGGCGACGATCTCGTCGAGCGTCTCGACGAGCAGGTCGAGCTTCGCCGAGCGCGCGGCGCGCTGGCCGGGGACGAGCCGCGCGTCGCACGCCGCCTGTCGCAGCCGCAGCAGCGCCTCGAGCGCGGCCATCACGCCGCCGCCCGCGGCGAGCTTCTCCTGCACCTCGCGCAGCGTCGCGGCGCGAACCGCGTCGTAGACCGCGCGCTCCTCGTCGCCGAGGACGCAGCGCAGGACGACGTCGGTGCGCGGCGGCAGCTCGGGAGCGACCTCGGCCTTGGTGCGGCGCAGCACGAAGGGGCGGATCCGCTCGCGAAGGCGCGCGGCCGCCCCGGGCTCGCCCTCCGCGACCGGCCGCGCGACGCGCGCGTCGAAATCTTCGCGCGAGCCGAGAAGGCCCGGGCACACGAGATTCATCTCGCTCCAGAGCTCGTCGAGGCGGTTCTCGACGGGCGTTCCCGTGAGCGCGATGCGGAAGCCGGCGTCGAGCGCGAGGGCGGCGCGCGCCACCTGGCTGTCGGGGTTCTTGAGGTTCTGCGCCTCGTCGAAGACCAGCGTGTCCCAGCGCTCACTCGCGAGCCGCTCGGCGTCGAGACGCAGAATCGCGTAGGTCGTGAGCGTCACGTCGGCGTCCGGGTCGAGCGCACGCTTCGGGCCGTGGTACGTGCAGATTCGGAGCGCGGGGCGAAAGCGCCGCGTCTCGTCGTGCCAGCCGTGCAGCACGCTCGTCGGCGCGACCACCAGCGTTCGGCCGCGGATCGCGCACAGCGCTTCGAGCGTCTTGCCGAGGCCCATGTCGTCGGCCAGCAGCGCGCCGAGGCCCGCGTCGCGCAGGAAGCAGAGCCAGTCGGCGCCGCGGCGCTGGTAGTCGCGGAGCGTCGCCGTGAGGTCGGCGGGCAGCGCCGCGGCGGGAATGCGCTCGAAGCCGTCGACGAGCGCGCGAAGGCCCTCGAACGCGGGCGGCCGCGGCTCGCCGAGCGCGTCGCACAGGCGCGCGAGGTCGGGCAGCGCCGCACGCGGGAGCCGCCCCTTCGCATCGCGCGCAGCGAGCAGATCGCCGATTCGCGCACCGTAGCGTGCGAGCCAGTCGGCCGGCAGCGGCGCGAAGCCTGCGCCCGGGAGCGCGACGAGCGGCTCGCCCGCGCGCCACGCGCGAAAGACGGCCTCGGGGCCGACGCTCGCGGCGCGTGCTCGCGGCGCGTGCGCACCCGCATCGTCGCCGGTCGCGACGCCGCCCGATCCGCCGAGCGGCGCCCCGGAGCCCGGCTCGCCGCCGCGCCAGCCCGCTGCGCCTCCGGTCGCGCCCGTGCCGTCGTCTTCCGCGTGCGCCGTCTCGAAGCGCAGATCGAATCCGTCGTCGGTGGCGCGAAGGCGCGGCACGAGCGGAGGCGCTTCGAAGAAGCCCTCGTGGCCGCGGCCGCGAAGCTCGCCGCGAAAGCGCTCGAGCCGGCGCGCGAAGCGAACCGCGTCGGCGCCCGAGAGCCGCGTTCTGTGCCCCGGAGCGAGCTCGAGCTCGGTCGCGAGCTCTCGAACGAGCCGCGACTCGGCAGCCTCGTCGCGCAGCGGGAGAGCCCCGCCGAGATGAACGAGCCGCCCCGCATCGACGCGCGCCGACGGCGGCTGGCCGTAGACGAGCGTCGCGAGCACGACGAGGTCGTCTCCTTCTCGCTGCACGTCGAGCAGGACTCGCGGCGGCTCGGACGCGCGTCGCGGAAGGCGCAGCGTGCGGATCTCGACGGGGATCCTCCGCTCGAGCGCGGGAAGCACCTCCGAGACGAGCCGCGGAACGTCGTCGACTCCGAAGCGCACGCCGCGCGGCAGCTCCTCGCGCTCGCGGCCCGATAGGCCGCTCTCGCCCGTCGCGCGCAGCTCGTCGCCGTAGAGCGCCGCGCCGTTCGAGAAGCCCTCGGTCATCCGCGGGTCGCGGATCACGGAGAGCCGAAAGCCGTCTCCCTGATCTTCGACGACCGCGAGCGGGAGCGCGCGCTCCGTGCTCGCGCGCACGGGCCGGCCTTCGACCCGAACGTCCTGCGCTGCGGCGAGCGCCGCGAGCACGCGCGGCATCGCCTGCGGCTCGATCGCGCCGCGCAGCTTCGAGCCGAGCGCGCGCTCGATCTCGACGTCGGCCTCCGTCGCGAGAAAGGCCGGGCCCTCGATGCGCCCCGACGCCACGGCCGCGAGCGTTCCGGGAAGCCTCGACTCCCGCTCGCCCTGCACGACGACCCGCTCGATCGCGAGCGCGCCGCCTTCGCGCGAGAGCCGGTAGCCGATTCGTCCCGGCGCTCCGCGCGCCGCGGGCAGCGCGGCGCCACCCTCGCGCGCGCGCCGCAGCGCGATCACCGCCGCGGCGACGTGGACGCACGGATCCTCCGCGCTCGCGCAGTCGCACGCCCACTCGCCGTCTCGCACGTAGAGCGTCACCGACGGCGCGACGAGCCCTCCGCGCTGCGCCACGCGCAGCGTTACCTCGTCGCCCGCCTCGCCCTCGCCCGAGACCGCGCCCGCGCGCGCGAGCTCGACTCCGCTCGACCACACGCTGCGCGAGCACGCCTCGCGTACCGCGTCGAAGAGCGTCTCGATGCCGGCCGGCTCCGCCACGCCGCCGAGGGTACCCGCGCCCCGCCGCGCTGCGAGGCCGCGCTACGGCGCGAGCGCCGAGGGGCCCGGCGGCCGGAAGAAGCGCTGCTTCATGAGCGCGAGGTCGGCGAAGTTGACGGTGCCGTTGCCGTCGAGGTCGGCGTCGGGGTCGCTCTGGAAGAAGACCGACTTCAGCTTCGCGAGGTCGGCGAAGTTGACGACGCCGTTTCCGTCGAGGTCGGCGTCGCACGCGTTGCCGAAGCCGTCGCCGTTCGTGTCGCGCTGGTCGGGGTTGGCGACGGCCGTGCAGTCGTCGCACGCGTCGCCGATGCCGTCGGAATCGGAGTCGGTTTGAAGCGGGTCGGCCGTCGCCGGGCAGCGGTCGCTCGCGTTCGCAACGCCGTCGCCGTCGGCGTCGGCGGCCGCGTCGGGCTCGATCGCGAGGATTGCTTCGAGCGCGAGGATGGGCGCTGCCGCGGCCGCGGCGCCGCTGGCGGGCGGGCCTCCGGGCCCGAACCCGAACACGTCTGCTCCCGCGAGGCCGGCGAAGATCCCGCTCGCCGATTCGGCCGCGTACCGCGCGCCGTGCTCCCACATCCAGCGCCGCGAGGGGCGACCCTGCGGGTCGCCCGCGAGCACGTCCATCACCCGCGAAGCGAATACCCGTACGCCGGAGCAGAGCTGCGGCTTCACGTACGAGCAGCCCGTCGTACGGTAGGCGTGCGCCGGGTCGAAGCCATAGCGCGGGTCTGAGAGCAGCGGGCTCGAAGCGGGGAGAGAGAAGGCCACGAGGGCGATCTGGAGGTTCCATGACAGCGCGGCCATCTCGCTGCGCCATGACTGGCCCGTGAACGGGTGGCCGATCGCGTACCGGACCTCCGGTACGGTTGCGGCCTCGAGCGCCGGAACGCCCAGGATTCCAGCCGGGAAACCGATTCCCGCTGCGGTTGCATTCGGGCCGTCTGCGGCGGCGGCGTAGCTCGTATCTGCGGGGCCCCGGCAGCCCGGCACGAATACGCTGCCACCGTCCGGGGTGTCACGGTCGCACGCCGGTGCGGGCGCGCCGACCGTACCCGGCTGCGGGTACGTTCCGTCCTTGGCGACGAATGTCTCGTCGTCGAGCGGCGCGAAGGACTGCAACAGCGCTCCGGCGTCGGCGTGCAGGAGATCGATGCCTCCGGGGCCAGTCGCGAACGAATTCCCGGCAACTCCGCCATCACACGTCGTTCCGGGGTAGAAGCCTCCGCAGGCGAGGAGCGCTTGCTGCTGCGGCGTCAGCACCTGCGCGAGGGTTTGGAAGGCATTGTGGTGGCCGGCCGCATCGTAGGTTCCGCCGCCGATTCCCATCGTGAAGTTGAGGCCCGGCTTGACGGCGTTGAGTGCGGCGAAGCCGGTCGGAACGCCGTCTCCGGGGTCGATGCTGAGCGAGACGAACGGGGCGCGCTGGAGCGGGGCGGTGGGCCCCAGGAATGCCGGGGACGCCGTAAGATTGATTGCGGAAGCCGATCCTGCGAGAAGCTGACCCCACAACATTGCCACCGTCACGCCCGGGATTGGCGTCACCTGGCTGCGAAACAAGTCGAGCTCGCAGGCCGCCAGGTCGAGGCCGCTGAAGCCTCGTGTCGTCGAGCAGATCGCGTCGAACGCCGCCCGGTTCGCAGCCGGCGCGTCCCCGGGGACGAGGCAGTCGGGTTCCGCTCCCGTCGCGCACGTCGCGCCCGCCGGCGCTCCCGGGCGCAGCGGGCGGCCGGTCGACGTGTCGACGCGGCGCGGCTCGAAGACGGCCCGAGCGCTCGCCTCGAGCGTGCCGTCCGGCGTCGTGAAGCTCAGCGCGAGAGGGGCCACGCGGAGATCGCTGCCCGCGCTGGCTCCGTGCGCGTAGGCTCCGTGGAGCGCGGCGGAGGGATCCCAGACGAGATGCCGCCAGGCGAAGTTCGTGAGGTCGCCGCGCAGGCTACGCACGATCGTGCTGCCGGGAGCAGTCTCCACAGCGGTCGCGGTTCCCGAGAAGCTCTTCCAGCTCGGGTCTGCGCCAGCGACTCCGGAGGCCGCGAGGGTGAGCCACGCGAACGCGAAGGCCCGTGCCGGGAATCCGTGCGCGGCGGCGGTGAGCAACGAGAGCGGCTTCGAGTGCATGAGGATCCCTCCGCGGTGTCTCCCGATACTGCGCGCAGGGCTCTCGCGCGGGCGGGCTCGGTCGGGAAAGTCGTCGGAGGTCTTGTACCACGCGGGCGCACCGTCGGAGAACCCCCATTCGGAGGCGCACGCGTCAGGGCATCGGGTACGGCGCGACAGCGCCGTTCGAGGGGCCCGCGCGCCGTCACTCCAGCGGATAGCGCCGGAACGCCGCCCAGCCGGCGAGGCCGAGCAGGCCGGCGGCGGGGCCGCAGAGCAGGATGCCGAGGGGGCGGTCCGCGGTGTTGCCGAAGATCGTGAAGAGCTGCGTCGCGATGAGCGGGCCGACGCCGAAGGAGACTTTCGTCATGAGGCCCTGCATGCCGAAGTACATCGCTTCGCGGCGAAGCCCGGTTCGCTGCGCGTCGAAGTCGATGACGTCGGCGATGAGGACGCGGCCGAGGACGAGCAGGATGCCGGCGGGAACGCCGATGCTCGCGAGCAGCACGAGGTAGGTCGCGACGGGCCACGGCGAGATTGCGACGACGGGCAGCGCGGCGAACTGGCACGACATGAGGACGAGCGCGAGCCCGTAGAGCCTCTTCTTGCCGTGGCCGTCGACGAGCCGGCGGATGAAGGGGAGGACGAGCGCGGCGACGACGTAGACGAGGGCCGCCCCGATCGATGCGACGGCCTCCGTTGCGTGCAGGATCGACCGGCCGACGTAAGGCACCGAGGTCACGACGATGTTGATGCCGATGAGAAAGACGCTGAGCGGGACGACGAGCGGGAGGAACGCGGGGTTTCGGACCGACTCCATCACGGCGCTGCGGAACGAGAGGTGTCCGCCTTCGGGGACGTCCGCCGGCCGCTCGCGCACGGCGCTCATCGAGAGCGCGACGAAGAAGAGGATGAGACCGCCCGCTGCGACGGCCTGCGGCTCGAAGCCGTTGCGGAACGAGACGCCGAGGATCCGGACGCCGTCGCGCCACGCGGCCACGAGCGGGCCGAGCACGAGGTTGCCGCCGATGATCACGAGCACGGAGAAGCCGGTCATCATCGACGCGATCCGCGTTCGCGCCTCGGTCGTTCGCGCGATCTCGGGGAGCAGCGCGAGGTACGGCGCGCCAACCATCGTGAAGGCGCACCAGAAGATCGTGCTGAGCGTCACGAGGTAGATCGACGTCTCGAAGGCGTGGCCGGGGCCGAAGGGCGGGAAGAACAGGCCGAGCAGCGCGAGCACCAGGATCGGCGCGCCGGCCGCCATGAACGGACGGCGCCGCCCGAAGCGCGTTCTCGCTCGGTCGGAGAGGAAGCCGACGACGGGCTCCGCGAAGCCGTCGACGACGCGGCCGACGAGCAGCAGCGCGCCGACCGTCGCGGCGGGGAGCAGCGCGACGGCTCCCGGCGCGTCGGCGGGCGGCGCGTAGAGGTACGGGAGCCACGAGAGCAGCGGGCCGGCAACGTCGAGAGCGATGTTGCCCGACGCGTACGCGACGGCGCGCGCCGGGGAGACCTCTGCCGGCGCCTGTGCGCCGCTCGGTGCGGCGCCCGCGCGCCGCGCCGCCTGCGCGCGCGCGTCGTCGCTCGCGGTCAACGCCCCGGCGCGAGCGTCGCCCGCTTCTCCTTCACCGTCGCGAGGAGGGCCTTCTGGGGCTTCACGAACTTCTCGACGCCTTCGCGCATCAGCACCTCCTCGAGCTTCACGGGATCGACCTTCTGCTCGATCTCGCGCACGACGGCGTCCGGCGGCATCTGGTCGACGCGGCGCGCGTAGCGCTTGCCGAGCGTCTCGACGGCGTCGTTGGTCGCGGGCGGATTGGTCTGGATGTCGCTTCCGGCGAGCGCCTCGACGTACTTGTCGGGCGGGTCTTCCTTCTTCTTGGTGCCGGTGCTCGCGAAGATGATCTCCTGCCGCAGCGCGAGCGCCTTGTCGCTCCAGAACGCCTCGTTCTCGCGCCAGAGCTTCTTCACGTTGACGATGCCGACCTGCCCCTGCGCGTCGGCGCCGAGCTCGGGGCAGTGCTCCTCGGTGTAGACGTCGACGCGCGAGACGAAAATGCTGTACACGCTCTTGAAGCGCGTGAGGTCGGGACGCCGCTGCGCGCCGCGCCAGACCGCCTCGCGGGCGATGCGGTACTGCCGGTCGGTGAAGATGAGCGTCACGTTGATCGTGACGCCAGCGGCCGCGAGCTCCTCGAGCGCAGCGAGCCCCGCGGCGGTCGCCGGCACCTTGATCATTCGGTTCGCGTTCCCGGCCGACCACTTCTTCCCGAGCTCGACGTAGCGTGCGACGCGCGCGGCGTGCGGCGGACCGGTGTCGGGGTCCTCGAGGAGCGGGTCGAGCTCGAAGCTCACGTAGCCGTCGTCGCCGCGCGTCTCCTCCCACACCGGGAGGAAGACGTCCTGCGCCTGCTTCACGAGATGGTCGGCCATCTGCCAGCAGATCGCGGCGTCGTCGAGGCCGTGCTTGATGCGGTCGGCGAGGTCGGCGTCGAAGCGGCCGGTGCGAATGAGGTCGGAGATGATGATCGGGTTCGACGTCGCGCCCGTCGCTCCGAGCGCGCGGTTCTTGACGACGAGCTCGGGGTCGATCGAGTCGAGCCAGAGCTTCGTTCCGCAGTCGATGAGCGAGCGCAGTCCGGACGTCATGGTTCCCCCTCGTTGCTGCAAGAGTATCGCGCGCGGAAGGACGTGTCCGGCGCGCCGGCGCATCGATCCGCGACGCCGGACGCGGGCGGGCCTGCTACAGCACGGACTCGGCGAGGAGCCGCAGCGCCGCGGGGTCGCGCGTGCCGGCGAGGAGCGTCGTCACCGGGCTCTTCTTCCATGCCTCGATCCGCTCGCGGATCCGCGCCGGCGGACCGCACAGCGAGATCTCGTCGGCGAGCGCGTCGGGCACCGCCGCGATCGCCTCGGCGCGCTTTCCGGCGAGGAAGAGGTCCTGCACGCGATGCGCCTCCTCGCCGAATCCCATTCGCTCGATGAGGTTCAGGTGGAAGTTCTGCTCGCGCGCGCCCATGCCGCCGATGTAGAACGAGAGCGCCATCCGCACCGGCATGAGCGCCGCCGCGACGTCGTCGGCGACGTTCACGGTGACGGTGCACGCGATCTCGAAGCCGGGCTTCGCGTGCTTCAGCGACTGCTCGTACAGGGGATGGCGGTACGGGGAGTAGAAGATCGGGAGCCAGCCGTCGGCGATCTCGGCGGCGAGCGCGACGTTCTTCGGGCCCTCCGCGCCGAGGTAGATCGGGATCTGCGCGCGCCGCGGGTGGACGATCAGCTTGAGGGGCTTGCCGAGGCCGGTGCCGCCGGGGTACGGCAGCGGGTAGTGTTCGCCCGCGTTCGTGAGCGGCGCCTCGCGCGCGAGCGCCTTGCGGACGATCGAGACGTACTCGCGCGTCCGTGAGAGCGGCTTCGGGAAGGGCTGCCCGTACCAGCCTTCGACCACCTGCGGGCCGGAGACGCCCATGCCGAGGATGAGGCGCCCCTGCGACAGGTGGTCGATGGTCGCCGCCGTCATCGCGACACACGCCGGTGTTCTCGCCGAGAGCTGCATCACCGCCGTTCCGAGCTTGATGCGCGTCGTGCGCGCGCCGATCCAGCACAGCGGCGAGAAGACGTCCGAGCCGTACGCCTCGGCCGCCCACACCGAGTCGAAGCCGAGCCGCTCGGCCTCGAGCACGACGTCGATCGGGTCCTGCGGCTGCGCCCCCCAGTAGCCGAGCATGAGACCGAGCTTCATCGGGCACCTCCTCCGGTCTCGGGACGGTATCCGAGCGGGGGCGTTCTTACCGCTCTCGGGGAGCAGGATGGGTGGGTGCGCCTTCCGTTTCCTCCCCTCGCGCGTGCGCGACAGCCGGCGTCGCGTGCGGCAGAGTCCGAGACGGCGGAGCGCAGCGCTCCCCGGAGCGGCTGCACCGGCGCTCCCCATCGAGGACGCTCATGCGACGGACCCTCACGCTCCTCGGCTCCGGCCTCCTTGCGGCCGGCCTCGCCCTCGCGGCGAGCGCGGAAGCTCCGGCGGGCCCGGCCGGCTTCCAGCCCTCGCGCCGCGACGCCGGCGATCTCATCGTCCTCGAAGTCTCGGGGAGCTACGAACAAATGGGCCGCCAGCAGGCGGAGCTCCTCGGAGATGACCTGCGCCGGGTCTACGTGCTTCAGAAGGCGGATCACGACCGCGCCGTGGCGAGCGGCGGCGCGGGCGCGGCGGTCCTCGACGCGGTGGGCATCCCCGCGTGGGCCGCGATCGGCGGCGCCTTCGACGACAGCTCGCTCCACGACGAGCTCGCGGGGATGGCGGCGGGGCTCGGCGTCTCGCGCAGCGACCTCATGCGTGCGCTGCTCTCGCTCGGCGGAGGATCGACGGTCTTCGCCGCGACGCGCAGCGCGACCGCCGACGGCGCTGCGCTCGTCGGCCGCAACGTCGACTGGGACGACGGCCTCGGCGCGCGCCGCCCGGTCGTCGTCCACTACCGGCCCGACAATGGCGATATCGAGTACCTGTTCGCCGGCTGGCCGCTGGTCGGCGTGCCGACGGTGGGCGTCAACGCCGCCGGCTTCGCGCTCTCGTTCAACTACTTCGAGACCGACCCGCAGGTGGGGATGCTGTTGCCGCAGTGGCCGCACCGGCGCGCGCTGCAGAAGGCGCGGAGCGTCGCCGAGGGGATCGAGATCTTCGAGAAGGCGCGCGAGCGCGGCATCTCGACCTTCATGGTGATGGCCGACGCCGCGGGCGATCTCGCGATGGTCGAGTGCACGCCGAAGCGCTGCGCGGTCTTTCGCCCGGACGGCGACTGGTTCGCGCAGAGCAACCACGCGCGAACGCCGGAGATGATCCCGTTCGACCGCTATCGCTCTCCCGACTCCTTCGACCGGCTCGCGGGGATGGAGGCGGCCGTGCGGCCGCACGTGGGAAGGATCACGCCCGAGGCCGCCGCCGCGATCCTTCGCGACCGCCGCACGCATCCGTGGCCGAACGCGTCGAACGTCGCGAACCTCTACGTGCTGAACGCGGCAATCGCGCATCCGGCGTCGCGGACGCTGTGGCATGCGACGAGCATGGAGCCGTTCGCGCCGTTCGGCGCGTACGAGGCCTTCTCGCTGGCGCCGGGCGCCGCGCCCGCGAAGATCGCAGCGTCGCCGTTCGCGGGCAGCGCGGAGCAGGCGCGCGAGGCCGCGTCGATCGAGCGCGCGCGGCGCGCGCTGCACGCGGCCGTGGAGGAGCGGCCGGCCGAAGCCGCGGCGCTCTTCGACGAGCTGCTCGCCGAGAGCCCGCCCGTCCTCGATCCGGCGCGAATCGCGCTCGGCGCGGGCTGGGCGAAGCTCGCGGCCGGCGACGCCGCCGGCGCGCAGGCCGTCCTCGCGCGCGCGCGCGCCGCGTCGGCGTCCGACGACGTGCGCATCGACGCCCTCTCGCTCTCCGCGCTCGCGGCCGACCGGCTCGGCCGCCGCGACGAGGCGGCAGCGCTGCACGCCGCCGCGCTCGCGCTGATCGATGCCCACCCCGAGTGGAACGTCTACGGCGCGCAGGCCGAGCTCGCCCGCCGCGGCGCGAAGCAGGCGATTCCTGCCGGAACGAAGCCCGCGACGAGCCCGTACGTGCTTCGTATCCCGTTTTGACCGGGGACGTTCTTTCCGATTTTCGATCCCGGGCCCTGACGCGTTCGATCGTGGCGATCTGCTCGCGAGGCCCCGAGGCGGAGCGTGCCCGGGTGCCGACCCGCGCTCCGGCTTTCGTGGCGCCGGCCCCGCGGGCGCGGCCCGAGCCGCGGTAGCATCGCCCGGTGCACCGAAGGGAGAGACCGCCGTGCCGATGAACGTCCAGCCGATTCCGAACGTCAGCGACCGCATCAATCAGATCCGCCTGCTCACGGCCGAGATCGTGAACAAGGAGATCCTTCCGCACGAGAACGAGCTGTGGGCCGCGCGGCGGCCGGGGGCTCCCGAAGCGACGCGAAGGCGCGCGCGCGAGCTGCGCGACGGCATCAAGGCGAAGGTGAAGCAGGCGGGCCTGTGGGCGCCGCACCTTCCCGAAGAGTACGGCGGCTGCGGGCTCAGCTTCCTCGAGCACGCGTACATGAACGAGGTGCTCGCCTACACGCTCGGCGCGGCCGCGCTCTTCGGCGTCGTTGCGCCGAACTCGGGCAACCAGAAGATCCTCGCCAAGTACGGAACGCCCGAGCAGATCCAGAAGTGGCTGATCCCGCTCACCGAGGGAAAGCTCGAGTCGGGCTTCTCGATGACCGAGCCCGACACCGCCGGATCCGACCCGCGCTCGCTGCGAACGACCGCGCGGCGTGAGGGCGACGAGTGGGTCATCAACGGCCTCAAGTGGTTCACGTCGAACGGCAAGCGCGCCGACTTCTTCATCGTGATGTGCCGGACGGAGGACCCGTCGGGGCCGGCGGACCAGAACGGCAAGATGACGCAGATCATCGTTCCGAGGAATGCGCCGGGCGTCACGATCCTGCGCGCGATCGAGGTCTGGGGGCAGGACAGTGACCACTGCGAGATCGCGTACGAAAACGTTCGCGTCCCCGTCGAGAACCAGCTCGGACGCACCGGCTCCGGCCACCGCGCGGCGCAGGACCGTCTCGGCGCGGGGCGCGTGTACCACTGCATGAACTCCGTCGGTCAGATGTGGCGCGCGTTCGACCTCATGGTGCAGCGCGCGGCCGAGCGCGAGGTGCACGGCGGAAAGCTCGAGACCAAGCAGTTCGTTCAGGGCTTCATCGCCGACTCGTACATCGACATCCAGGCGGCCCGGCTCATGACGATCCACTGCGCGGAGCGAATGGACAGCGGGCTCGACGCGCGCACCGAGATCTCGGCGATCAAGATCTTCGTTCCCGAGGCGTACCACCGGGTGGTCGACCGCGCGATCCAGGTCTGGGGCGCCGCCGGCGTCTCGGGCGACCTGCCGCTCGCGGCGATGTATCAGGGCGCGCGCACGCTGCGGCTCGCCGACGGCCCGGACGAGGTACACAAGATCCTGATCGCGAAGAACGTCCTCACGCGGCACCACGCGGGCGAGAGCTGGGACTTCGGGAACTAGCGGCGCCGCCGCTAGCGCTGGATCAGCTCGATCTCGTAGCCGTCGGGGTCCTCGAGGAAGGCGATCACGGTCGTTCCGTGCTTCATCGGTCCGGGCTCGCGCGTGATGCGGGCGCCGGCGGCGCGTGCGCGCTCGCACGCGGCGTGGATGTCGGAGACGCCGATCGCGACGTGGCCGAAGCCGTCGCCGATCTCGTAGCGATTCCGGCCCCAGTTGTAGGTGAGCTCGATCACGGCGCCTCCGGACTCGTCGCCGTAGCCGACGAAGGCGAGCGTGAACTCGCCGCCGGGAAAGTCCTTGCGCCGGAGCAGCTTCATCCCGAGCACGTCGCAGTAGAAGCGGATCGAGCGCTCGAGGTCGCCCACGCGGAGCATCGTGTGGAGGATGCGCATGGCCCGAGGGTATTCCCGATTCCGGCGAAGCAAAGCGCCGGCGGCGTGCGCCGCGGCCGATGACGCCGCGGCGTGCGCGTGCGCGCCAGACGTCCCGGCGCGGGCGGTCCGGCCGGCGAGATCCGAGTGGCGATGGACGCGCAACAGATCGCATAAATCACTGACAAAGCGAATGAATCTATCGAACACCCGCGGCCTGACCCGATATGACGCTGAGCATACCCTCACTATTGAATGTTGATTCATTCTCTCGGCGGATCGGATCGGATCGGAGGAGGACGGTGATGAACGAGCCGCACGAGGCGAGGGCGCCCGCGAGCCGTGCCGCGCGGCAGCGGATGCGGACGCGCGAGCGGCTCGTCGCGGCTGCGCGCGCGGTGATCGCGCGGAGCGGGATCGATGCCATCACGATCGCCGACATCACGACCGGGGCCGACGTCGGTACGGGCTCGTTCTACAACCACTTCGATTCGAAGGAGCAGCTCATCGAGACGCTCGTCGCGCAGGCGATCGAGACGCACGGCGCGGCGCTCGATCGCCGCGTCGCGTCGGTCTCCGATCCGGCCGAGCGCTTCGCGATCTGCGTTCGGCATACGATCCGCATGGCGGATCACGATCCGGTGTGGGCGTGGTTCACCGTGCGCGCGGGCCTCTACGTTCGCGAGCTCGAGTCGGGCCTCGGCGTGCGGCTGCTGCGCGATCTCGGCCGGGGCATCGAGACGGGTCGCTTCACGCCGCGCGACGTGCGGTCGGCGCTCGTCGTCATCGGCGGCGCGGTCGTCGCGGCGATGCAGGGCCGCCTGCTCGGCGTGCCCGACCTGCCCGGGGACCCTCTCGTCGCCGAGCAGCTCCTTCGAATGCTCGGCGTCCCGGCGGGCGAGGCGCAGCGGGTCGCCGCGGTCCCCCTCGACGAGCTCGAAGACGACGCGCCGCACATCGCGGCGAACGGAGGTGTTCGATGAGCGCTGCTCCGCAGGCCGGCGCGCGGCAGGTCGCGATGGTCTTCGACCTCAACAAGTGCATGGGATGCCAGAGCTGCGCCGTCGCGTGCAAGATGATCTGGACGCGCGAGCCGGGCGAAGAGCAGCAGTGGTGGTGCACGGTCAACACCCAGCCCGGCCGCGGCTCGCCGCGCGACTGGGAGACGATGGGCGGCGGCTACCGGGACGGCAGGCTCGTCCTCGGCCGCGAGCCGACGGCGGAGGAGATCGGCGGCGGCTGGAGCTTCAACTTCGACGAGGTCTTCTACGGCGGGCGCGGCCATGCCGCGCACCTCGCGCCGAAGCAGGACGGCCGGCCTCCCGTGTGGGGGCCCAACTGGGACGAGGACCAGGGCGGCGGCGAGTACCCGAACGCGTACTTCTTCTATCTGCCTCGCCTGTGCAACCACTGCACGAAGCCCGCCTGCGTCGAGGCGTGCCCGAGCGGCGCGATGCGAAAGCGCCGCGAAGACGGAATCGTCGTTCGCGACGAAGAGGCTTGCCGCGGTGCGCGCGCGTGCGTCAAGGCGTGTCCGTACAAGAAGATCTACTTCAACCACGTTCGAAACGTCTCGCAGCACTGCATCGGCTGCTGGCCGCGGCTCGAGCGCGGCGTCGCACCGGCGTGCGTTCGCAACTGCCCGGGCCGCCTCGCGTTCGTCGGCTTCCTCGACGACGAGAAGGGCCCGATCCGCCGGCTCGTCGACGAGTGGCGCGTCGCGCTGCCGCTGCACCCCGAGTTCGGGACCGAGCCGAACGTCTTCTACGTGCCGCCGCTCTCGCCGCACCCGCTGCGCGAAGACCGCTCGATCGACGACTCGAAGTCGCGGATCCCGCCCGAGTACCTCGAGTCGCTCTTCGGCCCGCGCGTCCACGATGCGCTCGATCGGCTGCGCAGCGAGCTCGCGAGCGTTCGTGCAGGAGGCCGGTCCGAGCTCCTCGACACGCTGATCGCCTACGAGTTCCGCTCACTGCTCGGTCCGTTCACGGCCGAGCCGACGGCGATCGGCGCGAGCGCGCCGGGGGAGGAGGCGCGATGACGAAGGCGGCTACCGCGACGGCGACCGAGGAGCGCTACCGCAGTCGGCAGGCGTTCGACCGCGCCGCCTTCAGCACCCACTGCGTCAACTGTCATCCGAACGACTGCCCGGTCTACGTCTTCGTGAAGGACGGAAAGATCGTGTTCGAGGAGGCCGCGGCCGTTCTCGGGACGGTCGAGCCGGGCGTTCCCGACATGAACCCGATGATCTGCCAGAAGGGGCTCGCGTGGAGCCGGCAGATGGACTCGCCGGACCGGATCCTGCACCCGCTGCGCCGCGCGGGAGAGCGCGGCGAGGGCCGCTGGGAGCGCATCTCGTGGAGCGAGGCGCTCGCCGAGGTCGCCGACGCGATCGTCGCCGCGATTGCGGAGACCGGCCCCGAGTCGGTCGTTCTCGAGGGCACGCCCGAGATCGCGGCGACGATTCCCGCGGCGCGCTTCATGGGCGCGCTCGGCGGAACGACGATCGACGTCGACGCGACGATCAACGACTTCTGGGCGGGCTATCAGGCCGTCTTCGGCAAGTTCACGTTCACGAGCTCGATCGACGACTTCTTCCATTCCGACGTGCTGCTGATCTGGCACTCGAATCCCGCGTACACGATGATTCCGGCCTTCCACTATCTGGTGGAGGCGCGCTACAAGGGCGCGACGCTCGTCCTCGTTTCGCCCGACGTGAATCCGTCGCACAGCCACGTCGACGTTCACGTCCCCGTGCGGCACGGCAGCGACGCCGCGCTCGCGCTCGCGATGTGTCAGGTCGTCCTCGAAGAGGGCCTCGCCGACCTGCGCTTCGCGGCCGAGCAGACCGACGTCTCGCTGCTGGTCCGCACCGACGCCGGAACGTATCTGCGCGAGTCCGACGTTCGCGCGGGCGGCCGCGCGGACCGCTTCTTCCAGTGGCACCCCGAGAAGGGCCTCGTCCCGGCGGACGCCGCGAATCTCGCGCTCGGCTTCGAGCCCGTCCTCACGGGAGAGCTCGAAGTCGTGCTCGCGTCGGGAGAGCGCGTTCGCACCGAGCCGCTCCTCGCGCGCGTTCGCCGCGAGCTGGACGCGCACTACACGCCCGAAGCGGCGTCGCGCATCTGCGAGGCGCATCCCGAGACGATCCGCATGCTCGCGCGCAAGGTGGCGCGCGGGCGAACGCACGTCGTCGTCGGCGCCGGCGTCGCGAAGTACTTCCACGGCGACCTCATGACCCGCGCGATGCTGCTGCTGCTCGGCCTCACGGGAAACTGGGGAAAGAAGGGAACGGGCGTCGGCGGCTGGTGCTCGTCGATGTTCGACGGGCACGGAACGGCGATGGCCAAGGCGAAGCCGGGCCGCGCGGGAGCGCGCGAGCTCTTCGACGGCTTCCGCGCGATGACGGGCGCCCTTCGCGGGCAGGACCCGACGCTGAGCCCCGAGCTCGCCGACCGCGCGCTCTGGCGCATGGTCGGCCCGACGCGCGGCATGGTCCCGCCCGCGTTCTACTGGTACTGGCACGCGGGGTTCAAGGACCGCTGGAACCGCGCCGAGTGGAACGACCCGGCGATGACGCGCTCCTTCGACGACTACTGGAAGGAGGCGATCGAGTCGGGCGGCTGGACCCAGGTCGCTGCGCCGTCGCCCGAAACTCCGCCGCGCGTGCTGCTCGAAATCGGCGGCAACACGCTGCGCCGAACGCGCGGCGGGCAGGGCGTTCTGCTCGAGCACCTGTGGCCCAAGCTCACGAAGATCGTCGCGATGGACTACCGGATGTCGGAGACGGCGCTGCACGCCGACATCGTCCTGCCGGCGACGCAGCACCACGAGAAGGTCGCGCTCAACATGCCGACGCCGTGGACGATGCTGCTCACGATGTCGGACGCGGCGGCGACGCCGGCCGGCGAAGCGCGCGGCGAATGGGAGGTGCTCGCCGACCTC
The DNA here is from genome assembly GCA_041912475.1 of Myxococcota bacterium. Taxonomy (GTDB): domain Bacteria; phylum Myxococcota_A; class UBA9160; order UBA9160; family UBA9160; genus MYXO. Next base: position 16,215 of record JAYRMX010000290.1, read on the forward strand.
TCGGCCGCGATCGCCGAGCGCGCGAAGGCGCGCGGCGTCGAGCAGTACCGCGACCGCACCGGGACGGTTCGCCGCTTCGACGACCTGTGGAGCCGCTTCACGCTGGGCGGCGTCTTCGCGAGCGACGAGTCGGCCGTCGCCGAGATGGTCGCCGACGCCGCCGAGGTCGGGAACCTCGCGCCCGGGACGACGCTCGAGACGTTCCGCAAGAACGGCTACGTGCGCTACGCGAATTGGGGCTTCCTCGCGCTCGCCACGGCGCAGGCGTCGCCCTTCCCGAAGGGCGAGACGCACGCTCCGCTGCGCGACCACGTCGAGCGCGGCGCCCCGTACCCGACGCTCACGCGCCGCGCGCAGTTCCTCATCGATCACCCGTGGTTCCGCGAGGGAGGCGAGGACATCCCGGCGCACAAGGAGCCTCCCGCGATGGGCGGGCGATACCCGCTCCTGCTCTCGGGCGGCCACGCGCGCTGGAGCGTCCACGCGATGAACATGACGAACCCGCTGATCCTCGAGACGCACCGGGGAAAGCCCTTCGTCCTCGTCAACGACCGCGACGCCGCCGCGCGCGGCATCGCCGACGACGCGCCGGTCCGCGTCTGGAACGACGTCGGCGAGTTCGTCGCACCCGCGAGAACGAGCCCGGCGCAGCGGCCCGGCGCGCTCACCGTCTACAACGGCTTCGAGGGCTTCATGTTCGCGGGCGGCAAGGGCCACAACGAGGTCGAGCCCGGCCTCGTGAAGTGGCTCCACCTGGTCGGCAACTACGGGCACCTCTCGTACACGCCCATGGAGTGGCAGCCCGTGCCCTTCGATCGCTGCATTCCGGTCGACATCGAACCCATGAAGGAGAAGTCGCGATGAGCCAGCCCATCAGCATGCCCTGGTCCTCCCCGATGTTCGCGAGGCCGCCCCACGCCTGGAAAGGCGTTCGCGTCGCGATCTTCCCGTTCACGCCGCGCCCCGATGCGCTGCGCCGCATCCTCCCGCCCGGCATCGAGCCGCGCGAAGGGCAGGGGATGATCACGATGCTCACCTATCCGCCCGGCGCGACGCGGCCCTTCAACGAGTGCGTCGTGCTCGTGCCCGTTCGTGTCGGCGACGTCATCGGGAACTACGTCCCGTACATCTACGTCACGACCGACGAGGCGCTGATCCCCGGCCGCGAGATCGCGGGCTTCCCGAAGAAGATCGCCGACGTTCGCTGGGATCGAGACGGCGCGCGCTTCGCGGGCTCGGCGACGCGCTGGGGCAAGAAGATCGTCTCGCTCGAGGGGACCGTCGACGCGACGATCCCGGCCGAGATGGCCGCGTCGCAGGCCGCCGCGGGCCGCACGCCGACGATCAACTACAAGCTCATCCCCGGCCCGGCCGGCGAGATCGAGATCGAGGAGATCACGGCCGTCGATCTCGACCTGCAGACGCGTTCGGCCGAGATCGGGCGGGCGCGCATCCACTCGGAGCCTTCCGACGACGACCCGATCGCCGATCTCGTTCCCGAGAGCGAAGGGCCGCTCATCGTTCTGCTCTCCGACAACACGATCCCGGCGGGCCGCGTGCTGCAGCGCATCGAGCGCAAGGAGCAGGTGTCGTGAGCATCCTCACCGACGACCAGCGGCAGGTGCAGGAGTGGGCGCGCGAGTTCGCGCGGCGCGAGATCGCGCCGCGCGCGCTCGTGCTCGACGAAGACCCCGAGAGCCCGGAGCGCGAGGCGCTGCTGCGAGCGGCGGCGCGCGCCGGCATCCTCGGCTCGAACCTCCCGGAGTTCCTCGGCGGCGCAGGGCACGATCCGGTGACGGGCGCGCTCATCACCGAGGAGCTGGCGGCCGAGTGCGCGGGCTGCGCAGTGCTCTTCGGCGCCAACATGCTCGGCCTGCTGCCGATCCTGCTCTCGGGGAACCTCGGCGCGATCGAGCGCTTCGTGCGGCCGATCGCGCAGTCGTGGGAAACCGACCGGCCGAAGCTCGCGGCCCTCGCAGCGACCGAGCCCGACGCGGGGTCGGACTTCATCATGGGCCACCCCGGCGGCCGGATGCGGACGCGCGTCGACAAGAAGGACGGCGGCTACGTCATCAACGGCCGCAAGATCTTCATCTCGAACGGCTCGCTGGCGAGCGTCATCACGGTCTTCGCCAGCCACGACCCGGCGGCGCCGATCCGCGAGAGCATGTCGTGCTTCGCGGTTCCGGCCGACACGAAGGGCTTCTCGGTCGGACAGGTCTTCGACAAGATGGGCCAGCGCGCGGCGCCGGCGGCGGAGCTCGTCTTCGACGATGTCTTCGTCCCCGACGAGAACCGCCTCGGCAACGAGGGCGGCGGCTTCGCGCTCAACCGCCTCATCATGTCCGTGACGCGGACGCCGATCGGCGCGCTCGCGCTCGGCATCGCGCGCTCCGCGTACGAGAAGGCGCTCGCGTACGCCGAGTCGCGGCGTCAGGGCGGCGGGCCGATCGTCCGACACCAGGCCATCGAGCTGATGCTCGCCGACATGGCGATCCGCGTCGAAGCGGCGCGCGGCCTCGTGCACGGGGCGGCGGCTTCGCTCGCCGCCGGCAAGCCCTCGCTCAAGCTCTCGTCGATGGCGAAGACGTTCGCGTCGGACGCGGCGGTCGCGAACGCGCTCGACGCGATCCAGATCCTCGGCGGCTACGGCTACATGCGCGAGTACGGCGTCGAGAAGCTGCTGCGCGACGCGAAGCTCACGCAGATCTACGAGGGTACGAACCAGATCAACCGCTTCGAGATCATGGAGGCGGTCGCGGCCGAGCGCGGCGCCTGAGCGCCGCGCGAGGCTGCGAGGAGGAGAGCGATGAGCGGGCGAACGATGCGGGCGGCGCGCTTTCACGGCGGACCGAAGGGGCTGCGGCTCGAGACGGTGCCGTGGCCCGTTCCGGGGCCGGACGACGTCGTGGTGCGCGTTGCGGCGTGCGGCATCTGCGGCTCGGACGTGCACTTTCTCGAAGGCATGCCGGTCCCGGCGCCGCTCCCGGTGACGCTCGGGCACGAGCCGGCGGGAACGGTCGAGGCCGCCGGTGCGAACGTCTCGGGGTGGAAGGCCGGCGACCGCGTGGCGATCCATCTCGGGACGGGCTGCGGCGCGTGCCCGACGTGCCGCGGCGGAAATCCCACCGCCTGCCGATTGCAGCGATCGCCCGGTCTGCACATCGACGGCGCGTTCGCCGAGGCGATCCGCGTCCCGGCGACGTGCCTCGTTCGGGTTCCCGACGGCGTCTCGTTCGCCGCGGCCGCGCTCGCAACCGATTGCGTGACGAGCCCGTACCACGCGCTCGCGTGCCGCGGCAGGCTCGCGCCCGGAGAGCGCGTCGCCGTGATCGGCGTGGGCGGCCTCGGCGCGATGGCGGTGCGGCTCGCGAAGGTGCTCGGCGCGGAGTCGGTGATCGCCGTCGACGTCTCGCAGGTGGCGCTCGATCGCGCGGCGAAGCTCGGCGCCGACACCTGCATTCGGAGCGGCCCGGGCAGGGACGGCGCGCTCGAAATCAATCTCGCGACGCAGGGCGGGGCCGATCTCGTGATCGAGTGCGTCGGGCGGCCGGAGACGGTGGCGGCCGGTGCGCGTGCGCTGCGGCCGGGCGGGCGGCTCGTCATCGTCGGGGTCGGGATGGAGCCGCCGCGGATCGACCTGCCGCAGGCGCTGTTCTGCGTGGGCGAGCTGACGGTCGCCGGGAGCTTCGCGTCGCACGCCGAAGACCTCGCGCGCGTGCTGCAGCTCGAAGCCGAAGGGCAGCTCGACATCGAGGCGTCGATCTCGCACCGCCTTCCGCTCGACCGCGTGGCCGAGGGGCTCGAGATGCTGCGAACGAAGGCCGGAGACCCGCAGCGGATCGTCGTCGAGATGGCGCCGTAGCGCGGCCTCCCAGCGGCCTCGCTCTCGCCGCATCGGCTCGCTTCGCTCGCTGGCAGCGGCCTTCGCTCGGCCGAACGGCGTCGCTTCGCCGTGCTAGGCGATCGCGGCGGGTTCCGGGCCCGGCGCGGGCTCCATGCGCGCGGCGATGTGGAAGACCACCCACGCGCCGCAGCGTGCGCAGTCGACGTCGTTGCCGTAGCAGCAGAACGGCGTCGTGAAGTGATCGCCCTCGAGATAGAGCGGCAGGACGTGGTCTCGCGCCGGGCACGCGGCCGTGACGCGCTCCGCGTGCGGCGGCAGCATGAGGTCGAGGCTGCGTGTCGTGTTGCGAACGAAGCCGGGGTACTTGTCCTTGAGCCGTCGCACCTCGGCGACCGCCCCCGCGCGCTCGTCGTTCGTCGCCCATGCGTCCGGCCCCGTGTCGACCGCGCGTGGGACGTAGAACGAAAACGTCATCCAGCCGGCGCGGGTCTCGCGCAGCGCGCAGACCAGCTCTTCGAGCCGCTTCTCGTTGCGCTTCGTGACGACGCACTGCGCCTGGACGGGCGACGAGAAGCCCTCCGGGATGCGCGAGAGGTTTCGCATCACGCGGCGGAAGACTCCGTCGCCGCGCAGCGCGTCGTTCAGGTCCTCGGGGCCGTCGAGGCTCACGACGTAGAGCACGCGCGGCCCGAAGTCGATGAGCGGAGCGGTCCCGTTGGTGGTGATCGTGTTGCGCGGGAACAGCCGAACGCCCTCGGCGAGCAGCCGGGGCCTGAGCAGCGGCTCGCCGCCCATCCAGAGCATCGAAACGATGCCGTGCCGGTCGCGAAGGGCCGCGAGCGTCTCGAGGATCTCGGCATCGCCGAGCTCGTCGCGGATCGACTCGGGCGCCTCGTTCGGGTTCGCTTCGCGGAACACGAAGCAGTGGCGGCACGAGAGGTTGCACCGGTTCGTGACGTTCACGATCGCCGCGGGATAGCGGGCGCTCTCGCTGTAGTGGCCTCCGAGCTCGGCGCGGATCATGTCTTGCTCCGTGCGAAAGGGCCTCACCCCTCGGGCCGTGCCCGGTCTATGATAGCCCGCATGAGCGAGCGTCCCGGTCCTCGCGTGCGCGCGGCCCGGCCGCCGAGATCGGGGTCGTGACCGGTGCTGCATCCGGCACTGCGAAGCGTCGCGCATCGTCCGTGGCCCGTGCCGCAGCGCGCCTGGTCGTGGCGACAGTCCTGGTGCGACGTGCTGCTCGCGTACTGGCGCGTGCCGGCCGACGCGGTGCGCGCGCTCGCGCCGCCCCCGCTCGCGGTGGAGGAGCGGGACGGAAGCGCGTGGGTCGGCATCACGCCGCTGCGCCTGCGCGACGTCGCGCGGCGGCCGCTTCCGGAGCCTCCCGGCCTCTCGGCGTTCTCCGGGCTCGGCATGCACCTGTGCGTTTCGCACGAGGGGCGCCCCGGCAGCCTCGTTCTCGGGCTCGACCTCGACAGCCGGCTCGCGGTCTGGGCCGGCCGCCGCCTGCTCCGCCTTCCGTGCGCGCGCGCGCGCATCCACGCCGACATCGCGCCGGACGGCGTTCGCTATCGCGCGGTCCGTGAGGGCGACCGCGATCCCGCGGTCTTCGAGGCCGTCTACCGCGCGGCGTCGCCGCCCGCGGACGCGGCGCCCGGATCGCTCGAGCACTGGCTGGCCGAGCGCTACTGCCTGTACGCCCGCAGCGCGCCGGGCGCGCTGTTCCGGATCGACCTGCACCACGCGCCGTGGCCGCTCCAGCGCGGCGAGGCCGTCGTTCACGAGAACGACCTGTTGCGCAGCCGCGGCCTCGCGCTCGCAGACGAGCCGGCGGTCCTTCACTTCGCGCGCCGGCTCGACGTGCTGCTGTGGTCGCCCGAGCGGATCGCGGGCTGATGCGGCGCGGCGGGCGGCGCGCCGCCGGCCGTGCCACCATCGGCCGCCGGCCGATCGCGGGCAGCAAGGCGGCGAAGGGGGATCCGCGCACCGTGCTCGCGGTCGCCGGGTCGCGCGCCGGAGTCACGTCGTGAACGAAGCTCTGTGGATCGGCGAGGAGCAGGTCGCCGCGAACGTCTCGCTCGCCGAGGCGATCGACATCGTCCAGCAGGGCTTCGAGGAGCAGGCGCGCGGCGAGATCGTCGTTCTCGAGAAGAGCCACGTCGCGTTTGCCGGCGGCAGCCTCCACGCCGTCGGCGCGGCCTCCGCCGTTTCGGGATTCGCCGCGGCGAAGACGTGGACGTACGCGTCCGGCGCCGCCGAGCCGCTGCTCGCGATCTTCGATGCCGGGAGCGGCGGGCTGTGCGCGGTCGTCGAGGCCTCCGCGCTCAGCCTGCTGCGAACGGCAGCGGTCTGCGCCGTCGCGACGCGCTGGCTCGCGCCGCCGGACGCCAGCGAGCTCGCCCTCATCGGCACCGGGCGGCAGGCCTTCGCGCAGGTCGCTGCCGTCGCGCACGTGCGGCGCCTGCGACGCGTTCGCGTGTTCAGCCCGAACCCGGCGCACCGGCAGGCGCTCGCCGCGCAGCTCCGTTCGGAGCTTCGCCGCGACGTGCTCGACGCGGGCTCGGTCGCGCAGGCCGTCGCCGGAGCGCCGATCGTGACGCTCGCGACGCGAGCGACGGCTCCGATCCTCGAGGCCGCGGCGCTCGCCGGTGCAGCCCACGTGAACGCGATCGGTGCGATCTCTCCCGAGCGGGCCGAGATCGCGCGCGACGTTCTCGAGCGCGCGCAGCGCGTCGTCGTCGACGACGTTCCCGCGGCGCGTGGCCTCTCGCGCGAGCTCGGCGAGTTCTTCGGCGGCAGCGATGCGTCGTGGAAGGCCGTCGAGACGCTCGCGCAGGTCGTGGCGCAGCGGCGGCCTCCGCGCGAAGGCGGTCTCACGCTGTTCAAGGCGATGGGGACCGGCGTGGCCGACCTCGCGCTCGGAGTCGAGGTGCTGCATCGCGTACGCCGCGCCGGCGGCGGCCGCGAGATCGCGGAGCGCAGCCGCATGCGGCCGCGCCTGCTGCCGGGCGGGCTCGACTGACGCGGGAGTCGTTTCGGCGGCGCTGGCCCCCGCGGCCGAACGTGGTAGATTCACGTGTTGCCGCCGCCCCGCCGCCCAGACGCACGCTCCTTCGCCGCTGCGCCGTCGTGAGATCCGGTTCGAAGACGCTCGAGCGAGATCCGAACGCGACTCGGACGCGACTCGAACGAGAAGCGGAGCGGCCCGCGCCGCATTCCTGGAGGTGACACCGTGGACTCCCCCCGTCCCGCCGTGCCGCTCGACGTCACGTTGCGCGATGACTCGGCGCGCGCGCTCGCCGAGAGCGAGGACCGCTACCGGCGCCTCGTCGAGTCTTCTCCCGCTCCGATCGTCGTGCACGTGGGCGGCAGGCTTCGCTTCGCCAATCCGGCGGCGCTCGAGCTGCTCGGCGCGCGGAGCTCGAGCGAAGTGCTCGGCCGGCCCGCGATGGATTTCGTGCACCCGGACTTCCACGAGGTGGCCGCCGAGCGAATGCGCAAGATGGAGGAGACGGGCGAGAGCGTCTATCTGCTCGAAGAGAAGCTGCTGCGGCTCGACGGATCGGTGATCGACGTCGAGATCGCGGGCACAGCGATCGTCTACGACGGCGAGCCGGCGATCCAGCTCGTCGGGCGCGATGTCACGCAGCGCAACCGCAGCGAGGAGGAGCGCCGCGAGCTCGAGTCGCGGCTGCGCCGCGCGCGCCACCACGAGAGCCTCGTCGGCGTGGCCGAAGGCGTGGCGCACCAGCTCTCCGGCCTCTCGTCGGTGATCGTCGACACGGCGGACCAGGCGCTCGCGGAGCCGCTCGCGGACCGCACCCAGCGGGCGCTGCGAGCGATTCGGAGCGCCGGTCTTCGCATCGCTGCGCTCGAGGACCAGCTCCTCGGGTTCGCGGGAAGAGGGCGCATCGTCCGCAGGCGCGTCGACCCGTCGCAGCTCGTGGTCGATCTCTCCGAGCGCCTCGAAGCGGAGCTCGGCAGGAACGTGGGCGTGAGCTACGAGCTCCCCGGCGACCTCCCGCGCGTGTCGGCCGACGTCGTGCTGCTGCGTCGTGTCGTGCTCGACCTGATCCGCAACGCGGCCGACGCGCTCGGGTCCGCCCCCGGATCCGTGCGCGTCGCGACGCGCGTTCTCGACGCGGACTCCGCGCTGCTCGCGAGCGCCGAGCCGCCCGGAGCGCTCGATCCCGGCCGCTACGTCGCGTTCGAAGTCCGCGACAACGGGTGCGGGATGGACGCCGAGACGCGTGCCCGCATGCTCGATCCCTTCTTCACCACCAAGTCTCCCGGGCGCGGGCTCGGACTGTCCGAGGTGATCGGGATCGTTCACGCGCAGGGCGGCGGGATCCTCGTGAACAGCGAGCCCGGAGTCGGGACGAGCGTCGCCGTTCTGCTTCCCGCGCTGCCGGAGCTCGCGGTCGCCGGGCCGCGGCCGCCGGATCTCGAGCGGCTCGAGGGCTGACGCAAGAGGAGCGCGCGACGGCGGATCCGGCCTCGCGGCGAAGCGATCTGCCGGCTCGCCGGCGGCTGTGGCAGCCTACCGCGCGTGGCGTCCCCGAGGATGCGCGCGCCCGCCGCAGGGCTTCGTCCCGCCGCTTCGAGGGGGCGGTCGCGGGCGCGCGGGCGCTGGTGGGCGCGGGCGGCTCTGTTCGTGCTCGCAGCAACGGTCGCTCCGGTGGCCGTGCTGCGCTTCGTCGACCCGCCGACCACGGCGTTCATGCTCCGCTACCGGCTGCTGTCGCTCGTCAACGACGCGCCGCCGCTGCGCCAGCAGTGGGCGGACTGGGACGCGATCTCGCCGGCGATGAAGCTCGCGGTGATCGCCTCCGAGGACCAGCGCTTCACGTCGCACGCCGGGTTCGATTTCGACGCGATCGAGAAAGCGTGGGAGCACAACGAGAGCGGGCGGCGCGTGCGCGGCGGGAGCACGATCACCCAGCAGCTCGCGAAGAACCTGTTTCTCTGGCCGCACCGGAGCTGGGTGCGCAAGGGCCTCGAGGCCTGGTTCACGCTCTGGATCGAGCTGCTCTGGCCGAAGCGCCGCGTGCTCGAGGTGTATCTCAACGTCGTCGAGCTCGGTCCGGGCACCTTCGGCGTCGGAGCGGCCGCCGAGCGCTTCTTCGGCGTTCCCGCGGCGCGGCTCGATCGGCGGCAGGCCGCGCTGCTCGCCGCGGTGCTGCCGAACCCGCGACGCTTCGACGCGCAGGACCCTTCGCCCTACGTCCGCAGCCGCGCCACCTGGATCCTCGTGCAGATGGGGCGCCTCGGCGACGAAGCGGCCCTTCCTTGATGCGCGAGGGGCAGGCGCGGCGCGCGATCAGAGGCCCGCGAAGAAGTCGTTGCCCTTGTCGTCGACGACGATGAACGCGGGGAAGTTCTCGACCTCGATCCGGAACACCGCTTCCATCCCGAGCTCGGCGTACTCGAGCACCTCGACCTTCTTGATGCAGCGCTCGGCGAGGATCGCCGCCGGGCCGCCGATCGAGCCGAGATAGAAGCCGCCGTGGCGCTCGCAGGCGTCGGTCACCGCGCGCGACCGGTTGCCCTTCGCGAGCGTCACGAAGCTCCCGCCGTGCTGCATGAACAGGTCGACGTACGAATCCATGCGGCCCGCCGTCGTCGGGCCGAACGAGCCCGACGCATGGCCCGCCGGGGTCTTCGCCGGTCCGGCGTAGTAGATCGGGTGCGCCTTCGCGTACTCGGGGAGCCCTTCGCCGCGGTCGATGCGCTCCTTGAGCTTCGCGTGCGCGATGTCGCGAGCGACGATCATCGGCCCCGTGAGCGAGAGCCGCGTCTTGATCGGGTGGCGCGAGAGCTGCGCGCGAATCTCGTGCATCGGACGCCGCAGGTCGATCGCGACGACGTCGGCGCCGAGCTCGTCGTGCCCGACGTCGGGCAGGAAGCGCGCCGGGTTCGTCTCGAGCTGCTCGAGGAAGATGCCGTCGCGCGTGATCTTGCCGAGCGCCTGGCGATCGGCCGAGCACGACACGCCCATTCCGACCGGGCACGACGCGCCGTGCCGCGGAAGGCGGATGATCCGGACGTCGTGGCAGAAGTACTTGCCGCCGAACTGGGCGCCGATTCCCGTCTTTCGCGAGAGCTCGAGAACCTTCTTCTCGAGCTCGACGTCACGAAACGCGTGTCCGAGCGGGCTGCCCTTCGTCGGAAGCGAGTCGAGCGCGCGGCAGCTCGCGAGCTTCACGGTCTTGAGCGTCGCCTCCGCGGACGTTCCGCCGATCACGAACGCGAGGTGATACGGCGGGCACGCGGCCGTCCCGAGCGTCTTCATCTTCTGCTCGAGGAACGCGAGGAGCGACTCGGGGTTGAGCAGCGCCTTCGTCTCCTGGTAGAGGAAGGTCTTGTTGGCGGACCCTCCGCCCTTCGTGATGAAGAGGAAGTGGTACTCGTCGCCGTCCTCGGCGTGGATCTCGATCTGCGCGGGAAGGTTCGTTCCGGTGTTCACCTCCTCGTACACGTCGAGAGGAGCGACCTGCGAGTAGCGGAGGTTCGTCCCGGTGTAGGTCTGGAAGATGCCGCGCGCGAGCGCCTCCTCGTCGCCGCCGCCGGTGAAGACCCACTGCCCCTTGCCGGCGACGACGATCGCGGTGCCGGTGTCCTGGCACGACGGCAGCACCATGCCGGCCGAGACGTTGGCGTTCTGCAGCATGTTGCGTGCGACGAAGCGGTCGTTGTCGGACGCTTCGGGGTCGTCGAGGATGGCGCGGAGCTGCGCGAGGTGTCCGGGCCGGAACAGGTGCGAGACGTCGCGGATCGCCTCCGCGGCGAGGCGCGTGAGCGCCGCGGGGTCCACCTCGAGGACGTCGCGGTCGCGGTAGCGGCCGACCGAGACGAGGTCGGCGTCGAGCTTCCGGTACGGCGTCGTGTCGGGGCCGAGCGGGAACATCTTCTGGAACCTGAACTCGGGCATGACCTTCCTCGCAGTGGGCGGCGCGGCGGGCGAGTCTAGCGTTCGGCGACCGGGCCCACCCGGGACCGGCGGATTCGCCGGGCGATCGTCGTCGTCCGCACGCCCGGCACCTCGCGCAGTCGCCGGACGCTCCCGCCCCACGACAGGACGTCGTCGCGGCCGACGATCGCGTCGAGCTTCCAGTCGCCGCCCTTCGCGAGCACGTCGGGCCGCAGCGCGCGGATCAGCCGCAGCGGCGTCGACTCGCCGAAGACGACGACCCAGTCGACGCAGGCGAGCGCGGCGAGCACCTCGGCGCGCTGGCGCGCGGGAACGATCGGCCGAGCGGGCCCCTTGATGCGGCGCACGCTCGCGTCCGAGTTGATGCCGACGACGAGACGGTCGCCGAGGCCGCGCGCCTGCTCGAGGCTCCGCACGTGTCCGACGTGGAGCAGGTCGAAGCAGCCGTTGGTGAAGACCACGCGCTCGCCGCGGCCGCGCGCGCGGGCGCACGCGCGGGCGGCCGTGGCGACCGACAGGATCTTGTGTCGAGCGGAGGTCAAGACCCGTCGCCGGCGGGACTGGCCGCCTCGGCCGGCGACGCGACGGCCGGCGGGACCTCGCCGCCGAGGAGCGCGTGCTGGATTCCCGCGATCCCGCGCCGGACGAACGACGGGACGTCTTCGAGCAAGAAGCTCGCCGGGCCGAGCGCGACCATCTTGAGCGGCAGGAGGCCCGCCCTCGGGCTCTCCCACGATCCCGTGAGCTCGAAGTACGTGCCGAACAGGCTGCGGTCGGGGCCGAGCAGGATGCGCGAGACGAACGGCATGATGCCGAGCACCTGGTCGAGGGGCTTGAAGAAGAAGCATCCCACGACGGCCTCGAGCCGGTGCGGCCTCTCGCGCACGTCGACCGACCCGGAGAGCGCGAGCCGCAGATCCGGGCTCTCGAGGCTCACGGTCCGCTTGGTGGCGATGCGCCCCTCCTCGACGTGGAGCTCGGTGTCGATGCGGTCGAAGCGGAGGCCGCTCGCCGAACCGAACGGATTGAAAGTCGTGCTCGCCTTCGCGATCGCGAGCAGCAGCGGAAGATCGATCGACAGCTCGCCGTCCTGCGCGATGATCCGGGCGTCGCCCTCGACGCCGGCGAGGAGCGGGAGGCCCGGCCGCAGCGTTCCGACGAGCCGCGCCGAGACGTCCGTCGTGCCCGAGCTCTGCGCCGCGTCGTCCGAGAACAGAGCGAGCAGGTCCGGAACGCGTGCGCCCTCGAGGCCGAAGCGGAGCTGCGCGCCCACCTCGCCGTCGCGCGAGAGGTCGAGCCGCGCGTCGCCCGTGAGACGGCCGGGCGCGCCGAACGTCGCGCTGGCGTCGAAGACCGTGAGCCGTGCGCCAGCGAGGTCGAAGCCGCCGCGCAGGCTCGCGACGTGGAGGCCCGGCGCCGCCGGCTTCTCGACGACGAAGCGGCCGTGCGCCCAGCTCTCCGGCAGGGGAGGCGGTCCGGGAGGCGCTTCCGCCGGGCCGGCCTCGAGCGCGAGGCGCACGCGCTGCGGCGACGCCGTCGTGATGCTGCCTTCGCCCCGCAGCGGGACTCCGCCCCAGGAGCCGTGCGCGAGCCGCACGTTGACACCACCTTGTGTTGGCTCCAAGCGCGCGCTCACGCCGCGCAGCGGTCGGAAGAAGGCGGGATGGAGCAGCCAGTCCGCGTCGACCTCGAGAGAGGTCCACCCGGGCGACGACTCGTCGCCGGGCGGCCCTCCCAGCAGATCCTCGAGCGCCGCTCGGCCCGGAAGAGCGGGCGCCATGGCGGGAACCGGGGCCGCCGCCGCGGCGAGCAGGTTCTGGACGCCCGCGAGCCGCAGGTCGAGGACGGGAAGCGCGCGATCCCCGACGCGCCC
>JAYRMX010000291.1:0-22178 GCA_041912475.1 Myxococcota bacterium
ACGTCGATCAGCTCCTCGCCGCGCATCCCCGGATTGGCTTCGAGGTACGCCGTGAGGGCGTCCGGCGCCTCGGCGGCGCGTGCGGCCGCGCCGGCGAGCAGCACGACGAGCGCCAGCGCGGCGCGCTCAGCCCTCACGGCAGAGGACGAACCAGCTCCCGAGGTCCTTTCCGCCGCGCGCGGCCGAGCCGATCGTCACGTGCTCGGAGACCCGCCGCAGCGTGTCGACCATGTTTCCGTAGACGAGTCGGCCGAGCCCGCGGTCGTTCGGCCGGATGAGCGGCCAGTCGGTCGGCGCCTGCGTCGGCACTTCGCGGTAGTCGATCAGCACCTCCCCGCGCTCGGCGTCCTCGTGCGCGACGAAGTAGCCGGGCCCCGTGACGGGCGACATCGTCTGGAAGTTGAAGCCGATCACCCGCCCCGGCGCCGCAGGGTCTTGCCCGGGCGGGCGCGCGAAGCGCTTCTCGAACAGCGTGAACAGCGGCAGCGTGTTGCGGCCGTAGTGGCGAACGGCGACGAGATCGGGCGTCGGCGCCGGAACGAGGTCGACGAGCCGAACCGCGGCGAAGCCGCGCACCGCGTCGTAGAGACGCCGCTGCTCGGGCCGGCCGAGGCGACGGATCGCGCGGATCCGGTCGGCGCTCGGAAGGCCGTCGAGAAACCCCGCGAGCTCCATCGGCTTCACGACGCCGCTTCGCACGCGCGCGAGAAGCTCCTCTGCCGCCTCGACCCGTTCAGTCGCAGCCATGGGGCGCCTCCTTCGCCGAGACGGTACCGTCTTTCGCCGGCCCGCCGCATCGCGGGCTGGCGGCCGGGGGGACGCGCGATTGGAGGAGGATCGGTTCGCGGGTCGCGGCTGGCAGGCCGCCGTCCTCGGTCTGGCATCGCTCCTGCTCCTCGCGCGCCTCGGCGCCATCGACCTCTGGGCGCCGGACGAGCCCCGCTACGCGCAGGTGGCCGAGGAGGTGCGCGCGCTCGAGCGCGGGCCGGCGAGCCTCGTCATGCTCACGCTGAACGGCCGGCCGTACGACCAGAAGCCCCCGCTCTACTTCTGCCTCGCCGCGCTCGCCGGGGCAGCGGGCGGTCGCGTCACGGAGACGGCCGCGCGCCTGCCGTCCGCGCTTGCGGGCCTCGCACTGGTCGCGCTCGTCCTCGGGTGGGGATCGCGCCTTCTCGGACGCACCGCGGCGACCCTCGGGGCCGGCATGCTCGTGACCGCGCCGCTCTTCGCGTACCTCGCCCGGCGCACGCAGCTCGACGTGCTGCTCGCGCTCTTCGAGGCGCTCGCGCTCTTCGGCTTCTGGCGACTCGACCGCGGCATCGGTTCGCGCCGCGCGAATCTCGCCCTGATGCACGCGTCGATGGGCCTCGGCGTCCTCACGAAGGGCCCCGTCGGCGTGCTCGTCCCATCGCTCGTGATCGTGGCGTACCTGATCTGGGAGCGGCGCCCGTCCGCGCTGCGCGCAGCCTTTCCGCCGCGCGCGCTCGCGCTCTCGGTGCTGCCCGGGATCGTCTGGATCGCGCTGGCCACCGCCCTCGCACCCGCCGGCTTCTTCGACGGCGCCGTCATCCGGAATCTCTACGGCCGCTTCTTCCTCGGCACGTCGAAGGCCAATCCCTGGTACTTCTTCTTCGGCGTCTTCCCGGCCGACCTGCTGCCGTGGACCTTTCTGTGGCCGCTGGTCTGGTTCGCCGGCCGGCGCGAGGTCTTCGCGCCCGGCGCGGCCGACGAGCCGCGGCGCGCGTGGCGACTGCTGCTGGCGTGGGTCGGCGTCACCTTCGTGTTCTTCTCGATCTCGACGGGCAAGCGGGATCTCTACCTGCTGCCGTGCTACCCGGCGGCGGCGCTGCTGACCGGCGACGGCGCGGTGCGCGCGCTGCGGCAGCTTGCGGCGCTGCCGCGCTGGGCGGCGCGCGCCGCGGCGGGACTGGGGATTGCGGTCGGCGCCGCCGCGCTCGCCGCCGCTCTGGCTCCGAAGATCCGCGGCGTCGACGTCCCGCTCCCGTTCGCGGCGGCCGTGATCGCCGCGCTCGCCACGGGAGCGGCGCTGTGGCGGCGCGCCGCCGCGAGCCGCTTCGGCGCACTCGGGCAGATCGGGGCGGTGATCGTCGCGACGCTCGGCGTCGAGCTCTCGATCTTCACGCTGCTGTTTCCCGTGCTCGATCCGCAGAAGTCGCCGCGCCCGATCGCGCTCGCGGCGGCGGCGCTCGCGCCGCCGGGCGACCCGATCGGCCTCGTCGAGCAGACGCCCGCGATCGGCGGCCTCGTCTACTACTCCGGCCGCCGCATCGAGGAGCTCGGCTCGCCCGACGACCTCGCGCGCTTCTTCGAGACCGGAGGCCGCGTCGCCGTCATGCAGGCCGAAGCCTTCGAGCGCGGGCGCGCCGGACGCTACGCGGAGGTGCACGCGCGCCTGCGCGAAGGAAGCCGCGCGACGCTGGTCGTGACGCCGCGGGCGGCGCCCGCGAGCGCCGCGGGGCCGGGCGAGACGGCCGCGGCGGGCGCGGAGCCGGGCGCCGGGGACGCCCCGCTTCCCTGACGCTGTTCGGCGCCCGGGGCCTCGGCTACCGTCGGCCGGGCCTCGAGAACCCACCCGTTTCTGCAGGAGGAGTCCGCGATGAGCGAGAAGGCCGAGCTCCGCGTCGGCGACCGCACGATCGAGCTCCCGATCCTCGCCGGCAGCGAGGGCGAGCGCGCCCTCGACGTCCGCAAGCTCCGCGACGCGACCGGACTGGTCACCTTCGACCCCGGCTACGCGAACACGGGAGGCTGTCGCAGCAAGATCACGTTCATCGACGGTGACCAGGGCATCCTGCGCTACCGCGGGATTCCGATCGAGCAGCTCGCCGGCAAGAGCACATTCCTCGAGGTCGCGTACCTGCTGATCTACGGCGAGCTCCCGACGAAGAGCGCCCTCCACGCCTTCACCGAGTCGATCCGCCGCCACTCGATGCTGCACGAAGACCTGAAGCGCTTCTTCGGCGCGCTTCCGAAGGACGCGCATCCGATGGCGGCGTGCTCGGCGGCGGTCGGCGCCCTCGCGACGTTCTATCCCGACTCGCTCGATCCGCGCGATCCGCGCGAGGTCGAGATCTCGGTGCACCGACTGATCGCGAAGCTCCCGACGATCGCCGCGTACGCCTACAAGCACTCGATCGGCCAGCCGTTCATGTACCCGAACAACGCCCTCTCGTACGTGGGCAGCTTCCTCCACATGAACTTCGCGACCCCGTGCGAGCCGTACGAGGTCGATCCGGTGGTCGAGAAGGCGATCGACCTGCTGCTGATCCTGCACGCCGACCACGAGCAGAACTGCTCGACCAGCACGGTTCGCCTCGTGGGGTCGTCGATGGCGAACCTGTTCGCCGCGATCTCGGCGGGAATCAACGCGCTCTGGGGCCCGCTCCACGGCGGAGCGAACCAGGCCGTGATCGAGATGCTCGAGCGGATCCGCGACGAGGGAATGACCGCGCGGCAGTTCGTCGATCGCGCCAAGAGCAAGGACGACACCGCGCGCCTGATGGGCTTCGGGCATCGCATCTACAAGAACTTCGACCCGCGAATGAAGATCATCAAGAAGGCGTGCGACGACGTCCTCACCAAGCTCGGCGTCGGAAGCCGGCTGCTCGAGATCGCGAAGGAGCTCGAGGAGATCGCGCTCAAGGACGACTACTTCGTCGAGCGCAAGCTCTACCCGAACGTCGACTTCTACTCGGGAGTCATCTACAACGCGATCGGAACGCCGAAGAACATGTTCACGGTGCTCTTCGCGATGGGAAGGCTCCCGGGCTGGATCGCGCACTGGATCGAGATGCACTCCGACCCGGACTTCAAGATCGGGCGGCCGCGTCAGATCTACGAGGGCGCGACGGAGCGTGCCTACGCCCCGCTCGAGCGGCGCTGACGGAGCCGCCGGCGCCTACACCGCGGCGCGCTACGAGGGCGGAGCCGTGCGGCACGCGCGCCGCCACGCGCGCAGGCTGCGCCGCGACGCGCTGGCGCTCGGCCTCGCGCCGCCCGAGGAGGATGCGCTTTGCGCCGCGCTCACCGAGCTCGGCCGCGAGGCCTTCGGCGGCGGCGCGGGCGTCGTGCGTCTCGCGCTGCGGCCCGATCCCGGAGGAGGCCCGTGGACGATCCTCGCCGGCGAGACGCGCGCGACGGGCGTGGAGACACGGGTCTGGCGCGCGATCGTCTGGCCCGAAGCGCATCCCGGCGCGCAGGGCGCCGCCGGCGCCAAGCGCGAGGGCGTCGGGATCTACGCGCGCGCCCGCGCGGGAGCGCAGCGCGCGGGGGCCGACGATGCGCTGCTCGCGACCGCGGACGGGCTGCTCGTCGAGGGCGCCCGCACGAACGTCTTCGTCGCGCTGCGCGACGCGCTCGTGACGCCTCCGCTTCGCCTCGGCGCCGTGGCCGGGATCGCCCGCGAGATCGTGCTCGAGCGCGTGGCCGGCGCCCGCGAAGACGACGTTTCGATGGCTGCGCTCGCGGGCGCGCAGGAGGTCGTTCTCGTGAACGCAGTGCGCGGCGCGGTCCTTCTCGAGCGGCTCGGCGATCGCGCGCTCGGTTCGGGCGGGGCGCCGCGGTGGGCGAGCCGGCTGCACGCGCTGCTGCTCTCCGATCCCGCGCCGGCATGACGACATCGGCGGGCGCTCGGACGCGCGAGCCGCCGCACCGGCCTCGCGCGAATCCGAGGGCGTACGCGGAGCGGACCGCGCGGGCGCACGCCCTCGCGCTCGCCTCCCGCGCAGGATCCGGCTCGCACGCGCGGAGCGGATCGCTACCCTCCGCGCCACTCTTGCCGAGACGCGCGCGACGCGCAGCGCTTTGCGGGCCGAAGCGGCGACACGATCACGAGCCACGGAGGAAACGGATGAGCGGCGGTCGCGACGTCGCCGTATCGGGAGCCACCGGGCTGATCGGACGCCGCGTCGTCGCGGCGCTCGCCGCCGCCGGCCGGCCGGTCCGGATCCTCTCGCGCGATCCCGAGCGCGCCGCGAGCTCGCTGCCGAACGCGACGGCGTTCGGGTGGAACGGGCGAATCTGGCCGCCCGACGCGCTCGCAGGCGCGAGCGCCGTGTTGCACCTCGCCGGCGAGCCCGTCTTCGGCGGGCTGCTCACGGCCGCGCGCCGTGCGCGCATCCGCGACAGCCGCGTCGCTTCGACCACCGGTCTCGTCCAGGCGCTCGGCGCACTCCCCGCGACCGCGCGGCCGAGCACGCTCGTGTCCGCGTCGGCCGTCGGTTACTACGGATCTCGCGGCGACGCGGTTCTCGACGAGAGCGCCGGCGCCGGACAGGGCTTCCTCGCCGAGGTCTGCGCCGACTGGGAGGCGGCAGCGGCAGGCGCGCACGCGCTCGGCATGCGCGTCGTCAGCCTGCGAATCGGGATCGTTCTCGCGCGCGAGGGCGGCGCGCTGCCGATGATGGCGATTCCCTTCCGGCTCGGGCTCGGCGGACCGCTCGGCGACGGAACGCAGTGGGTGCCGTGGATCGCCGCGAGCGATCTCGTTCGGCTCGTGCTTCGCGTGATCGACGACGAATCGGTGTCGGGGCCCGTGAATGCGGTTGCGCCCGACCCGGTCCGCAACGAAGTGCTGACGCGAGCGCTCGCTCGTGCGCTTCGCCGACCGGCGCTGCTGCGAGCGCCGGCGTTCGCGCTCCGTCTCGCCCTCGGCGAGATCGCGGACGAGCTGCTCGGCTCGCGCCGCTGCGTTCCGAGCAAGGCCGAAGCGATCGGCTTCGTGTTCGAGCACGCCACGCTCGAGAGCGCGCTCGCGGCCGAGCTGGGTTAGCGCTCGGCAGCGCGGCCTCGCGCGTCAGTGCGCCGTTTGCGAAGGCGGGAGGCCGGCGCCGTCGCCGAAAACGGCGGGCAGTACCTGCTTGAGGCCGACCCCGTGCGTCTCGGGGCGGATCTCGAAGAAGCCGAGATCGACGTCGGGCCCCTTCGCCACCGGGAAGCGATCGCGAAAGTCGGCGAGCAGACGCGACAGGATGCGCCGCGCCTGGTGTTCGTCGACGTCGGTGAGGAAGAGCACGGCGCGCTCGCGGGTCATCCGGAAGACGGCGTCCTCGACGCGAAGCGCGCTCTCGACGAAGTCGATCACCTCCGGGATGAGCAGGTCTCCCTCGCCGGCCGAGAGCCCCACCACGACCGACGGCACCGCATGGCGGTCGGCGAGCTCGGAGCTCCGCGCGAGCAGGTCGCGCAGGCGGCGGGGGTCTTCGTTCGCGTAGGGGGGCTCTTTCATGAGCATCATGGCCGCCGTATCGACGGACGGCGCGCGGGACTGAAGCCGAACCTGCCGGCGAGTGTACCCCTGCGAAGGTGCTGGGAAATCTACCCGGCCTCGAGGCGAAGGCCGCCCGGGTCCGTGGTTCGCCTCCCGGCCATGACCTAAGGTCCCGGCCGCTCGGAGCGGGGCCGTCGGCGCCGCAGGCGGGCTCGATTCGGCACGCGGGCCGAGGGGGCGAGACGATGCGCGAGGGCGGATCTGCGCAGGGCGGCCACGGCCGTGAGCGTGCGCGCGCCGCGCGATTCGCGCGGGGCTTCTCGCTGCTGCTCGCGCTCGCGTACGGGCTCATGGTGCTCGGCGCGCTCGTGCGCGCGCACGGCGCGGGCCTCGCCTGCCCCGACTGGCCGCTGTGTTTCGGAGAGCTCGTCCCGCGCCTCGACTTCCACGTCGCGTTCGAATGGGGACACCGCGTGGTGGCGGGCTCCGTCTCGCTGATCTTCGCGGCCCTCGCGATCGGCGTCGCGCGCGACCCGGCGCTCCGGCGCGCCGCGGGCCGGCCCGTGCTGCTGGCGACGGCGCTGCTGTGCGTTCAGGTGGTGCTCGGCGGGCTCACCGTGCTGCACCTGCTCGCGTCGTGGACCGTGACCGCGCATCTCGTCACGGCCAACGCCTTCGCGCTCACGCTGCTCTTCATCGTGCTGCAGCTCCGCTCCGCCGCGGGGGCGGAGCCCGGAGCGGCCGAGCCCATCGCGCCGGCGCTGCGCGCGCTCGTCACCGCGAGCGCCGCCGTGCTCGCGCTCGAGATCGTCCTCGGCGGGCTCGTCTCGTCGCGCTACGCCGGCCTCGCCTGCGACCAGTGGCCCGCCTGCAAGGCCGGGACGTTCTTTCCGCTTTCCGACTTCGCGGCGGGCCTCCACGTGCTGCACCGCCTCGCCGCGTACGCGCTCGCGCTGCTGCTCGCGCTCTCGGCGCGCGCGGCGCGCGACACGGCCGGCCTCGCTCGACCCACGAGGGTCGCGCTCGCCCTCGTCACCGCTCAGATCGCGCTCGGCGTCGCCAACGTCCTGCTGCGGATCCCCGTCGAGGTGACCGCGCTCCACACCGCGACGGCCGCGGCGCTCGTGCTCACCACGGCGGTCTGCGTGCGCGCGGTGTGGCTGCGCCCGCTCGGCGCGATCGCGGCCGCGCCTGCGCACGAGCCCGCCGGCTCTCGCGGCTGAGGCCCGCACGGCGCGGGCCGCGCGAGATCCGCTAGGCTGAGCCGCCGGACCACGAGGACGGGGATTGCATGCGTTGTTTCGAAGTATTCGCCGCGATGCCGCGCGAGCAGGCGCGCGAGGTGCTGCGCGAGATCCGTGAGAAGGCGCCCGCCGCCTTCCAGCAGGGGCTCCTGCTGGCGTGCGGCGCGATGAAGCTGCGTCCCGTCTACCTTCGCGGCCTTCCCTTCGAGAAGCAGGCCGACGCCGTTCGCGGCGCCCTCGCGCGGGTCGTGTCGAACGCGATCGCCGAGGAGCTGCTCGCGGTCTACTTCCTCGAGTGCCACCGCCCGCTGCTCGTCGCGTGGCTCGACGCGGTGGGTCTCGCGCACAAGGACGGCGTCCTCGAGGACGAGCGGCCGCCGCAGCCCGACGAGGCGAAGCTCGGCGAGGCCGTTCGAGGCTTCCTCGGCGGCGAAGACCCCGAGCGCCGCCGCCTGCTGCTCCGCGCCTTCTGCGCGCAGGAGCCGATCGAGTGGCCCGCCCTCGACGCGCTGGTGGCGCCGGGCGCGTAGACGGCTCGCGGCGCGGGGCCGCTCGCGCTCCCCGTCGCGCCGGCCGGATCACGCGTAGCGCGCGCGGGTCCCGCCCGCGCTCTCGCCGCTGGCGATCACCTCGGCGACCGCCTCGCGCAGATCGGCGAGGTACTCGTCCGCGACGCCGGCGTGCGCCGGCGAGAGCATGAGATGGATGCCGCGCGGCTCGGTCGTGAGGCCCGTGAACCAGCCGCGGCGCGCCATCCGTCCCCAGACCGCGAAGATGTCGAAGCCATCCGATCCGTACGTGAACAGGCCGAGGATCGGATCGCCGTGCGTACGCAGCCCATCGATCCCGCGGATCGCCGCCATGAGCTTCTCGCGCGTCTGGGTCACGGCGCGCGCTTTCTCGCAGTAGCCCTCGACGCCGAGGTACTGCATCACGGCCCACGCCGACGCGATCGCGCCGCCGGGCCGCGTTCCGGCGACGGTCGGCGTGTGCATGCCGCCCGCCGGCCAGTCTTCGAACTCGAAGACCTGATGGCGCCAGCCGTCCTCGCTGCGGTGGAAGATCGTCGAGGCGCCCTTGGCCGCGTAGCCGTACTTGTGGAGGTCCGCCGAGATGCTGCGAACGCCCGGCAGCTCGAAGTCGAACGGCGGGACGGGCGCCCCGTTCCTTCGCGCGAACGGCGCGAAGTAGCCGCCGACGCAGGCGTCGACGTGCAGCCAGAGCCCGCGCACGAGCGCGAGCGCCGAGAGCTCGGCGATCGGATCGATCACCCCGTACGGAAAGCACGGCACCGATCCCACCAGCAGGAGCGTGCGCGGCGTCACGGCGGCGGCCATCGCCGCGACGTCGGCGCGAAGGTCCTCGGCCACCGGCACGCGAACGACGCGCAGGCCGAGGTAGTGTGCAGCCTTGTCGAACGCGGGATGCGCCGAGCGCGGCGCGACGATCTCGGCGCCGGCCGTGTCGATCCCGCGCGAGCGCGCCTCGTCACGGCACGCCTTCACCGCCAGCAGGATGCTCTCGGTCCCGCCCGAAGTCATGCTGCCGCGCGCGCCCTCGGGCGCGTGCAGGAGCGACAGCCCCATCCCCACGACGTCCGATTCCATCTGCCGCAGGCTCGGGAAGGCCATCGGGCCGAGCGCGTTCTCGGACTGGTAGAGCGCGTACGCCTGCTTCGCGACCTCGAGGACGTCGTCGCCCGCGTGGAAGACGTAGACGGCGAGGCGTCCTGCGCGCCAGTTCGCGTCGCGCGCGCCGAGCGCGACGAGCCGCTCGCGAACGCTCTCCCAGTCGGAGCCCTTCTGCGGCAGCTCGGCCCTCGCTTCGCTCACGCGCACCTCCTCTCCGCGGCGAGCGGAGCCGGGCGCGACGTTACCGCCGGGCGGCGCGGGCCGCCGGAGCCCGGCCGCTTACGCCACGGCGGCGTCGGCAGGAGCGATCGCTCGCGCCTCCCCGTCCGGCTCTCCGAGCAGCGCGCCCAGCCCCAGGCGATGCGCTGCGGGCCGCAGCCTCGCGAGTGCGCCGGCCTCGATCTGCCGCACGCGCTCGCGCGAGAGGCCGAGCTTCTGCCCGATCTCCTGGAGCGTGTGATCGTCGTCCCCGCGAATCCCGAAGCGCATCCGGAGGATGCTCTGCTCGCGCCCCGGCAGCGTCGCGATCAGCCGCTCGAGCTCGCGCTCGAGCCTTCCCTGATCGAGGCCGTCCGCCGGCTCGGCGACGCTCTCGTCGGCGATCGTGTCCTGGAGGAGCTTCGAATCGGTTCCGGGCAGCTTCATCTCGAAGGACACCGGCTTCTGCTTGAGCTCGAAGAGCTTCTCGATCTGGTCTTCGGCGACCGACAGCTCGCGGCCGAGCTCGGCCGCCGTCGGATCCCGCCCGAGCTCGCCAGCGAGCTTCCGGGTTGCGCGCGTCTGCTGGAGCATCAGGTCGTAGACGTGCGACGGCAGTCGCACGGTCCGGGACTGATTCTGGATCGAGCGGATGAACGACTGCCGGATCCACCACACGGCGTACGTCGAGAACTTGAACCCGCGGCGGTGATCGAACTTTTCGACGGCGCGAATCAGGCCGAGGTTTCCTTCCTGGATGAGATCGAGGAAGGAAATGCCCATGTTCCGGTACTCCTTGGCAACGGAGACCACGAGCTTGAGGTTGTGGCGTACGAAGGTGTCCTTCACCGCTCCCTGCCGCGCATCCGCCGCCTCGAGCTCGGCCATGCGGGCCCGGAAGCCGGCCGCCGTGAGGCCCGCCCTGCGCTCGAAGGCGCGCCGCTCGGGCGTCGCGCCTCGCCTCGTGCCCTCGAGCGAGCGGAGGTCGGCGAGCGCTTCGCGCAGCGAGCGATGGATCTGCCGCAGCACCTCGAGCGCGAGGCCCGCGCCCTCGAGGGCCCTCGCGAGGTCGTGGTCGAGGCGCGTGCGGCGCGCCGCGCTTCCCGCCGCTCGGGACGTCTCGAGGCGTGCGCGCCGCTCGAGGAGCGCTCCCACGCGGCCGAGGGCGCGATCGATCTCCGGGCTGTAGTCCCGGCCGGTGCCGTCGCGGTGCGAGTCGCTGAGCGTCGCCGTGATGCGTCCGTCCTCGCAGATCTTCGACCACATCGCGTGCGCGATGCGGGAGCTCAGCGGAATCGAGTAGAGCACGCGGCGCCACTGCGCGGCGCTCTCCTCGTAGGCCGCCGCGAGCTCGCCCTCCTGCGCGCGCGTGAGCGTCGGGATCGGCGCGATCTCGCGCAGGTAGCGCTTGAGCGAGAGCCGCGGATCGCCGGGATCGAAGTCTTCCCGCGGCTTCGAGGCCCGGCCGTCGGACTCGGCCGCTTCGCTCTCCGTCTCGAGGTCGATCGGCCGCGCGATTTCGGCGTCGCTCCACCCGAACCCGTCAGCACCCTCCCGGTCGTACTCGTCCATGGTCACGCCCGCCTCGTGGCTCGGGCCGCTCTCGGCCCCCGGGTCGGCGCGCGGCAGGGGGTCCGCCGCCCGCTTCGCCCGGCGCGGCCGTTTTGGCCGCTACAACTGACAACTTTGTAAACATTCAATCCGGTCATGTCAAGCGGTTATCCGCACAATCGGACCAAAATCCTCCCCGATGTCGCCGAATTTTCCCGCGGGGTCTCGGCGCCGGGCCCTTTGACCGCGCGGCCGCCGCCTCCTAAGGTCGAAATAGCCGTTCTGGGAGAGCGCCTTGCAGCGTCTCGAGCGATACGTGTCTCCGGCGCGCCTCGCGAGGGCCATGGGCCTCGGCGAGTCGACGCTCAAGCGCTGGGTCGACCAGGGGAAGATCCGCGCCGAGAAGACTCCTGGGGGCCACCGCCGCATCCGGCTCGCGGAGGTCCTCCACCTGCTTCGCGCGGGCGACGCTCCGGCGGCCGACCTCGCTCTGCTCGGCCTGGCCGAGCAGAGCGATGCCTCGCCCCGAACGCTCGCCGCGATGCTGTGCTCGGACGCCCCGGAACGCGCGCTCACGCTGCTCGAAGGCCTCTACGCAGCGGGGGTCCGGGCGCCCGAGCTCGCCGACCGCTGGATCGCGCCGGCCATGCGGCGCATCGGCCGCGACTGGGAAACCGGACGCGTGGCGGTGACGACCGAGCACCGCGCCACCGCGGTCATGCTGCGCGCCCTCCACGGCCTGCTCCGCGCCCAGCCCGCGCCAGCCGCGGCCGCGCCGCTCGCTCTCGTCGCCGGGCTCTCGGGCGATCCGTATCTGCTCGCACCGCTGTGCGTGCAGCTCGCGCTCTGCGAGTTCGGGTTCCGGACCACGAACTTCGGTCCCGACACGCCGCCCGCGGCGCTGTGCGATGCGATCGCCGAGCGGCGGCCGTCGCTCGTCGCGCTGAGCTCGTCCGTGCCGGAGGCGAGCGAGCGCGCCGCTCGGTCCGGGCTCGCCGCCGCGTGCAGCACGGCCGGCAGCCGCCTGTTCGTCGGCGGCCGCGGCCTGCGAGCCGATCACGTCCGCGGCCTGCCCGGCGCGGTCTGGTGTCGATCGCTCTCGGACCTCCAGCGCATCTCGCGCCGGCCGAGCGGCGGCGCGCCAACGCGTTCGCACACCCACGCCGGGTGACCGGACGCGGAGTGCGGGCGATCCACTGGTTCCGCCACGATCTCCGGCTCGAGGACAACACGGCGCTCGCCGCGGCGGCCGCGCAGTCGGACGAGCTGCTCCCGGTCTTCCTGCTCGACGAGCGCCGCATCGGCGGCGGCGCAGAAGCGCTGCCGCGTGTTCGGTTTCTCCTCGACTGCGTCGCGCGGCTCGCGCGCGATCTCGAGGCGCGCGGCTCGCGGCTCGTCGTGCGACGCGGCGAGCCCGTTGCCGAGCTCTCGCGGCTTCTCGCCGAGACACGCGCCGACGTCGTGAGCTTCGGGCGCGCGCACGCTCCGGCCGGAGCGCGCCGCGACGCGCTCGCGCGCACCGCCATCGCGCGCGCCGGCGCCCGTGTGATCGAATGCAACGATCACGTGGTCTTCGAGAGCTCCGAGGTGCGAACCGCCGGCGGGCGACCCTTCTCGGTGTACTCGGCGTACCGGCGCGCGTGGGAGCGCGCGTATCTGCGAGACCCGGCCCTGCCGCGGCCCGCACCGAGGCTGCCTCCGGCGCCGCCGGGAATCTCCACGCTCTCGCTGCCGGCGCCTGCGGCCGCCCCCCAGCGGCTGCCGACCGGCGGCGCGGCCGCAGCGAGGCGCCGGCTCGCCGCGTTCCTGAGCGGGCCGGTCCGCGATTATGCGAAGCTGCGCGACGTCCCGGCCGAAGACGGCACGTCGCGCCTCTCGCCGCACCTTCGCTTCGGAACGATCTCGGCGCGCACGTGCGTGTGGGCCGCACGCGAGCACGCCGCCGGTGACGCACGCGCGCGCGAGGGCGCACGGCGCTGGCTGGACGAACTCGTGTGGCGCGACTTCTACTGGGCGATCCTCGCCGAGAACCCGCGCGTTCGGACGCAGAGCTACCGCCGCGACCTCGCCCGGATGCGCTGGAACGACGACGAGGACGGGCTGCGCGCGTGGTGCGACGGGCGCACCGGATACCCGATCGTCGACGCTGGAATGCGCCAGCTCGCGCAGACGGGCTGGATGCACAACCGCCTGCGCATGATCGTGGCGAGCTTTCTGACCAAGGATCTCCTCGTCGACTGGCGCCGCGGCGAGCAGCACTTCTTCCGGCAGCTCGTCGACGCGGACCCCGCCTCGAACAGCGGCGGCTGGCAGTGGGCGGCGTCGACGGGGACCGATCCGCAGCCGTACTTCCGGATCTTCAACCCCGTGTCGCAGGGCGAGCGCTTCGACCGCACCGGCCGCTTCGTGCGGCGCTTCGTTCCCGAGCTGGCGCGCGTTCCGGACCGCTTCGTCCACCGGCCGTGGGAGTCGCCGTCGCCTCCCGCCGACTACCCCGCGCCGATCGTCGACCACGCCGCGCGAAGGATCGCCGCGCTCCAGCGCTTCGAGGCCGCGCGCCGGGCCGCCCGGCCTTGATGCCCGGAAGCGCGAGTTAGCCTCCTCGAAGAGCGCCGGGCGCACCTTCTGCCGCGGCCCGGCATCGAAGCTCGCGAGCCCGGCGAAGGGCTCCAACCCGAGGAGGTTTCGAGACCATGACTCTGAAGAGCACCCTCATCGCGTCCGCGGTCGCCGGCCTGTTCGCCGCCGGCCTCGCTCATCCGGCCGCCGCCGCGGACGCGGCGTCGGGCGAGAAGATCAAGTGCGAGGGCGTCAACTCGTGCAAGGGAACGAGCGACTGCAAGACGGCGAGCAACGCCTGCAAGGGCCAGAACGGCTGCGGCGGCCACGGCTTCAAGATGATGACCGCGGAGGAGTGCGCCGCGGCGAAGGCGAAGGCGGCGGAGAAGCACTCGTGATGCTCGCGCGCGCGGGCCGCGGCAACGCGGCCCGCGCCGCGGCGCGCCCCGCCGATGCCCCGTTTCTCGGCGTCGGCGTCGGACTGCGGCCGAAGCACTACCCGGCCATCCTCGCGCGCGGCGCCGAACGGGCGCTCGGAGTCGACTTCTTCGAAGCGATCTCCGAGAACTTCATGCTGGCCGGAGGCCGCCCGCTGCGGGTCCTCGAGCAGGTCCGCGGCGAGGCGCCGCTCGTCCTGCACGGGGTCTCCCTGAACGTCGGGTCCGCCGATCCGCTCGACGCCGGCTACCTCGAGCAGCTCGCCGCGCTGTGCGATCGCTTCTCGCCCGCCTGGGTCTCGGACCACCTGTGCTGGACGGGCCAGGGCGGACGCAACCTCCACGACCTCCTCCCCCTTCCCTACACCGAATCGGTTCAGCGCTGGGTCGCCGACCGCGTGCGCCGCGTGCAGGACCGGCTCGGGCGCAGGATCGCGCTCGAGAACGTCTCCTCGTACGCGGCCTTCGCGGCCGACGAGATGCCCGAGTGGGAGTTCCTCGCCGGCATCGCCGAGCGCGCCGACTGCGGCATCCTGCTCGACGTCAACAACGTCTTCGTCAGCGCGCACAACCACGGCTTCGACGCCGACGCCTACATCGCCGCGCTCCCGGCGTCGCGCGTGTTCCAGATCCATCTCGCCGGACACTCGTGCGAGGGCGCGCTGCTGATCGACACGCACGATCATCCGGTCCGGGACGAGGTGTGGGCCCTCTACGAGCGGACACTACGCCGCGTCGGCCCGGTTTCGACGCTGATCGAATGGGACGACCGGATCCCCGAGTGGGACGACCTCGTCCGCGAAGCGACGAAGGCGCGGGAGATCCTCGCGCGCGTCTTGCCGGAGGCCCGAGCGCAGGGCTCGCAGGAGCGCCCGGCAGAGGAGCCCGCGCGTGCGCGCGCCGCCGTCGCTGTCTGACGCGCAGGCGCGAATCCGCGCGCTCGTGACGGCACCCGAAGGTGTCGCCGAGGCGCTTCGCGCGCAAGGCGATCCGGGCGGCGTCGCGCTCGGCCGACTCGTTCGCGGCGACCGCGGCCTGCCCGCGGCCGATCGCCTCGCGGTGTACGCGAACGCGTACTTCGAGCGCCTGCGCGGCGCGCTCGCAAAGGACTTCGCAGACCTCGCGTGTGCGCTCGGCGACGACGGCTTTCACGATCTGGTGCGCGTCTACCTCATGATCCACCCGCCGCATCGGCCCTCGATCCGCGACGCCGGCGCCGACCTCGCGCGCTTCCTGCGCGACGACGAGGTCGCCGCTCCGTTTCGGCGGCGCCTGCCGTGCGCGGCGGACCTCGCGACGTTCGAGTGGGCGCAGACCGAAGCCTTCGACGCGCACGACGCCGAGCCCCTTGCGGCCCGCGCGCTCGCCGCGGTGCCCGCCGGCGAATGGGCTTCGCTTCGCCTCTCGACGGTCCCCGCACTGCGAACGCTCTCGCTCGCGTGGCCGGTACACGAGCTGCCCGACGGAGCGGGCCCGGCGCAGGCCGTCGCCCTCGCACCGCGGCCGGCGCGCCTTCTCGTCTGGCGCCGCGACGAGCGCGTGCGCTGGCGCGAGATCTCCGAGCGGGAGCACGCCGCGCTCGAGCAGCTCGCGCACGGCGCAACCTTCGGTGCGCTGTGCGAGGCGCTCGCGCGTGACCGCGGCGACGGCGACGCCGCGGCCGAGGCGGCCGCCTTCCTCTCCGTCTGGCTCTCCGACGGCTGCCTGCGTGCGATCGCCGCGTGACGGTGAGCGCCGCCGCTGCGGCGGTGTCAGCCCTCCAGCCGCTTCGCCGCAGCCGCCATCACGCGCCGGACGAGCGAGCGCGGCAGAAGCGACGTGCCGGCGTGCATCGCCTTGTTGAGCCCGCCCGGAACGACGACGACGTCGCCGCTCGCGAGCGCGGCGAGCGACGCATCGACGACCGCCTCTGCGCTCATCCATGCGAAGGCCGGGATCTGGCTCGCGTCGATGCTCGCGCGCTCCTGGAACTCGGTGCGCGTGAAGCCGGGGCACAGTGCCTGGATCCGGACGCCGCTGCCGGCGATCTCGCCCGCGATCGCCTCGGTGAAGCTCGTCACGAACGCCTTGGTCGCTCCGTAGGTCGCGAGGTACGGCCCGGGATAGAAGCTCGCCATCGAGGACACGTTCACGATCTCGCCGCGGCCGCGCTCGAGCATGTGCGGGAGCGCAGCGCGCGTGAGCCGCACCAGCGCGATCACGTTGAGCCGGATCTCCTCCTCCTCGCGGTCGGCGTCGAGCTCGGCAAAGCGGCCCTGCGTGCCGAAGCCGGCGTTGTTGACGAGCAGATCGAGCGTCGCGTCCTCCGCGACGCGTCGCTCGACGCTCCGGAGCGGGTCGGGCTGCGTGAGATCGGCTGCGAGCACTTCGACGGCGACGCCTCGCTCGTCGCGAAGCCGCTTCGCGATCTCCTCGAGCCGGTCGCGGCTTCGCGCCACGAGGACGAGATCGTACTGGTCGCGGGCGAGGCGCTCGGCGAATGCGAGTCCGATTCCGGCGGAAGCGCCGGTGACGAGCGCGCTGCGCCGCGGCCCGCCTCCTTCGCGGCGCGGCAGGGTCTGGGTCATGGGGGACCTCCTCGTGGGCTGGCGTAGCATGGCATTGCACGAAGGCTTCGGCACCGGCGGAGCGCCCCCTTCGCCGGAACGCTCGGAGCGGCAGCCCGCGCGCCGCTTCACGCGGGCGTCCCGTGCGGTACGGTGCGACCCCGACCGTCCGCCGGGCATCGAACGGGGGTGCGTACCAACCGGGAGGCGATCGCGATGCCGCAGGCGCCGGTCGTGACGAGCCGTGAGAGCGGAGCGGCGGCGACGAACGGACGCGGCGCCGCGCTTCGGCGTCGTGCGCTCCTGCTCGTCGCGCTCGTCGCCCTGGCGGCAGCGGCTCGCACGCTCGGCGGCCGGATCCCGGAGCTCGTCGCGTTCGTCGACGGGCTCGGCTTCTGGGGGCCGGCCGTCTTCGTCGCGGCATACGCGATCGGCGTCGTGCTCTTCGTTCCGGGCTCGGCGATGACGCTCGCGGCGGGGGCGCTCTTCGGCGTCACACGCGGGCTCGCCGTCGCGTGGAGCGCGGCGACGCTCGGCGCGGGCCTCGCGTTCCTCGTCGCGCGCCATCTCGCGCGCGACGTGATCGCGCGGCGTATCGAGGTCGACGCGCGTTTTGCGGCCGTCGACCGGGCGATCGGCCTCGAGGGCCGCAAGATCGTCTTCCTGCTTCGCCTGTCGCCGATCTTCCCGTTCAACCTGCTCAACTACGCGCTCGGGCTGACGCGCGTGCGCTTCGGCGACTACCTGCTCGCCTCGGTCGGCATGATCCCGGGAACGCTCCTCTACGTGTACACGGGGAGCGTGCTCGGCCTCGCCGCGCAGGCCGCGGGCGGCGCGCCGGCCGCGAGCGGCGCGGGCGGCGTCGCCGTGCTCGCCGTCGGCCTCGCCGCGACGCTCGCGGTCACGATCTTCGTGACACGCCTCGCTCGCCGCGCGCTCGCCGAGGTGATGCGTGACTGACCCCGGCACCGCGAGCGCCCGAAGCCCCGGCGCGCCGGCTCCCGCCCCCGGAGCTCTCCGCAGCAGCGGCGTGCGGGTGCTGGCAGACGATCCGCACGACATCGCGCTGCTCGCGAACGTCCACCCGCCGGGCTGGCGGAGCCCGCGGCCGGCGGCGCGATACGACCTCGTCGTGATCGGCGCGGGAACGGCCGGCCTCGTGACGGCCGGCGGCGCGGCGGGGCTCGGTGCGCGTGTTGCGCTCGTCGAGCGCCATCTGCTCGGCGGCGACTGCCTGAACGCCGGCTGCGTTCCGTCGAAGGCGGTGATCCGCGCCTCGCGCGCGGCCTTCGACGTGCAGCGAGCCGCCGCCCTCGGCATCCGCGCCGCCGGCGCCGCCGACATCGACTTTACCGCCGTGATGGAGCGCATGCGGAGAATCCGCGCGCAGATCAGCCATCACGACTCGGCCGAGCGCTTCACGCGCGAGCTCGGCGTCGACGTCTTCCTCGGCGACGCGAGCTTCGCGGGAAGCGACGTCGTGAGGGTGGGAGCCGCGACGCTTCGGTTCAAGCGCGCCGCGGTCTGCACGGGAGCGCGGGCCGCGCAGCCGCCGATTCCCGGCCTCGCGGAGGCGGGCTTTCTCACCAACGAGACGGTCTTCTCGCTGACGAAGCGTCCGCGGCGCCTCGTCGTGATCGGCGGAGGGCCGCTCGGCTGCGAGCTGGCGCAGGCCTTCCAGCGTCTCGGCTGCGCGGTCACGCTGCTGCACGACCGGACGCACCTGCTCGACCGCGAGGATTCCCGGGCCGCCGAGCTCGTGCAGGCGGCCCTTCGCCGCGACGGGGTCTCGGTCGTGCTCGGCGCCGCGATCGAGCGCGCGGAGCGGCGCGGCGAAGAGAAGGGGCTCCGCGTCCGCGCCGGCGGCGCGCCGCTCGAGATCGCCGCCGACGAGATCCTCGTCGCGGCGGGCCGCCTTCCGAACGTCGAAGGCCTCGCGCTCGAAGCCGCGGGCGTCAGGTACGACGCGCACAAGGGCATTCGCGTCGACGATTTCCTGCGCACGAGCAATCGCCGCATCTACGCCGCAGGGGACGTCTGCCTGCAGCACAAGTTCACGCACGCGGCGGACTTCGCCGCGCGCATCGTGATTCAGAACGCGCTGTTCTCCCTGTCGGTCCTCGGCCGCAGGCGGCTCTCGTCGCTCACGGTGCCGTGGGTCACGTACACCGACCCGGAGGTCGCGCACGTCGGCCTCCACGCGCACGAGGCCGCGGCGCGCGGCGTCGCGATCGACACCTTCGTCCGGCCGCTCTCGGAGGTGGACCGCGCGCTGATCGACGGCGAGAGCGAAGGCTTCGTCGAGGTCCACGTCGCGAAGGGGAGCGACCGGATCGTCGGCGGCACGATCGTGTCGCGCCACGCGGGAGACCTGATCGGCGAGCTCACGCTCGCGATGGCGGCGGGAGTCGGGCTTTCGAAGCTCGCGAACGTGATCCATCCGTACCCGACGCACGCGGAGGCGCTGCGGCAGGTGGGAGACCTGTACAATCGCACCCGCGTCACGCCGCGCGCGAAGGCGCTGCTGCGTGCGCTCATCGCGCTGCGGCGATGAGGGCGGCCGCCGTGACGCTGCGACGCGCGCTGTTCGGAATGACGTGCCGGGAGGTCGCCGAGTTCCTGCGCGCGCACCTCGACGGCGAGCTGCCGTCGAGAGAGCGCAGGGCGTTTCGCCGCCACCTCTTCTGGTGCCGCGCCTGCGTGGCGTACGTCGTGAGCTACCGCGAGACGATCCGCCTCGCGCGCGCGCTCGGCGAGCCGGACCCCGGCGAAGCGCCGGAGCCGATTCCGGAGGATCTGGTGCGGGCCATCCTCGCGGCGCGCGCCGCGGGGCGGCCGGAGTAGCACGGGACCGGCCGCGCCTCCCCGACGCGCGCACGACCGTGCGCGCAGGCGCGGCTATTCGCGCCGGCGGGCGGCGAGCACCGCCGCGACGAGCTCGTCGGGCATCGCCTCGGGAGCGCTCGCGGCCGGCTCTCTCTCGGCTTCGCGCGCGAGACGGATCGACTCGCGGTAGGTCTCGAGGTATGCGATGCACGGCGGGCACAGCGCGAGGTGCCGATCGAACTCACGCTGCTCCTCGGCGCCGAGAGCCCCCTCGACGTAGCGATCGAGGAACTCGATCAGCTCCCGGCAGGTCATGAGCGGCCGCGTCACGCGGGGCCCTCCCCCGCGCGAAGGTGAGGATCGAGGAGCGTTCGCAGCGCCTGCCGCGCGCGGTGAAGGCGCGTCTTCACCGCGCTTGGCGTGAGGCCGAGCAGCGCCGCCGTCTCGTCGGTGTCGAGCTCCTCGACGTCGCGCAGCACGAGGACCTCGCGGTAGCCCTCGGGAAGGCGGTCGATGCACGCCCGCACGAGGCGCCGCGTCTGCTCGCGCGCGAGCCGCTCGTCGCCCGGCTCGCGCCAGCCGCAGGCCGGCTCGGCCTGGTGGCCGTCCTCGAGGAAGGTCGGGAGCAGGTCGTCGATCGGCTCCTCGGGCTTTCGGCGCCGCGTCCGCAGCTTCATGAGGCAGGCGTTCACCGCGATGCGATGGAGCCACGTCGAGAGGCGCGCGTCGCCCTCGAAGGCGCCGAGCCCGCGGAACGCGGCGAGGAACGCGTCCTGGACGGCGTCCCGCGCTTCTTCTTCGCTTCGCAGCATGCGCCGCGCCACCGCGAGCAGGCGGCCGCCGTACGCGCGCATCAGCTCGGCGAACGCCGCATCCTCACCCGCGCGCAGGCGGTCGAGAAGCGCCTTCTCGTCGATCTCGTTCGGCACGGCGCCGGGAGCGGGCGACATTCCCGGCGAGTCTATCCCGGCGCCGAGGAGCCGCCGCCCGACGGGTCGCGGCACCAGGCCGCCGGCTCGTCGAGGTGCGCCACGCGCAGCCAGGGGATGCGCCTTCCGAGCGGCCCCATCTCGTGGCCGAGCAGCACGAGCGGCGCGTCCTCTCCCTCCGCCGCGCCGAGCAGGCGCCGCACCGCGGCGGGGTCGATCGCTCCGAGCGGCGCGGGGATCGGGATCACGGACCGCACCGCGCCGAGCAGGCGCGCCGCCTCGGGCGTTCGCGCGGGCGCGACGATCGGCAGCCGCCGCGACGCGCGCGAGAGCAGCCGGGCGCCGAGGCCTCCCTTCGTCCATGCGACGATCGCCCGGGCACCGATCGCGCGTGCCGTTCGCGCCGCGCTCTCGGCCACGACGCCGAGCGCGTGCAGCTCGGACGAGAGGCCCTCGGCGCCGAGGATCTCGTCGGGCGCGTCCTGCTCGGTCGCGCGGATGACGCGCGCCATCGTCTCCGCCGCACGCGCGGGGTGCGCGCCGATCGCCGTCTCCTCGGAGAGCATGAGCGCGTCGCTCCCGTCGAGGACGGCGTTCGCCACGTCGTTCACCTCGGCGCGCGTCGGGCGCGGCTCGGAGACCATCGATGCGAGGAGCTGCGTCGCGGTGATCACCGGCCGGCCGCGGCGGCGCGCGGCGCGCAGGATGCGCTTCTGCTCCATCGGGACGCGCTCGAACGGCGTCTCGAGCGCGAGGTCGCCGCGCGCGAGCATCACCGCGTCGGTGGCCTCGAGGATCTCGTCGAGGCTCGCGATCGCGGCCGCGGTTTCGATCTTCGCGACGAGCGGCGTGGCCGCGTCGTGCCGGCGCAGCGCGCGGCGAACGCTGCGCAGGTCTTCGGCCGACCGCACGTACGAGACGGCGACGAGATCGACGCCGATCTCGACGCCGAACGCGAGGTCCGCGAGGTCCGTCTCGGAGAGCACCGGCCGGCGCAGCAGGCCGCGCGGCGCGTTCACGCCCTTTCGCGACGCGAGAGGCCCGCCCGAGAGCACGCGGCACGCGATGCGGTCCTGCCCCGCGTCTTCGGCCACGAGCTCGATCGTTCCGTCGGCGAGGAGCAGGCGGTCGCCCTTCTTCACTTCTTCGAAGAAGATCGCGTCGTCGAGAAAGGCGCGGCGCGAATCGCCCTCGCCGGCGCCGCGCCGCAGCTCGAAGCCGCCGTCGGCCTCGAGGCGCGTTCCCGGCGCCATCGCGCCGATCCGCACCTTCGGCCCCTGCAGATCCTGGAGCAGAGCGACCGCTCGGCCGCGCTCCGCGGCGAGCCTTCGGAGCAGCCGCGCCCGCGCAGCGTGATCGGCGCGGGAGCCGTGCGAGAAGTTGAGGCGAGCCACGTCGAGCCCCGCGTCGAGGAGCGCGCGGAGCGACGCCTCGTCCGAGCTCGCGGGGCCGAGCGTGCACACGATCTTCACACCGCGCGGCCGAGTCACCGGGTCCGCACTCACGAACTCCATGCTACAAGAGAGCTCTCGATCGGCGCAGCGCACGACGCGCGCGAGGAGGAGAGCGCGAAGATGGCAACGAAGACGTCGAAGACTCCGAGGCCGGCGGGCGCGAAGGCCGCGGCCGGAGCGGCGAAGGGCGCGAGCCGCCCCGCGGCGAAGGCCGCGAAGGCGCCGGCGAGCGCGAAGCCGGCCGCCCGGCCCGTGGTGAAACCGGCCTCACCGGCGGCCGCGAAGGCGCCGTCGGCAAAGGCCGCCCCGAAGCCGGCGGCGGCGAAGGCGGCGTCTTCGGCTTCGCAGCCGGCGCGCAAGAGCAGCGGCGTCGTCTACGCGAGCGCGCTGCGCGAGATGATCGCGAGGCGCCTCGGGCGGGCGTAGCCGCATCGGCTCGCTGCGCTCGCCGGCAGCGGCCTCCGTTCGGCCGCGGACGGCCTCACTGCGCGGCCGCTTCGCGGCCTTGCCGTAGCCGCATCGGCTCGCTGCGCTCGCCGGCAGCGGCCTCCGTTCGGCCGCGGACGGCCTCACT
>JAYRMX010000292.1:0-7188 GCA_041912475.1 Myxococcota bacterium
GTCCGACTTCCGGAACGCGTCGAGCGCCGCCTGGAACAGCGTGTCCGGCGGCTGCTCCTTCTTCCCGCGCATCTCGCGGATCTGCGCCTGCTGGACGACGCCGAGGTTGAAGGGGTAGAGCCCGTCCTTCGGGTCGAGCTCGATCGCCGTCATCACGGCCGAGAGGGCAGCCTTCGTGTCGTCCTTCGCGAGCCCGAGCTCCGCGAGCCGCAGGTACGCGAGCGCGTTGGCGGGCTCACGCGAGAGGACGTCCTTCACGATCTGCTCGACGCGCGCCGGATCCTGGAACAGCAGGAGCTTCGCCTCGGAGAGCGCGGCCTCGCTGTTCGTGGGATCGAGCCGCTGCGCTTCGCGAAGAAAGAAGATCGCGTCGCCGTACTTCCCCTTGTCGGTGAGGACGCGGGCGATTCGAAGGTTGGCCTCCGCGCTCGCGGGCTGGATCTTGAGCGCATTGCGGTACTCGAGAAGCGCCTCGTCGCGCTTGCCTTGCTGCTCGAACTGCGCGCCGCGATCGAGGTGATCCGCGAACTTCTGCTCGGACGAGCGGCAGCCGGCGGAGGCGAGGCAGAGCGCGA
Source organism: Myxococcota bacterium (assembly GCA_041912475.1). Lineage (GTDB taxonomy): Bacteria > Myxococcota_A > UBA9160 > UBA9160 > UBA9160 > MYXO. The sequence continues at coordinate 576 of JAYRMX010000292.1, forward strand.
GCCCTGCGACGGCGATGCGTGTGGTCCAACTCGTCTTCACAGGGGCGATTCCTCTCACTGCTTCTCGAGGCGCGCGATCTCCTGGCGCGCCGCCTCTGCGTCCGGGAAGGCCCCGGCGCCGAGCGCCTCGCGAAGCGTGGCGAGCGCTCGGTCGCGATCGCCCTTGCGCGCCAGGGCGAGGCCGAGGTGATAGCGGAGCGTCGGGTCGGACGGCCTCGCGGCGACGGCCTTCTGGAACGAAGCGATCGCGGCATCGGTCTCGCCGCGCTGCAGGTGAACCCATCCGAGCGTGTCCGCGAAGTCTGGCTTGGGGTCGAGGCGCTGCGCCTGCTCCGCGAGCGCGAGGGCGAGGTCGAGCTGCTGGCCCTTCGAAGCGAGAAGCCACGCGAGGTCGTTGCTCGCCGCGGCGTGTCCTGGCTCGCGAACGAGCACCTCGCGCAGGCGGCTCACGGCCTCGTCTTCCTTGCCCTGCGCGAGGACGATCTGCGCGATCGAGTACGCGACCGCGGCGTCGTCGGGGCTCGCCTTCGCGGCACGCTCGAACAGCGCGAGTGCCCCCGGCAGGTCGTTCGTCGCGATCGCGAGCGCGCCGAGCCCCGAGAGCGCCGCCGTCGAGTTCGGGTCGAGCGCGAGCGCCTTCTCGTAGCTCGCCCGCGCCTCGTCGGAGCGGCCGCTTCGCGCGAGGACCGCGCCGCGAATCGCGTGGAAGGCCACGCTGTCCGGATGCTTCGCGATCGCTGCGTCGACGCGCTCGAGGGCGCGCGCGCTCTTGCCGCTCGAGACCAGACCCTCGGCAAGGGTTCTCAGCGCCTGCTCGGAGGCCGGGTCCGTGAGGTCGACGCGGCTCTCCTCGATCACGCGTGCGGCCGCGTCCGGTCCGCCCGACCGCGCTTCGATCCAGGCGCGCTCGACCGCCGCCCCGGCGGCCTGACCGGGAAGCTTCGCGAGCGACGCCAGCGTCTCGCGCGCGGCGGCCGTGTCTCCGCTCGCGGCCTGCGCCCGCGCGAGGATGCGAAGCCCCTCCGCCCGCCGGCCCTCGCGCGTGCGCAGGAAACCACTCGCGAGCTGCGCCGCCTGCGCGGCGTCCCCCGACTGCAGCGCGAGCTGCGCGAGAACGAGCGCCGCATCGCTCGCGCCCGGGTCGGCGCGAAGCGCCTCGCGCAGCTCCTGCTCCGCGCGCGGCAGGTCCCCGCTCTTCTGCGCCGCGACGCCGGCCATGTAGCGAAGCCCCGCGTTCCCGGGCCAGCGCCGCACGGCGGGATCGAAGGCAGCGAGCGCGCCCGCCGCGTCGCCGCGCGCGAGCAGCAGACGGCCCTGGACCAGCGAGCGCGACGCCTCGTCGTCGATCTTCGTGAGGGCGTCCTCCGCGCGGTCGAGCTGGCCCATGTCCACGTAGAGATCGGCGAGCGCGATCGTTACGGTCGCATCGTTCACGCCGCCGCTGGCTTCGAGCGCGGTCTCGAGCGACTTCTCCGCGCCTGCGAGATCGCCGCCCGAGCGCTGGAAGTCCGCCACCGCCTGCCACGCAGCGGGGAGACCCGACGCCTTCGCCGCGGACTCGAGCAGCGCGATCGCACCCGCCTCGTCCCCGGCGCGGCGCAGCCGCCGCGCGAGCGCGAAGCGATAGTCGAGGTTCTCTGGCGCCTGCTCGGTGGCGCGGCGCCAGACCGCGGTCGCCTTCTCGGGCTTTCCCGTCCGGTCGAAGAACTCGGTCGCGAGACGAAGCCCGAGCGCGTCGGTCGGATATGCCTCGAGGCAGCGTTCGTACTCCTTCGCGGCAGGCCCCACCTCGTTGCGGTCGGCCTCGAACTTCGCGAGCGCGAGACAGCCGCGCGCGGCAAGGCTCGCGTCGCCGCTCTTCTCGCCGATCTCGCGTGCGCGCTCGAACTCCTTGCGCGCGTCGCCGGTGCGGCCGGCCATCGCGAGAGCACCGGCGTTCATCACGGCCGCGCTGAAGTCGTCGGGCGCGAGCGCGACGAGGCGCTGCGTGTCGGCGATCGCCTCCGCCGCCTGGTTCGCCTGGAGCTTCGCTTCGGCGCGAAGCCGGAGCGCGGCCGTGTGGTCGGGCGCGCCTTCGATCACGCGGTCGAGCGCGTGGATCGCGTCCGGCGGCCGCTCGAGCTGGAGATACGCGCGTGCGAGCAGCAGGCTCGCCGTTGCGTCCTGCTGCGCGAGACCCTTCTCGGCAGCGCTCTCGAGCGGAAACACCGCCGCGCCCGGCTGCCCGGCCTGGAGCAGCGCAGCGCCGAGGAGCTGGTTCGCTCGCGCGTTGTCGGGCTCGCTCTCGAGCACCTCGCGCAGCGTCGTGATGGCCTCGTTCGCCTGGTTCGCATCGAGCATCGCCTGCGCCTCGGCGATGCGGTCCTCGGCGCTGCGGCCGCACGCGAGCGGCAGCGCGAGGCTGGCGGCAACGACGAGCATCGCGGCGAGCTTCGGGAGCGCGCGGCGTCGCGGGCCCTCCGGAAAGGCCAGAAGACGGGACTCGAGGAGCGTCGGCACGCGTCGGGACCTCCCGGAAAAGAACGCGGCAGTATACGCGCGCGGCACCCGCCATTCATGGGGCGCGCGCAGCTCCGGCCGCCGGAGCGCCCCTACGCATCGGATGATCCCCGGCAAGAGCTGATTCGATTCCGGCCCGGCGCGCAGGTGGCCCGCATCCTTCGAGCGAGAAGCCGGACCGAGCGCGCACTCGGACCCGCGGTCCCTTCCGCGGCCGGATCCTTCGAGGGGACTTGCACCCGCCTCACTGCTTCGCGTAGGGTATTTCGAGTCGAACGGCGTGCCGCGGGCGGCTCGCCGCCTCCCTGGGAAGACTCCGGCCGGAGGCCTTCCCGTGCGCAAGCGACTCGCCCCTCTCCTCGTTCTCGCTCTTCTGTTCGCGGCGGCGCCCGCCGCCGCCGCCGTGCTTCCGCTCGCCGGGGCGACCCTCCGGCTCGAGATCGCCTCGCTGCCGCCGGTCGTGTTCGCCTGGAACGGGACGGGATCGGCCGACGTCGCGGCCGATCACATCTCGAATCTCTCGCCGGGAGTGATGGCGTTCTCCGGAACGATCCCGGTGACCGACCCGAACGTGTTCCCGATCCTGGGCCTCGCGATCACGGGGGCCGAGAACGGGTGTTCAATGTCGCGTTCGCCCTCGATTCCGGCACGGCACTCCTGGCCGCGCTCGGAGTTGCCGGCTCTTCGCGCGTTGGCCGCACGCGGATGCGCAGCCAGCGCGTAGAAACGTCCCGCGAGGCCTGCACGACCGCTGCGCGGGGTGGCCGTTCCCGCCCTGCGGCGTACGCTCGGTGTCTCGAACGAGCGCCGAGGAGCCGCCGCGATGCTGCGCCGCCTGCTGGATTCGCCGTGGACGTACTTCATCGCCGCCGGCCTGCTCGCCGTCATCGGGATCGCCTCGCAGATCGAGCGTCGCCAGCCGCCGCGGCATGAAGGCGGCGTCGCCGAGCTCGCGGCGCTCCGCGACCGCAAGGACGTGAGCGTCGTCTTCATCGTGATCGACGCGCTTCGCGCCGATCGGCTCGGCGTCTCGGGCTACGCGAGGCCGACGAGCCCGAACCTCGACGCGCTCGCGAGCGGCGGAATCCGATTCGCGCGAACGCGCGCGCCGTCGTCGTGGACCAAGCCGTCGATGGCCTCCCTGGTCACGTCGACGAGCCCCTCGACGCACCGCATCCTGCGCTGGGAAGACACCGTTCCGGAGGCCGCGACGCTTCCGGCGGAGGTCTTCCACGCGGCCGGCGTGCGAACGCTCGGCCTCTACCGCAACGACTGGCTCGCTCCGCACTTCGGCTTCGCGCAGGGCTTCGACAGCTACTACGTACCGCGGGTCTACAACGAGACCCGCGCCATGCGCCGCAACAGCCCGAGCGTCGGCACGGGGCTTCGCGGATCGGACGCCGACATCACCGAGGCCGCCGTCCAGTTCCTGAACAGCTTCGGGCGCGACCGCTTCTTCCTCTACCTCCACTACATGGACGTCCACCAGTACGCGTCGGACGCCTCCGGGCCGACGTTCGGCACCAGCCACTCCGACTTCTACGACAGCGCGATCGCGTGGGTCGACGCGAACGTGGGCGCCGTCATGGCCGCGCTCGACCGGCTCGGGCTCTCGGACCGAACGCTGGTCGTCGTGACGGCCGACCACGGAGAAGAGTTCGGAGAGCACGGCGGCGAGGGCCACGGACGAACGCTCTACCGTGAGGTGATGGACGTTCCGCTGCTCGTCATCCCGCCGTTTCGCCTCGCGACCCCGGCCGTCGTCGAGGCGCCAGTCTCGAGCCTCGACATCTTCCCGACCGTCCTCGATCTGCTGGGCCTCCCGCCGCTGCCCGGCGCCGAAGGGGGGTCGCTGCGGCCGCTCATCGAGGCGGCGATCGGCGGCGCGCAGCCGCCGGCGGACGCGAGCCGGCCGGCGTTCGCCGAGCTCGACAGGAGCTGGGGCGAGCGCGGCGCCCCGCCCAACCGCCTCGCTTCGGTGGCGACGGACGAGGAGCGGCTGATCCGAGCCCTCGACCGGCCCGAGCCGGTGCAGCTCTTCGCGCTCGCGACCGACCCGATGGAGCGCGCGAACGTCGCGGAATCCGACCCCGCGACGCGCGACCGCCTCGACACGCTGCTCTCGGAGCACATGCAGCGGCCCGCGTCGCCGTGGGGATCGGCGAAGCCCGTGCAGATGGACCGGATGTCGCTCGATCAGCTCCGCGCGCTCGGGTACGTCGTGCACTGACGCCGGCTCGACGCAAGTCGGGGCGACCGCCTCATCGCACCTTCTCGAAGGGCAGCATCAGATCAGCCCCGGGGACCGAAGGCCTCGACTGCTGGCTACTGCTGCTCCCGATAACGCGTGCAGATTCGTAGCTCCGCTGAGCTCGACGATCCCGACACCGCCGCGCGGAGCCGAGTACCCGCCGAAAACGCGCCGCCACTCGTAACGGGAGCCCAGGAAGGGGCAGTGCTGCAGATCGGTGCAGGAAGTACCACTCCACCGTTTCCGTCATCCAATGCGACGGTTGGCGCGCTCGTGCTGGACGAGACCCAGCACGAGGTCTCCGTGATCTGCGCGGCACCCGGAAAGACGCTCACCGTGAGTTCTCGCGGGAGGCTGCCGATCGAGTCGAGCGCCTTGCATTCGATCTGGCCGAGCACTCCGGAGAACAGCGAATGTGGAATGGACTTCCCACGGTCGATCTCGACGACGCGATCCTTGACGACGATCCGGCCCGTGAGCTGGCGGCTGTTGATCGCCGACATACTCGCAGGATCGATGACCTGCGCCGGCCCTGCACACTCGGCCGGGCCAGAAGCGTCCACGTCGAGACTCGCCCAGTTCGAGTTGACACCGGTGAGGATCGACCCTCCCGCGCCGTTGTTCCAGACGCCGCGGCACAGCACCGGCCCGCCCGGCCCTCCGTCGACCGTCAGGCCGAAAGCTGCTCGGAGCTTGACCGTTGCGAGCGCGCTGTTCGCAAGCAGGAGATTCCCGGTTGCTGCAACATTTCGGCTCTCGATGAAGAAGACGTCCGCAATGAGCGAGCCTGAGTAGACGGGAAACACGGCGAGCGAGGAGGCGCCATCAGCAGGGATATTGCGGAGGATGTCACCCTTCATGATGACGTTCCCACCTCCTTGCGCTCCCGCGAACCAAGCGTTGATGACCTCCCCGCAGTCGCTGTAGGTGTTGTTCGACGAAACGAGGCTACCTTCCTCTGACAACAGCACGCACGTCCAACTCGCGGCGCCGAGGCCGCGAATCTGGCTGTTGACGATGTGAGCGGCCGCGAACGCCGTGGTGTCGCCCTCGCCGACGACACGGATCATGAGTGGCATCGCCGCGCTGAAGCTGCTCTGTGCGGCGGAGACGTGCACGGGTCCCTTCGCGTCGAGCGCCGCCGACCCCGAGCCCTCGAGGCCGAGTGGTCCGACGTTCACGCGGTCGAGGACCAACCAACGGTCGTGGACATCATTCGCCTGCTCGTCGGTCTTGTCGCGGTCGAAGACGTTGATCCCGATCGAGCCGGGTCCACCGGGGTCCTTGGTGATCAGGCAGTCCGATACCAGCAGGCGGAAACCGTCGGGTGCTCTGTCGAAGTCGAACTCGAGCACCGCCAAGCCCGATCCGGAGCTCGCGAGGTGGAGGCGCGACCCATTGCATCGGAGCTCGACGCGGCCTCCGTCGCTCGGCGTACAGCCCGTGCAGCCGGTGTGGTGAGCCGAGATTGTCTGCGAGAGAGTCACGACCGAGCCGGGCGGTATCTCGCAGACCTTGTGGTACGGGGCCGAGAGCGCGGGCGTGGGTGGCTGCAAGCAGGAGGCGATCTCGGCACCGGTTCGGACCACCTGGCAATCGATGCCTTCGACACAGACGCCCTGAGGAGGAGATTGAGCGGAGACCGGGATCGACCATGCAAGGGTGATAATCCACGCAGTCATCACAGCAGATCGCCGGCGCATCTCGTCGTCTCCTTCGAACTCGAATTGGCCGTCACAGCGGCTTGCATCACAAGATCGGGGGAGTCGATGGAGTTTCTTGATTCGGAGCCGATTCACTCGCGCCCGGTTGTGGGCTGTGGCACGCCCCGCCACTGTCGACCACTCGTGGAGATCGATGCGA
>JAYRMX010000293.1:0-17227 GCA_041912475.1 Myxococcota bacterium
CGGGAGCGCGGATCGCCGTCGAAATTCCGGGCCCGGAGGGCGCCACGCTGCGACTCGCCGCTCGCGTCGTGCGGTCGAACAGCGTGAGCCCGACCGACCCGACGTGCACGGTCGCGGTGGCCTTCGAGAAGGTGACGGCCGCCGCCCGCGAGCGGCTCGCTCGAATCGTCGCCGCACACGAGCGCGGTCCGGCCTCGCTGCCCGGCGGCTGGGACTTGCAGGAGACGCTTGCGCCGCCGGCCGAGGTTGCGGCCGAGCCGACCGAGATCGATCCGGTCGCGCCCGAGCTCGCCGAGACTGCGTCCGAACCGCAGTCCGAGGGGACGCCCGGCGAGCGCCGCAGTTCCGCGCGGCCGGCGTACACGATGCGCGTCGTGACGCTCGGCGAAGAGGCGGCCCGGGTGGTGATGGGCCGCGACCTCTCGACCGGCGGGATCCGCATCGAGCCGCACGGCGCAATCGAGCGTGGGCAGCGCCTCGCGCTCGCTCTCCACGGCGGCGGCCTCGCGGTGCCGCTCGTGGTTCGCGGGGTCGTGATCCGCGACGACGGCGACGCGGGCCTCGTGATCCGCTTCGACACGCTGAGCCCCGCCCAGACCGACGCCCTCGGCAAGATCGTTGCCGGCCTCGGCTGCATCGAAACGATCGGCCCGCACGCCGAGACGACCCCCGCGCTCGTGACCCGCGTTCTCTAGCAGGTCCGCAGCAGTCGCGCAGAGAGGCCGTCCGCGGCCGAACGAAGGCCGCTGCCGGCGAGCGACAGCGAGCCGTGCGGCATGTTCCGCCCGGGACTGTGGCATCCTCGCAGCCCCGGCCCGAGGCGGGCCGCTCGCGGAGGCGCGCATGTCCCAGGATCTCCTCCGTCTCGACGCCGTGGCGCAGGCCGAGCGCGTTCGCCGCGGCGACGTGTCACCGCGTGAGCTGGTCGACGCCGCGATCGCACGCATCGAGAAGGCCGATCCGGCCGTGAACGCCGTCATCCACCGGCGCTTCGAGCGCGCCCGCGCCGAGGCTGCTTCGCCGGAGCTTCTGGACGGTCCCTTCCGCGGCGTTCCGATCCTCATGAAGGACATCGGCGGCCAGTGCGCGGGCGAGCCGTGCCACGCGGGAATGCGCTGTCTGCGGGATGCGGGCTGGACGGAGAGCGCCGACAGCTTCTTCGCGGAGAAGGTGCGCCGGGCGGGCTTCGTGATCCTCGGGCGAACGAATACGCCCGAGCTCGCGCTCATGGCGACGACGGAGCCCGACGCATACGGCCCGACGCGCAATCCGTGGAGCCTCGCGCACTCGGCGGGAGGATCGAGCGGCGGCGCGGCGGCCGCGGTGGCGGCGGGGATGGTCGCCGTCGCCCATGCGAGCGACGGAGGAGGATCGATTCGGATTCCGGCGGCGCACTGCGGCCTCGTGGGCCTCAAGCCCACGCGCGGCCGCTCTTCGTTCGGGCCGGGGCTCGGTGAGCGCTGGGCGGGCTTCTCCGTCGAGCTCGCGGTCTCGCGAAGCGTTCGCGACACGGCGGCGCTGCTCGACGTGGTGCACGGCCCGATGCCGGGAGACCCGTACTTCGCGCCGCCCCCGTCGCGGCCGTTCGCGCAGGAAGTCGGCGCTCCGGCCGGGCGGCTGCGGATCGGCCTCATGCTGCGCGGCCCGCGCGGCCTCGCCGTCCACGACGACTGCCTCGCGGCCGCTCGCGCGGCCGCGCGTGCGCTCGAGGGCCTCGGGCACGGCGTCGAGGAGGCGCATCCCGAGGCGCTCGACGATCCGAAGGCCGTGGCGAGCTTCGTCGTCGTCGTCGGCTGCTCGGTCGCGCGCGCGCTGGGCTCGTGGGGCGAGAAGCTCGGCCGGACGCTCGGCCCGGGCGACGTCGAGCCTCTCACGTGGGCGCTCGCGGAGCAGGGCAGGGTGGCGCCCGCCGCGCGCTACATCGAGGCGATCGAGTTCGTCCACGGCTTCGGCCGCCGCGTGGCGGCGTGGTGGCAGCAGGGCTTCGATCTGCTCCTCACGCCGACGACGGCGGCGCCGCCGCCGCGGATCGGCGAGCTCGCGACCTCGAAGGAGCAGCCGCTCGCGCCCTTCCTGCGCGCCGCGCCGTACGGCGCCTTCACGTCGGCGTTCAATCTCTCGGGCCAGCCCGCGATCTCGTTGCCCGCGCACTGGAACGCGGAAGGCCTTCCGCTCGGCGCGCAGCTCGTCGCCGCTTACGGGCGCGAGGATCTCCTGCTCCGCGTGGCGTCGCAGCTCGAGCAGGCCATGCCCTGGCGCGACCGACACCCTTTCGTGTAGATCGGTCCGGCCGTCCCGCGCGGCGAAGCCGCGACGCCTTCGAGGCCGCGGCCATCCGGCCGCTGCCGTCGATCGGGGCGGCGGCCACGTTCGCGATCGCGACGGAGCCCTGGTCCGGATCGGTGATCGAGACGGCGACCGCGGAGGCGGGCAGGAGCGCGACGAGGAGCGGCGGGCGCAGCCGCGAGCGACGGGCGGCGAGAGGTCGGAGCCTGCGGGCGAGCGACCTCGCCCGGCACTCTCCTACGGCAGCCCCCCGCCACGAAGCTCGATCGCGCGGACCAGCGTGTCGCGCGTCACGGCGCCGAGCACCTTGCCGTCCTCGACGACGGGGATCTGATTCACGTTCCTGGTTCCGATCGCGGTCAGCACGTCGCGCACGGGCTGCGTCGGGCTTGCCGTGACGACCGCGTCGATCGGCGTCGCGACGCGTCCCACCGGCGTCGTCTCCCACGCCTCCGGGTCGACGCGCTTCACGTCCGAGAGCGTGATGATTCCCGCCGTGCGCCCCGCCTCCTCGACGAGCGCCCAGCGCCGCCCGCGCATCACGAGGTCGCGCGCGAACGAGCCGACCGAGATCCCGGCGTGAACGCGCGGAACGTCGGGGTTCATGACGTCGCGCGCGAGGAGCCCGGCGAGCGAGTGCTCGATCGCGACCTGCCGCACCGTCGCTCCGGACGCCGAGAGCAGGAACCAGCCGATGAACGCCTGCCACAGCCCGCCGACGAGATTGCCGAAGAACAGGACCTGCGCCGCGCCGAGGCCGATGAAGCCGTACGCGATCCACTGGCCGACGTTCGCCGCGACGCGCGTCGCGCGCTGGAAATCGCCGCTGCGCGCCCAGAGCAGTGCTCGCAGGACGCGGCCGCCGTCGAGCGGAAAGCCGGGCAGCAGGTTGAACGCCGCGAGGATGAAGTTGATCCACGAGAGCCAGGAGAGCATGCTGCCGGCCGGCGCGTCGGTCCCGGCGGCGCCGGCGAGCCATCCGAACGCGAGCGCGAGCAGCGCGCTCACGATCGGCCCGGCGATCGCAATCTCGAATTCGGCGCGCGGCGTCGGCGGCTCTTTCTCCATCACCGCGACGCCGCCGAAGATGAAGAGCGTGATCGACCGCACGCCCACCTCGTGACGCAGCGCGAGAACGCTGTGGCCGAGCTCGTGCAGGAAGATCGAGCCGAAGAAGAGGGCGGCCGTTCCTCCCGCGAGCAGCGTCCGCAGCGGGCCGCTCCAGTCCGCGTGCTCCTGCCCGAGCGCCGACGAGAGCGTGATCGTCACGAGGAAGAAGACCACGAACCAGGTGGGGTGCAGGTACACCCGGATGCCGAGCACGCGACCGATCGGGATTCCGCCGTCCATGAGGCCCCGAGCGTAGCAGGCGGTTGACGCCGGCCGGCCTTCCTTCCAAAGTCGACCGAGATCCGAAGGGAGGGCTTCGATGGACATCGTGACCGAGCGCGTTCGCATCGCGCTGGCGAGCGGCGGCGAGATGGGCGGATACCTCGCGCGGCCCGAGGACGGCGGACCGCACCCGGCCGTCCTCGTCTTCATGGAGATCTTCGGCATCAACGCCCACATCCGCGACGTCACGGAACGCGTCGCGCGCGAAGGGTACGTCGCGCTCGCACCCGACTACTTCCACCGGACCGGCCCGGGGGCGGAGTACGGCTACGACGAGAAGGGCATGGCAGCCGGCATGAAGCTGCTCGCGGCGCTTCGTGCCGACGAGATGATCGCGGACGCGAAGGCCGCGATCGCGTTCCTCGGCGGACGGCGCGACGTTCGCGCGGGCCGCGTCGGTGCGATGGGCTTCTGCATCGGCGGCCACATGGCGTACCTCGTCGCCTGCGAGACCGACGTGCGCGCGACGGCGAGCTTCTACGGCGGCGGCATCGCCGGGCCCAAGGGGCCGGGGGGCGCGGTGCCGACCGTCGATCGCACCTCGAAGATCGGCGGAACGATCCTGCTGCTCTTCGGCGGGCAGGACGCGATGATCCCGGCGTCGCAGATCGACGCCATCCGCTCCGCGCTCGCGAAGAGCGGCGTTCGCCACCACATCGAGGTCTATCCGCAGGCCGGACACGGCTTCTTCTGCAACCAGCGTCCGTCGTACGACGCCGCGGCCGCCGGCGACGCGTGGCGGCGCGTGAAGGAGCTGTTCGCGAACGAGCTCGGGTGACGAAAGCGCCAGCGCGTTTGACACATCCGGCCGCGAGCCGGTACATACGGGTTGCACATGGAAGGTGACCTCCGGCGAGACCCGCCGGGGGCGGTCCCCGGAGTTCGGGGGCCGCGGGAAGCCGGTGCGAATCCGGCGCGAGCCCGTCGCTGTGACCGGGGACGATCGGGGAACATGCCACTGGCCGGAAACGGCTGGGAAGGCCCACCGATCGGCGGATCCGGGAGCCAGAAGACCGGCCTTCCAGCGGGTTCCTGCTTCTCCGGCGGCGAGGAGGGGAGCGCATCGATCCGGCCGGCGCGTTCGCAAGGCCGGGATCCATCGCCTCTCCGACTCGACCATCGAGCGATCGGGAGCCCGTCGTGGCCGCGACCGGGGGCAGCGAGCCCGCGGGCGCGAAACCCCATGCGCCCGGAAACGGCGCGATGGAGATCCCGAATGCGAATCGTTCGAGTCGTCCTGCGTCTCCTCTCCCTCTCCTCGGCTTCCCTGCACCCGCACCCGCTCCGCCGGATCCGGCCGTACGCCGCGATGCTCACGGTCGCCCTCGCTGCGAACGGCGCAGCGGCGCTCACGGCCGATTTCGAAGACGTCGGCGCCGGGCTGCCGCCGGGATCGGCCGTGGCCGATTCGTTCGGCTTCACGAGCGGCGGCGCGCACTTCAACGACCAGTTCACGGACTTCGGCGGCGGCTACACCACGTGGGCCGGCTTCGCGTACTCGAACGTTCGCAACTCGGTGACGCCGGGCTACGCCAATCAGTTCGCCGCGTACCGGCCCGGCGATCCGCTCGCGGGCGGGACCTACGCCGTGGGATACGTCGACACCTACGGCCCGTTCATCCCGCGCATCACGTTCGCGAGCGACGTACACGCCGTGAGCCTCAAGGTCGCGAACACCACCTACGCCGCGCTCTCGATGCGCGACGGCGACGCCTTTTCGAAGAAGTTCGGCGGCGCGACCGGGCACGACCCGGACTACTTCCGGCTGGCGATCCGCGGCCTCGATGCAGCAGGCGGCGAAACCGGCAGCGTCGAGTTCTATCTCGCCGACTACCGCTTCGAGGACGACGCGCTCGACGCGATCGTGAGCGGCTTCACGACGGTCGATCTCTCGAGCCTCGGCGCGCTGCGCGCGATCGAGTTCACGCTCGCGTCGAGTGACACCGGCGCCTTCGGAATGAACACGCCCGCGTTCTTCGCGATCGACGACGTCGTGGCCGCTCCCGAGCCCGCGTCGGCCGTCACCGTCGCTGCGGGCCTCGCTGCGCTCGCAGCGGCGCGCCGGCGCAGGCCGGGGCGGGCCGCGGCGTAGCCGCGAGATGAACGAGAGGGCGAGCTTCCGGCGGGCGCGCTCCGGGCGCGCCCGCCTTCACCCGGCGGTCGCGAGCGGCGCCGCGCTGCTGCTGGCGGCGCTCGCGCGCGCCGCGACCGCTGCCGATGCGGACGCGCCGCCGCAGGTCCCGACGCGGGACGTGGCGCCGGTCGTCGTTCGCGACCTTCGCCCCGAAGACCTTCCCGACGATCCCTCGGCGTTCACGACGGTGATCGACATGGACCGCTATCAGGGCGAGGCGAAGACCGTCGACGATCTGCTCTCGCAGGCCGTCGGCGTGCAGGTCCGCCGCTTCGGCGGACCGGGGCAGCCGTCGGAGGTTTCGATCCGCGGCTCGACGGCGAGCCAGGTCGTGATCCTGCTCGACGGAATCCGCCTCGACAGCGCGCAGACCGGCGTCGTCGACCTCTCGACGATTCCCGCAAGTCTGATCGAGCGCATCGAGGTCTCGCGCGGCGGTGGATCGGTGCAGCAGGGAACCGGCGCGATGGGAGGCGTGATCAACTTCGTGACGCGCCGCCCAGGCGCCGAGCCGCGGACGACGCTCACCGGAACGCTCGCTTCGTTCGGCACCGGCGAGGGGTCGGCGCTCCACGCGAAGCGTTACGGAGACTGGGAGGTGACCGGCGCGTACGAGGGCTTCACGACGCGCGGCGACTGGGAGTTCCAGCGGCCGGTGACGAAGATCGGGAACACGATCGTCGTCCCGAACCCGCCGGCGCTCACCCGCATCAACAACCGTTCCGAGTACCAGACGGGCCTCGTCCGCATCGGACGCGATCTCGGCGAGAAGCTCCACGTGTCCCTGCAGGACGATGGTCTGTTCGACAGCCGGGGAACGCCGGGCCTCGACTCGGGCGGCGGCGCGTACGGCGGGCAGCAGCCGAACGCGCACCAGCGCACGACGCGCAACGTCGCCGACCTCTCGCTCGACGGCTCCGCGCTGACGCCGCTCGCGGTCGACGCCAGCGCGCACCTGTACAACCTCTACCAGCGCCTCCATTTCAAGAATCCGACACCGACGTTCGGGCCTCCGATCGACACCGTGCAGACGAACCAGACGCTCGGAGGCCGCTTCGGCGTCGAGCGCGGGCTCTCGCTGCTCGGCACCGAGCACCGGGCGACGCTCAGCTTCGAGGGCTACCAGGACTCGCTCGACGCGCCCGCGTACGACAACCCCTCGCGCCTCACGTTCGACGTGTGGCTGCAGGACGACGCGCGTCTGTTCGGCGACTGGCTCCGGCTCGTTCCCGGGGTTCGCTACGACGACACCGAGGGCTTCGGCAGCCGCTTCGTTCCGCGGATCGGCGCCGTCGTCGAGCCGTGGAGCTGGCTCCGCGTGAAGGCGAACCTCGAGCGCGCGTACCGCGTCCCGAGCTTCGACGAGCTCTACTTCCCCGACGAGGGCTTCGTCCGCGGGAACCCGGGACTCGTTCCCGAGGAGGCGGTCGCGTGGGACGCGGGCCTCGCGCTGGCCTTCGCCGGACCGTGGCCGCTCGATCGCGTCAGCGTCGAGGCGGCGTACTTCGACAGCGACATCGACAACTCGATCGTCTTCGTTCTCGTGAGCCCGTTCACGGTGGCGCCCGTCAACACCGGGCCGGCGTTCTCGCGCGGGGTCGAGGTCTCGGCCTCGGTCGGACTCTTCGAATGGGTCGTGCTGAGCACGAACTACACCCATCTCGATGCGCGGTACCAGGGAACGGACACTCCCCTTCCCGGGCGCAGCCCGAACGAGCTCTCCGGCCGCGTCCAGCTCGGCCCGCCGTCGAGGCTCTTCAAGGTGTTCGCCGACGCGCTGTACACGGACGTGATTCCGGTTTCCGAGTCGGGCCGAACGATCCTTCCCGCGCGCACGACCTACGACGCGGGGATCGTCGTCGACCTCGTGCAGCTCCCCGTCGTCGGCGAGCGGATTCCGCTGCGGAGCCTGCTGCTCTCGTTCATTGCGTCGAACCTCACCGATGTGAGCGTGCGCGACGCGCAGTTCTTTCCGCAGCCGGGCCGCGTCCTGAGCGTGAAGGCGGAGGCGACGTTTTGAGCGCGGGGCGCCTTCGGAGAGCGCTCGCCGCGGCGAGCGCCGCTGCGATCGCTTGCGGCGGCAGTGGCGGCGGTGGGAGCGGCAGCGGCGGCGGCGCGCCCGTGATCGAGGTGAGCTCCGCCGACTCGCGCTGCGCGCCGCTTCCGGGGCCGTTTCCGGCCGGGCTCGATCTGGTTCCCGGCCTCTCGTCGCGGGCGGTCGTTGCGAACTTCACGCCGCCTTCGCTGCTGCCGTTCGACCTCGGGCCGCTTCCGCCCGCGGTCGCCGCATCGGGGTCCGTGCCGGCGATCCCTCCGGACAGCGACGGGGACGGCTGCGACGAGCCGGGCTTCCCGCCGTGCCCGGTCACCTCTCCGCAGCCGGACGGGGTGCTCGCCGTGAGCGCGGGCCTCGCGCTCGTCACTGCCAGCGCCTACGAGGAGGTGATCTTCGTCGATCCGGCGAGCGGACGGCTCGTGAGCGCAACGGTGCGGACGCCGGCCGGCTTCGCGCTGCGGCAATACGTGTACCTGCCGCCGCCGGGCGGGTCGGCGACGCGCACGGCGGTGTCGACGAGCGGCTGCGTTCCGGTCGCGCCCGGGATGACCGATTCGCGCGGCGACGCGCTCGCCGTTCCGCCCGCTGCGTGGTGCATCCCGGGAGCGCCGAGCTTCCGGCCGACGTTCACGTCGGGCGCCGCCGTCGCCGCGGGGCACCTCTTCGTCTCGATGTCGAACCTCGCGGACAACAGCGTTCCGACGAACGCGCAATACCTGCCCGGCGCGGTCTTGGTCTACGACTTCGACGTCTCGACCGGCGCGCCGATCGTCTCGCCGAATGCGGCGACGCCGGTTCTGGTGACGACCGGCTTCAACCCGGCGCACGTCACCGCGTACCGGACGCCGTCCGGGCGAGACCTCGTCCTCGTCACCGAGAGCGGAGCGATCGGCCGGCGAACCGACGATCCGGCGACGCCGGCGCTCGAGGCCGGGGGCGTCGCGCTCACGGACGCGTTCGTCGACGTGATCGACGCGGCGACGCTGCGCCTTCTCGCGACCGTTCCGCTCGGCGCGGTCGGCCTCGCATTCGACCGGCTCGCGATCGATCCCTCGGGCCGCGTCGCGCTCGCGGGCAGCGCGGTCGGCCGCGCGCTGTACGGCGTCGACCTCGCGCCGCTCGACGCGCTCCCCGCGGCTCCGGCTGCGCCGCTCGTGCTCGACGGCTCGACGGGGCCCGATGCGCGCATCTTCTACGCGGGCTTCCCGTTCACGATTCCGGCGCGGGCCGACGGTCCGCCGGCGCAGACCTGCAACGGCTTCGTCGTGAGCGCCGACTGGAACGCGGCCGGGAGCCGCGTGTACGCGACCGAGTATTGCGACGGAACGCTGATCGAGATCTCGGCCGACCTCTCGGGAAGCCCGAGCCTCGCCGAGCTGCGCGGGGGAAGGTTCGGGCTCCACGCGATCGACACGGTCTTCGCGCCGGTCTCGGCCTCGTCGGTCGGAGAGCCTCGCGCGCCGGGATCGCTGCGGGTTCGCAGCGGCCGGCCCGGCGTCGATTACACGGGACCGGACGTCTTCGTCCTCGCCGGAAGCCCGGAGGGCCTGCTGTGCGGCATTCGCGTCGAATCGCGCTGACGCTCGCGGCGGCGGCGCTCGTGCGCGCGCCCCTGGCGCGCGCGCCGGGGGGTGGCGGCGCCGCCGCAGCCCGCGCCGCCGCGCCCGGCTCCGCGGCAGGGCCCGGCACGCAGGGCGAGGCGCGCAGCGAAGGCCGCGGCGCCGCGCTCGCGACGGCGGCCAGCGCGTCGCCGCCCGCTGCCGCAGCTCACACCGAGGACCTCCGCACGGGCGAGCTTCGGGTTGCTGCCGGCGCGGCGAGTGCGGAGCGCGAGGCCGTCGCCGGCGACCGGCACGCCGGCGAGGAGACGCCGCCCGCGCCGGAGCTCGACCCGGTCGACGTTCCGGCCGGCTCGGTGACCGCGTCGGTCTCGGGATGGGACCCGGCCGCGCCGCGCGTTCTTACACTCTGGCGTGTCGAGAACGGGCGCTTCGCGCGGCTTGCCGGGACGCGGAGCGAGCCGGGCGGAGGCTTCCGCTTCGCCCAGGTTGCCGTGGCCGGGCGCGAGCTCGCCGTCGCTCCCGGCGACCGCGAGCCGGCGGCGCAGGCGACGCGCGTCGTCGTTCCCGCGGCGGACGCACGACCTCCGGGAGCGCAGGTGGTCGGGCAAGCGGAAGGCGAGCCGCGCCTTCGCGTGTTTCCATCCGCGCAGGCCGCGGCGGTGGTGTTCGCTTCCGGCGGGCGCGTCGTTGGCCGGCGCGCCGTCGCGCCCGCGCCGAGCGCACGCGAACGGATGCTCGAGCTGCCCGTCGGCGCGGGTGCGCCCGCCGCCGATCTGTACGTCGCGGAGGAGCGCGCCGACGGCGCTCGCTCGCCCTGGCTGCGCGTCGACCCCGGTGCGCCGGAAGAGGCCTCCGGCGCGGAACACACCCGATGAGGAGTCCTTCGATGAGACGATTTCTCGCCCTCGTGCTCTTCGCTCCGGCGCTCCTCGCCGGTTGCGATCAGGTCCAGCCCATCGCCTGGCGCGCGCCGGTCGCGAACGCGCAGGTCACGTGGATGCCGCTCGACCTCGTCTTCGACTTCGCCGAGCAGAACGCGGTGTCGGGAAGCCTGCGCGTCACGCTCAACGGCAACGAGGTGACGAGCCTGTTCACGGTCGACCCTGCCGTGAACGGAAGGGCCACGGCGCATGCGAGCCGCGTCTGGGGTCCGGGGCTGGTGGCTCCCGGAACCAACACGCTTCGTGCCCAGGTGACGTTCTCGTCGGGAGTCACGTCGTTCGACGAGATCTCGTTCACCACGACCGGCGATCCGTACGCCGACGCGGTCACCGAGTTCGTTCCCGGTGCGGGCGGCGGCTTCGGCCAGAGCGGCCTTCCGGGGCGCGTCACCGGTCCGCCGCTCGGCGCGGGCCTTTTCGGCGGCGGCCTCGACGTCGTCTCGCTCGGCGTCTCGGGCCGGATCGACGTCGCGATGACGAACAACGTGATCGTGAACGGGCCCGGCGCCGACTTCACGGTGTTCGAGAACGCATTTCTCAGCATCGGCGCCTACTCGATGACGGGCGCTCCCTTCGCGGAGCCGGGGCGCGTGAGCGTCAGCCAGGACGGCGTCACCTGGGTCGCGTTCCCGTGCGCGATCGGCTCGCCGCCGTACTACCCGGGCTGTGCGGGCGTGTACCCCGTGCTCTCGAACGCGAGCAACCCGAGCTCGCCGCACGCGTCGATCCCCACGACGGCGCCGATCGAGAGCCTCGTCGGCGTGAGCGTCTTCGACCTCGCGCTGCCGGAGGGAGCGGGCGGCGACTCGTTCGATCTGGCGACGGTCGGGCTCGCGTGGGCGCGCTACGTCCGCATCGAGGCGTCGCCGGTGGCGACGGGCCCCGAGGGCGCCGACAACGCGCGCTTCGATCTCGACGCGGTGTCGGCGGTGAACTCGGCGCCGGCGACGGACGCCAACGGGAACGGCATCCCGGATGCGGCGGAGTAGGGCGCGCGGGCGAGAGCCGGAGCGCGGCGTGTGGCGTCGCAGCGCGCTGTTGCGCGTCGCTCGTCTCGCCGCGGCGGCGATGCTGGCGTGCGCCGCTGCGGCCGGCGCCGATCCGGACGTCGCGTCGCGGCCTCCGCGTGCGCGAGAGGACGCGATGCCCGGCGGCGTCTCGTTCGATGCGCGCGTCGCGGAGATCCGCCGCCGCATCCAGGAGGCCCTCGTCTATCCGCCGATCGCACGACGGCGCGCGATCGAAGGCGAGACCGAGGTGGCGTTCGAGATCGGCGCGGGCGGGAGCCCGGCGAGCATCGCGCTCGTGCGCTCGTCCGGGAGCGCGCTCCTCGACCGCGCGGCCGAGCGTGCGGTTCGAGATGCGGCGCCGCTTCCGCCGGTGCTCGGCCGGCTGCGCGTACCCGTGCGCTTCGAGCTGGGAGAGCGCAGCGCTACGGAGCCGTGAGCTCGGCGCGGAGCGCGCCGAGGAGGCGATCGACGATCTCGTCGCGCGCGTTCTCGCCCATGAGGCCGATGCGCCAGATGCGGCCCGCGAGCTTGCCGAGGCCGCCGCCGACTTCGATCCCGTGGCGGTCGAGGAGCCGCCGGCGAAGCGCGGCCTCTCCCTGCGCGCGGACCGGTTCGGGAAGCGTCACCGACGTGAGCATCGGGAGCCGGCTTCCGGCGGCGACGAGCGGCGTGAATCCGAGCGGGGCGAGGCCTGCGACCAGCCGCTCGGCCGCACGCCGGTGTCGCTCGAAGCGCGCCGCGAGACCCTCTTCTTCGACGAGCCGCAGCGCTTCGACGAGGCCGAAGATCGCCGAGATCGGAGCCGTATGGTGGTAGACGCGCTCGCTGCCGTAGTACGCGGCGAGCAGCGAGACGTCGAAGTACCAGCTCTGCACGGGCCGCGTGCGCTCGCGAACGCGCGCGAGCGCGCGCGGGGAGAAGCTCGCCGGGGAGAGCCCCGGCGGGCACGAGAGGCATTTCTGCGTGCCGCTGTACGCGGCGTCGATTCCCCAGGCGTCGAGCGTCACGGGAAGCCCGCCGAGGGAGGTGACGCAGTCGAGAACGACGAGCGCCCCCGCCGCCCGCGCGGCGGCGGCGATCCGTTCGACCGGCTGCAGCGCGCCCGTCGACGTTTCGGCGTGGACGAACGAGACGACGCGCGGGCGGACCCGCGCGATCGCCTCGGCCATCGCAGCGGCGTCGAGCACCTGTCCGGGCTCGGCATCGACGCGCGTCACGCGTGCGCCGATCCGCGCGGCCACGTCGCACATTCGCTCGCCGAAGATGCCCGCGACGCCCACGACGGCTGCGTCGCCCGGCTCGAGCAGGTTCGCGAGGCACGCCTCCATGCCGCCGCTTCCCGTCGCCGAGAGCGGGATCGTGAGCGGGTTCTCGGTGCCGAACAGGCGCCGCAGCCGCGCCTGCGCCTCGTCGACGAGCGCGAGGAACGCGGGGTCGAGATGTCCCAGCAGCGGGCGGGCCATCGCGGCGAGGACGCGCGGGTGCACGTTCGAAGGGCCGGGGCCGAGCAGCAGGCGAGGCGAAGTGGACGTCGTCATGCCGGGCATGCTACCGCGTGGCGTGTGAGACGTTGGCTCGCGATCGCGCTCGGCCTCGCGCTCGCCGGCGCGGCGGCGCTCGGCTGGCACTTCGTGCGCGGGCGCGAAGCGGGAGTCTCGGCCGGCCCCCACGCCGACATCGATCCGGCTTCGCGCGCGGCGCTCGAGAAGATCCTCGAGGAGTCCGACCGCAACGGGGGCCGCGAGCCGCCCGGGCGCCCGAATTGAGCCTCGTCCGGCTGCGCGAGGCCTACGAGCGCGAAGAGATGGAGCGTCTCGCGCCGTACGCGATCCGGAGCGCGCTCTCCGGCGGCCGCGTCGCTGCCGAGACCGAGCACGCCTACCGCACGGCCTTCCAGCGCGACCGAGACCGCGTGATCCACTCGCGGGCCTTTCGCCGCCTCGAGTACAAGACGCAGGTCTTCGTCCACCACGAAGGCGACCACTACCGCAACCGGCTCACGCACACGCTCGAGGCCGCGCAGGTCGCGCGCACGCTCGCGCGCGCGCTGCGCCTGAACGAGGACCTCGCCGAGGCGATCGTGCTCGCGCACGACCTCGGCCACACGCCGTTCGGCCATGCGGGCGAGCGAGTCCTCGACGCGCTGCTCGAAGGGGCCGGCGGTTTCGACCACAACCGGCAGAGCCTTCGCATCGTCGATCTGCTCGAGGAGCGCCACCCCGGCTACCGCGGTCTCAACCTCACGATGGAGACGCGCGAGGGGATCCTCAAGCACGGCGCGAACTGGGAGCATCCCGTTCCGCTGCCGCCCGAGACGCCGTCGCACGCGCTCGAGGCGCAGCTCGCCGACCTCGCCGACGAGATCGCGTACACGAACCACGACCTCGACGACGGGCTGCGCGCGGGGCTGCTCCGGATCGCGAGCCTCGACCGCGTCGACCTCTGGCGCGAGGCGCGCGAGGCGGCGCGCGAGAGGATCGGAGCCGCCGACGAAGGGGTCCTGCGTGCACAGACGATCGTCACGCTGCTCGACCGCCTCGCGACCGACCTCGTGCAGACGACGGCCGCGCGGCTCGAGGCGGCCGGCGTCGCGTCCCCCGAGGCGGTTCGCGCGCTGTCGCGTCCCTGCGTCGGCTTCTCCGACGAGACGCGAACGCGGTTCGCGACGCTCAAGCGCCACCTGTTCCAGCACTTCTACATGCACCCGCGGGTGCGTCAGAGGAGCGGGCGCGCCGAGGGCGTGCTCGGCGACCTGTTCCGCGGCTACCGCGAAGACCCGTACCGGCTTCCCGAGCACGTGCGCGCCCGGTTTCCCGGGGACGGGGAGCTGCGGGCGATTGCGGACTACATTGCGGGCATGACGGATCGATTTGCCCTGGCGGAGCATGCGAGGCTGCGACGTGCCGGCCGCCGAGCCTGACGCGCTGCGCGTCGTCTTCGTGACGGCGCCGGACGCCGAGGCCGGCGAGCGCATCGCGCGGACGCTGGTCGACGAGCGGCTCGCGGCCTGCGTGAACATCGTGCCCGGCGTACGCTCGATCTATCGCTGGGAAGGAAGGATCGAAGAGGAGGCCGAGGTGCTCTTGATTGCGAAGACCCGCGCCGATCGCTGCGATGCGCTCGCCGGGCGCGTCCGGCAGGTTCATCCCTACGCGGTGCCCGAGGTGCTCGCGCTGCCCGTTGCCGGCGGCAGCGAGCCGTACCGCGCGTGGGTCGCTGCGGAGACCCGCCCGTGAGCCTCGCGGCTGCGCTCGAGCATGCCGCGACGGCGCTCCCCGACCAGGCGGATCCGATCCGCTCCGCGAACGGCGATCCCGGGCGCCTGCGGCGCGCGCTCGCTCCGGACGCCGCGGCGCGTGTGCTCGGGTGGCTGCTGGCGGCCGAGGTGGAGGCGGGCGAGGAGCTCGCCGCGGCCTGGGCGGAGGATCCGGATGCGGCCGAGCACCTGCTCGCGACCGCGAGCGAGGATCTCCCGAAGGCGGCCCGCAAGGCGCTGCGGCGGGTCCTCCATCGCCTGCGCGGCCGCGGGATCGCGGTCCCGGAGCCGCGCCCCGAGCCGGTCGTCGCGACGCTGCCGGCTCTCGACGAAGCGCTCGACGCCGCGCTCGTGACGCCGCTCGACCCGTCGGGCGCCCGCATGGCGTATCTCGTCGAGAGCAATCCGAGCGGGGGCGCGCGGCTGTTCGAGATCCTCTTCGATCCGGAGCGCGGCATCCTCGACTGCGCGGTATACACCACGGGGCGTAGCGGGGCGCGCAAGTTTCTGCGCGAGGCGCAGGGCCGGCGCTTCCCGGCGCTTCCCGTCCCGCCCAACGCGCTGCGCCGGCTGCTCGCGGCGGCGGCCGGCGCGCAGGGCACGCACCCGCTCCCGCGGAGCTTCACCGAGTGGCGCACGCGACTGACGCGAAGCGCGGAAGGCGCGAAGACGCCGGGCGAGATCGCCCGTGAGGCGCTCGGCGCCGAGGAGGGCTCGCTCGCGCGGGCCCTCGAGCTGGTGCGCGCTCGGGAGATCGGCCCCTGGCCGCCCGATGAGCAGGAGCTTCGCGCCGTGGCCGAGCGGCTGCAGGCGCTCGCCGAGGGCAGGATCGTGGTCTCGGGCACGCAGCGCCGCGAGCAGATCGATGCGATCCTCGGCGAGGCCGTCGCCGAGATCCATTCCGGGCCGCGCCCGGCGCGGCTGGCGTCGCGGTTCGAGGAGGCGGCGTTCGTCTACTGGAAGCAGGGTCGCGAGGACGACGCGCGGGCGTGCCTCGCGGCCGCGCGCAGCATCGGCGACACTGCGGGCGGCGGTGCCGTCGCCCGGGCCCTGCTCGAAGCGGCGCTGGCGCCGCTTCTCGACCGTTTGCGCGAGGAGGAGGACTCCTCGCTGATCGTGAAGCCCTGACCGCGCGGCGACGCGAGGCGGCCCGGGCGCGGTGCGCCGCGCCGAGGCCGCCCGCGCGCGCGGCGCCGAGGAACCCGGTTCGATGAGACGACGATTCGGACGCCGCCGGCAAGGCGGCTCGGCAGACGAGGGCCGCGCTGGATTCGACGCAGCGCGCGCCCTCGAGCGCATCGAGGCGGCCGGCAGCTTCGGCGTGCGCGGCCTCTCGCCGCTCGTGATCGATGGCCTCCCGCCGGGCTACGCGGCGGTCGGCGGAGGCGAAACGGAATCGGGCGAGCGAGTGCTCGTCGCGTTCGCGCCTCGCGACGCGGGCGACGCCATCCTCGCGGCGCTCGCGGCGGCGGCGGGAGAGGGCGGCGAGGCGCCGTTCGCGGGAACGGTCCTCGCAATCGCTCCCACGTGGTCGCTCCTCGCGCGGCGCCGCCTCGCGCTCGTCGGCGAGACGCCTTTCGCGCTCCGGGCCGTCGAGGCGCCGGACCTCGGGGAAGCCGGCGAGTGCGTGCTGCCCGAGCCGCTCGAGGATGCGCCCTGGCTGTCGATCCATCAGCTCGCGGCGCACTTCACGGGCGCTGCGGACCGGGAGCTCGCCGAACGGGCCCTGCAGGGGCTCTCGGGCCTCGCCGCGAAGCACGGCGGTGTCGCCCGCACCAGCGGGCGCTGCCTCGAGCTGGTGCTGCTCGGGCGGCGCGTGGCCGCGGTGCGGCTCGACGACGACGGCGTCCTGCTCGACACACTGCAGCCCGCCCGCCGCAGCGAGCGCCTGGGCGCAGACGACCTCGGTGACGCGCTCGACCGGCTCGAAGGCGGCCTTCGCAAGCGGATCCACGACCGCAGCGTTCGCGACGGCGAGGAGGGCCTGCGAACGCGTGCGATCCCGGTCCTCGCATCGCTGCTCGGCCTGCGCGCGGTTTCGCCGTGGCCGCAGGGCGGCGCCGACGTCGAGTCGGTCGACCTGGTCGGCGTCGACGCCGACGGCAGACCCGTCGTCGGCGCGATTCGCGAGCGTTTCGGGCTCGCGGCGCTCGGCCCGGTGCTCGACGCGCTGATCGCGCTGCGTCCGGCGCTGCCCGGCCTGCTCGCCGACGCGCTCCCGCCGGTTCGCTTCGAGACGCCGCGGCTCGCGCTCACCGCGGCGTCGCTCGACGCGATCGTGCCCCGCGTCGTGCGCTGGCTCGCCGTCGCGACGACGTTCGTCGAGGTGCGAAGGAGCGGAGGACGCGAGCCCGAGCTCGCGCTCGGCGAGGCGGTTCGGTCCGCCGCGCCGTCGCGACGCGGTCGCGAGGAGAGGCCGGCGCGCGGGGCGCGGCCGGCCGGCGCCGGTGCGCCGGAGCGCGAGCGGCGAGAGGAGAGGCGAGCGGACGCGCCGCCGCGTGAAGCGGCACGTGAGGTACAGGGGCGGCGGCCGCGCGAGGAGCCGCCGGCGGCCGAGGAAGCGGCCGCCTTCGATGAGGTCTCGCTCTTC
>JAYRMX010000294.1:0-4997 GCA_041912475.1 Myxococcota bacterium
GGCGCGGCTCGACCCGGCGCTCGAAGAGGTCGCGGCGCGCCTTCGTGCGGCGCACGCGGAGCTCGACGACGTGGCCCGCGACGTCGAGCGGTACGGTCGCGGCCTCGAAGCCGATCCGGCGCGCCGCGGCGCGCTCGAAGATCGGCTCGCGCGCATCGAGCGCCTCGCTCGCAAGTACGGCCCCGGCGAGCCGGACGTCCTCGCGTTCCGCGAATCTGCGGCGGCCGAGCTGGGCGCGATCGCGGGCGCCGAGAGCCGCGAAGCCGAGCTCGCTGCGGAGCAGGAACGTGTGAGGGCGGATCTCGCGAAGCGCGCGGCCGCACTTTCTGCGGCGCGCAAGAAGGCGGCGCGCCGCCTCGCGAGCGCGATCGACGCCGCGCTCGCGCCGCTCGTCGAAGGCGCTCGCGTCGAGGTGGCGCTCGAGGCCCTCGCCGCGCCCGAGGGCGCAGCCTGCGGCCCGTCGGGCGCCGAGGCCGCGGAGCTGCGGTATTCCGCGAGCCCGGGCGAGCCCGCGCGGCCGCTGCGCCGCGTGGCGTCCGGCGGCGAGCTCTCGCGCGTGTTCCTCGCGATCAAGAACGTGCTTCGCCGCGGCGGCGCGGGCATGGTGCTCGTCTTCGACGAGGTCGACGCCGGAATCGGCGGCCGCATCGCCGACCGCGTCGGCCGCGCGCTCGCCGAGCTCGCGGCCGATCACCAGGTGCTCTGCATCACGCACCTGCCGCAGATCGCCGCCCGCGGATCGACGCACCTTCGTGTCGAGAAGGAGGGCCGCGAAGGACGCCCCGCGACGCGCGTCCGGCTCCTCGACGCCGCCTCCCGGGTGGAGGAGATCGCCCGCATGGCCGGCGGAGAGACCGTCAGCGAGGCGACGCGCAGGCACGCGCGGGAGCTGCTGGGAGCGCGGGCGCCGCGCTGATGCGCGGCAGGGCCGCCGGCCCCTGCACGGAGCCTCGCCTTCGCACGGTTCAAGCCCGCCGCGCGCGGCTCCGATACGGGACCGTTGCCTTCGAGGGTCGATCCCGGCGCGCCGCGGGCGCGCCCGTGCGGAGGGCCGCGGCATGACGTCTCCGAGCCCGGCCGAGCCCCGGCCCAGGATTCCTGCCGGCGCGCGGGCCGTCGTGCAGCAGGGCTTCTACGAGGGGCTCGAGCTGCCGATCGACGCGGCGTGGCTCGTGATCGGCCGCGGCGCGAGCGCCGACTGGTGCCTCTCCGAACTCACCCTCTCGCGGTCGCACGCAGCGTTCGGATGGGACGGGGAGCGCTTCTTCGTCGAGGACCTCGGGAGCACGAACGGAACGTTCGTGAACGGCGAGCGGAGCGCGCGCGTGCGCCTTCGCGACGGCGACGAGGTGCAGATCGGCCGGCTCCGGCTTCGCGTCGCGATCCCGCGCGCGCTCGATGGCGACCCGGGATAGCGTCCCGTAGACTCGCCGCGACATGGCGTCCCTGCTCCGCAAAATCTTCGGAAGCGCGAACGACCGCACGCTGAAGCGGCTCGTTCCGCTCGTCGAGCGCATCAACCGGCTCGAGCGCGACGTGGTCGGCCTCTCGGACGACGCGCTGCGCGCGCGGACCGGAGCGTTCCGCGCGCGCATCGAGAAGGGCGAGTCGCTCGACGACCTGCTGCCCGAGGCCTTCGCGACCGTCCGCGAGGCGAGCAAGCGGACGCTCGGACAGCGCCACTTCGACGTCCAGCTCGTCGGCGGCATGGTCCTGCACGAGGGCAACATCGCCGAGATGAAGACCGGCGAGGGCAAGACGCTCGTCGCCACGCTGCCTGCGTACCTGAACGCCCTCGCTGGCCGCGGCGTCCACGTCGTCACCGTGAACGACTACCTCGCGCGCCGCGACGCGCAGTGGATGGGCGAGATCCACCGCTTCCTCGGGCTCGAAGTGGGCGTGATCGTCCACGACCTCAGCGACGCGCAGCGCCGCGCCGCGTACGGCGCCGACATCACCTACGGCACCAACAACGAGCTCGGCTTCGATTACCTGCGCGACAACATGAAGGGCTCGCTCGCGCAGTGCGTCCAGCGCGACCTCTTCTTCGCGATCGTCGACGAGGTCGACTCGATCCTCATCGACGAGGCCCGGACGCCGCTCATCATCTCGGGCCCGTCCGAGGAGAGCACGCAGCTCTACACCGTCGCCAACCGGGTGATCCCGCGCCTCGGTTCGGGAACGAAGGGCGAGCCGTCGAAGGGGATCGAGGAGACCGGAGACTACTGGGTCGACGAGAAGCACCATTCGGCGACGCTGACCGAGGAGGGCGTCCACAAGGTCGAGAAGCTGCTCGGAATCGAGAACCTCTACGAGCCGCAGATGCTCCCCGTGCTGCACGCGGTGCACCAGGCGCTGATCGCGCACACGCTCAAGAAGATCGACGTCGACTACGTCGTGAAGACGGGAGACGGCGGGAAGCCCGAGGTCGTGATCGTCGACGAGTTCACGGGGCGCCTCATGCCGGGCCGCCGCTGGTCGGACGGGCTGCACCAGGCCGTCGAGGCCAAAGAGAACATCCCGATCCAGAGCGAGAACCAGACGCTCGCCACCGTCACCTTCCAGAACTTCTTCCGCATGTACGAGAAGCTCGGCGGAATGACCGGTACGGCCGACACCGAGGCGGCCGAGTTCGCGAAGATCTACGACCTCGACGTCGTCGTGATTCCGACCAACCGCCCGATGATCCGCAAGGACCTCGCAGACGTCGTCTACAAGTCGCAGCGCGAGAAGTTCGACGCCGTCATCGAGGAGATCCGCGAGCGTCACGCGACGGGGCAGCCGCTGCTGGTCGGAACGATCTCGATCGAGACGTCGGAGATGCTCTCGCGCAAGCTCCAGAAGTTCGGCGTCAAGCACAACGTGTTGAACGCGAAGCAGCACGAGCGCGAGGCCGAGATCGTCGCGCAGGCCGGCCGCAAGGCCGCGGTGACGATCGCGACGAACATGGCGGGCCGCGGCACCGACATCGTCCTCGGCGGCAATCCCGAGTTCCTCGCGCTCGCGAAGTGCCAGCACGACAAGCTGCACCCCGACTACGCGGCGACGCTCGCGCGCTTCGAGGCCGAGTGCGCGGCCGAGCGCGCCGAGGTGGTCGCAGCCGGGGGCCTGCACATCGTCGGCACAGAGCGGCACGAGAGCCGCCGCATCGACAACCAGCTCCGCGGCCGGTCGGGCCGGCAGGGCGACCCCGGATCGAGCCGCTTCTTCCTCTCGCTCGAGGACGAGCTGATGCGGATCTTCGGCGGCGAGCGCCTCCAGGGCTGGATGGAGCGGCTCGGCCTGCAGGAGGGCGAGGCGATCGAGCACCGCATGGTGACGCGGGCGATCGAGAACGCGCAGAAGAAGGTCGAGGCGCGCAACTTCGACATGCGAAAGCACGTCCTCGACTACGACGACGTGATGAACAAGCAGCGGCAGGCGTTCTACGGGCGCCGGCGCGAGCTGCTCTCGCGCGAGCACGTTCACGACGAGCTCCTCGAGATGATCGAGGACGTGCTGGTGACGATGCTCGGCCGGGCGTTCCCCGAGAAGGGCGACCCCGACGACGAGGCCCTCGCGACGCTCGCGGTCGACCTCGAGCAGCAGTTCGGCGTCGTCGCAGACCCGACGAAGCCGCCGTTCGTCGACAACGGCAAGGCCGTGAAGGACCGTGACGCGCTCGGCCACGCGCTGCTCGCCGCGCTCACCGCGCACCTCGACGAGAAGGAGCGCCACTGGGACGAGGTGGCGTCGAAGTACCGCAGCCTCGGCTATCCGCTGTTCCGCGAGCTCGAGAAGGGGGTTCTGCTCGACACGCTCGACCGGCAATGGAAGGACCATCTGCTGAGCATGGACGGGCTGCGCGAGGGCATCAATCTGCGCGGGTACGCGCAGAAGGACCCGAAGGTCGAGTACCAGCGCGAGGGCTTCCAGCTCTTCGAGGAGATGATCGAGCGCATCGATACGCACGCCGTCGAGCGCATCTTCAAGGTCGCGATCCGCGAGCCGCAGATCGCTCCGCCGCCCGAGTCGCCGGCCGCGCCGACGGAAGCGGCGGCGGCGCCGGCCGGCGCGGCGCTCGCGGCCGGACCGGCGGCTTCGCCCCCTGCGGCGCAGCCCGCTCCGGCCGCAGCGAGTCCGGCGTCGATGGCGCCGATCTTCAAGCCCGCCTTCGGCGACGCGGCGAACGCGGCCGGGCGCGGCGCCGGCAAGCCGGCGACTGCGGCCAAGACACCGGGCCGCAACGACCCCTGCTCGTGCGGCAGCGGGAAGAAGTACAAGAAGTGCTGCGGCGCGGGCTGAGCACGTGGCGGGGGATTCGTACGCGGCCGGTGCGGAGCGGATCGGATCGCGGGCGCACCGTTGCGGCGAGCAGGTCCCGGGCGATCCCGTGAGCGCAAGACCGGGGGGCAGGCTGCGTGGCGCCGAGTGATGCCGCCGCGACGGCGGCGTCGCTGCGGGTGCCCGGCTTTCGCGCGGCGGGCGTTCGCTGCGGAATCAAGCAGAAGGGCCCCGACGTCGCGCTGGTCGTGAGCGACGTCCCCGCCGTCGCGGCGGGCGTGCTGACGCGCTCGACCGTCCCCGGCGCGCCCGTCCTCCTCTCGCGCGAGCACCTCGCGAAGTCGGCGCGCGCGCGCGCGATCGTCGCGAACAGCGGCTGCTCGAACGTCGCGATGGGCGCGCGCGGGCTGCGCGATGCGCGCGCGATGGCGGCGCTCGCCGCGCGCGCCGTCGGCTGCGCGCCGCACGAAGTGCTCGTCGCGTCGACCGGCGTGATCGGCGAGCCGCTGCCGCGGGCGAAGCTCGGCCGAGGCATCCCGGCGGCCGCCGCGGCGCTCGCCGAGGACGGCCTCGCAGGCGCCGCGCGCGCCATCCTCACGACCGACACGCGCACCAAGATCGCCTCGCGCAGCGTTCACGTCGGCGGCCGCCGCGTCCGCATGGCGGGGATTGCGAAGGGCTCGGGGATGATCGAGCCGAACCTCGCGACGATGCTGTGCTTCGTCGTGACCGAC
>JAYRMX010000295.1:0-1922 GCA_041912475.1 Myxococcota bacterium
CATGCCGTGGGGCGGGTACAACTTCGAGGACTCGATCCTCATCTCCGAGCGCGTCGTGAAGGACGACCTCTTCACCTCGATCCACATCGAGGAGTTCGAGTGCGTCGCTCGCGACACGAAGCTCGGAAAGGAGGAGATCACCCGCGACATTCCGAACGTCGGCGAAGAGGCGCTCAAGGACCTCGACGAGGCCGGGATCGTCCGGATCGGCGCCGAGGTCAAGCCCGACGACATCCTCGTCGGAAAGATCACGCCGAAGGGCGAGACGCAGCTCTCGCCCGAAGAGCGCCTGCTGCGAGCGATCTTCGGCGAGAAGGCGGGCGACGTGCGCGACACGTCGCTTCGCGTTCCCCCCGGAGTGTCGGGAACGGTGATCGGCGCGCAGGTCTTCTCGCGCCGCGGCGTCGAGAAGGACGAGCGTGCGCGGGCGATCGAGGAGGCCGAGGTCGACCGGCTGCGCAAGGACCAGGAGGACGAGATCCGGATCGTTCGCGACAGCGCGATGAACCGGGTGCGCGAGCTGCTGGTCGGAAAGCGCGCGGCGAACCGGCTCGCCGACGACCGCAAGAAGCTGACGTGGATCGAGGCGGGCGACACGATCGCGGCCGAGAAGCTCGGCGAGGTTCCGCAGCGCCGCTGGAAGGAGATCCAGGTCTCCGACGCGCGGGCGCAGGAGCAGGTCGACCGCCTGCTGACGGGCGTCGACGAGCAGAGCACCGTGATCCGCACGGTCTTCGACGAGAAGATCGCGCGCCTCAAGAAGGGCGACGAGCTGCCGCCGGGCGTGTTCAAGATGGTGAAGGTCTACGTCGCCATCAAGCGCAAGCTCTCCGTGGGCGACAAGATGGCGGGCCGGCACGGCAACAAGGGCGTGATCTCGCGGATCCTTCCGGTCGAGGACATGCCGTACGGCGCCGACGGACGCCCCGTCGACGTCGTGCTGAATCCGCTCGGCGTCCCGTCGCGAATGAACGTCGGGCAGATCCTCGAGACGCACCTCGGCTGGGCGTCGTACGGCCTCGGCCAGCGGATCGGGGAGTTCCTCGACCGCGAGAGCAGCCCGGACCGCGTCCGCGAGCGGCTCAAAGAGGTCTACCACGATCCGAACATCTCGCGGGTCCTCGACAAGGCGTCTCCCGAGGCGCTGATCGATCTCGCCCGAAACCTGCGCAAGGGCGTTCACGTCGCGACCGCGGTGTTCGACGGCGCGAAGGAGGACGAGATCCAGGAGGAGCTGCGGCGCGCCGGGCTGCCGACGAGCGGGCAGACGGTCCTGTTCGACGGCCGCACGGGCGATGCGTTCGATGGCGACGTCACCGTCGGCGTCCTCTACGTGCTGAAGCTCCACCACCTCGCCGACGACAAGATCCACGCGCGGAGCATCGGGCCCTACAGCCTCGTCACCCAGCAGCCGCTGGGCGGCAAGGCGCAGTTCGGCGGCCAGCGCCTCGGCGAGATGGAGGTCTGGGCGCTCGAGGCGTACGGCGCCGCGTTCGGCCTGCAGGAGTTCCTGACGGTCAAGTCGGACGACGTGCTCGGACGCACGCGGATGTACGAATCGATCGTCAAGGGCGACAACGTGCTCGAACCCGGCCTGCCGGAGAGCTTCAACGTGCTGGTCAAGGAGCTGATGGCTCTCGGGCTCGACGTCGAGCTCCTCGAAGACAAGAGCTGAGGAGGCCGATCCATGCGCGATCTCTACAACCTCTTCGAGAAGCCGAAGGACCCGCTCGCCTTCAACGCCATCCGCATCGCGATCGCCTCGCCGGAGAAGATCCGGGAGTGGTCGTTCGGCGAGGTGAAGAAGCCCGAGACGATCAACTATCGGACGTTCAAGCCCGAACGCGATGGGCTGTTCTGCGCCAAGATCTTCGGCCCGGTCAAGGATTACGAGTGCAACTGCGGCAAGTACAAGCGCATGA
>JAYRMX010000296.1:0-7439 GCA_041912475.1 Myxococcota bacterium
CGCCGCCTCCGCCGCTGCCGATCACGCAGACCTCCGCGCGCTCGGCGAGGTCTGCGCCGCGGTCGATGAGCTGCTCGATCACGCGGGGCCCGCCGCGGGGCGCAGCAGCGGCCCCGCGTAGCCGATCGCGGGCCAGGTCTCTTCCTGGCTGTAGTAGCCGAGCAGCGCGAGGTTGCGAAGCGCGAGGAACGCCTGGCGCCGGACCGCGAGGCGGCTTCGCATCCAGCCGGCGAGCGAGGCGTCCTGCTCCGCGGGAGTGAGGCGCGTGAAGCGAGAGAAGCGAAGGTCGAAGACGAACGGCGCCCAGTCGACGACACGCAGCAGCGTCGGCAGCGGCGCGGTGATCGAAGGATCGAGCGACGCGCAGAGCGCGTCGATCGTGGCGATCGTTCCGGTGTCGCGGATGCGCGGCGCGCCCGGCGCGTCGCTGTCGACCATGCGCTCGGCGACCTGCGTGAGGATCTCCTGCTCCGCGGGAGAGAAGAACGCGCCGGCCGCGGCCGCCGGCGCCGCCGTCGCGGGAACGCTCCGCACCTGCGCGAGCGCGGTGAGCGCCGCCGTCGCGCCGGCGAGCCGAAGAAAGCCGCGTCGCGTGGTCGAGAGCGCTCGTGCACCGCTTTCAGGCATGGCCCCGGGGACGGTACCCGCCCGCGAGGCGCGGCTCAATGCGACGCGCGGGCGATGGCGCGCCGGATGCCGCGCGGAAGGTCGTCCTCCGAGACGCTGCGCGGTGCGGCCGCCGCGACGTCGACGGCGTTGTACGTGTCCCAGAACAGGACGGGGCCCGAGCCGAGCGCGCCGGACACGGCGCGTGCGCGGATGCACGCGAGCGCCTTGCCGGTGTACGTCGTCTCGAGCCGCAGGCCCGCCGAGCCGGCCGCGGCGACGGCCTCGCGTGCGGCCTCGGTCGGCGCGCCGTAGCCCTCGCCGAGCTGGTCGCGCACGAGCGGGAAGTCGGACGCAGAGAGCCTCACCTCGGGAACCGACGGGTCCGCGCGGCGCAGCAGTCGAAGCGTCGCGCGCGCCGCGCGCGCGAGCCGCGCGGGCGACGGCGGCAGGATGTCGGTCACGAGGACGCCCTGCACGCGGGTTCGGAGGCCCGCGAGGCGCAGGCCGAGCGCGAGGCCTGCGGCCGTGCCGCCCGTGCCGACCGCGACGTAGATCGTCTCCGGCTCCGGACACTCGCCGGCGCGCACCTGCTCGGCGAGCTCGAAGCCCGCCGAGACGAAGCCGACGTCGCCGAGCGCGGACGAGCCTCCCGTCGGAACGAGCTGCGGCCGCTCGCCGCGCAGCGCACTCGCAGCGAGCGCGCGCAGCGTCTGCAGCGCCGCGCCGGCGACGTTGCGTGCGGCGATCTGCGTCGCTCCGTACGCACGGTGGAGCCGCAGCGTCTCGCGCACGCCGGGCGTCACCGGCTGGTCGACGAGCACGAGCACCGACGCGATGCCGGCCGAGCGCGCGAGGATCGTCATCGCGAGGCCGTGGTTCGTCCCGAGCCCTCCCGTCGTCACCAGCGTCCGGCACCCGCGAGCGCGCGCGCGGCCGAGAAGGAACTCGAGCTTGCGCGGCTTGTTTCCGCCGTAGAGCGGGCAGGAGCGGTCGTCGCGCTTCACGAACAGCGCGCCGGGAGCGACGCCGTCGAGCGCGAGCCGCTCGACGGGCGTCGGCACGCGGACGAAGGGGATCCGCGGGAGCGCCCGCTCGAGCGCGGGGAACGCGCGCATCAGCGGCAGGTCGGCGTCGGCCACGCCTCCCTATCGCATGCCGGGCGCCGAGCCGCAAGGACGGCGCGCGGCCCGGCCCCAACCGGCCGCGGGATTGATTGACACGTCCAGCGGGGCTCTCGTACCCTGCTCCGGTCCGCGTCCGCCGGAGGGTGCCATGGCCATCGTCGAGCCCGCACAGGAGAAGACCAGCGGCCGCCGGCGCCTTCGCCTGTGCAACCCCGCGACGCTCGAGCCCCTCGGAGAGATCGAGGTCCAGACCGCGTCCGACGTTCGCGCCGCGCTCGAGACCGCGCGCAAGGCGCAGCCCGAGTGGGCGGCGCTCAAGGTTTCGGAGCGGGCGCGGATCCTCGAGCGCGCGATTCCGGCGCTGCTTGAGCGCCAGGACGAGATCCTCGACA
Organism: Myxococcota bacterium; assembly: GCA_041912475.1. Lineage (GTDB taxonomy): Bacteria > Myxococcota_A > UBA9160 > UBA9160 > UBA9160 > MYXO. The sequence goes on from JAYRMX010000296.1 coordinate 2,126, forward strand.
CGATCGTGAGCGAGACGGGCAAGCCGCGCACCGAGGCGCTCGTCGTCGAGGTGATGGGCGCGTGCGACGCCATTCAGTACTGGACGAAGCGGGCGCCGAAGATCCTCGCCGACCGCAGCGTGCCGCTCCACCTGCTCAAGACCAAGCGCCTGCGCATCGCGTACCGGCCGCTCGGCGTCGTCGGCATCGTCACGCCGTGGAACTTCCCGCTGATGCTCGCGCTCAACCCGACGATCCAGGCGCTGCTCGCGGGAAACGCCGTCCTCCTCAAGCCGTCGGAGGTGACGCCGTACGCGGCGCTCGCGCTGCAGGACGTGCTGCGCGCGACGCGGATCCCCGACGGCCTGTTCCAGGTGCTCCTCGGCGACGGCGAGACGGGCGCGGCGCTGGTCGAAGCCGGCGTCGACAAGATCTCGTTCACCGGCAGCGTGCGGACCGGGCGCAAGGTCGCCGAGGCGTGCGGTCGCAACCTCGTTCCGTGCACGCTCGAGCTCGGCGGAAAGGATCCGATGATCGTGTGCGCCGACGCCGACCTCGAGCGCGCGGCGAACGGCGCGGTCTACGGAGCGTTCAGCAACGCGGGGCAGATCTGCGTTTCGACCGAGCGCGTCTACGTCGTCGACGAGGTCGCGGACGCCTTCACCCGGAAGGTGGTCGAGAAGACGGCCGCGCTGCGGCAGGGAGCGACCGGGGAGTTCGACGTCGGCCCGATGATCTGGCCCGCGCAGCTCCAGATCGTCGAGCGGCACGTCGAGGACGCGCGTGCGCGCGGGGCGACGATCCTCACGGGCGGGCGCAGGAACCCCGACCTCTCCGGCCTGTTCTACGAGCCGACCGTGCTGACCGGCGTCAGCCACGAGATGGCGATCATGCGCGAAGAGACGTTCGGGCCCGTGCTGCCGATCATGCGGGTCCGCGACGAGGCCGAGGCGCTGCGCCTCGCGAACGACTCGCGCTACGGACTCAACGCGAACGTCTGGACGCGCGACCGGCGCCGCGGCGAGCTGCTCGCGCGCGCGGTCCAGTCGGGCTCGGCCGTCGTCAACGACTGCATGCTCACCTACGGCGCGACCGAGTCTCCGTTCGGTGGCGTGAAGGAGAGTGGGATCGGCCAGGTGAACGGCGACAGCGGGCTGCGCGGCTTCTGTCACGCCCAGTCGATCATGAGTGACCGCTTCGGCGCGAAGACCGAGTTTCTCTGGTATCCGTATTCGGGCAAGAAGCTCGCCTGGCTCCGGCGCGCCCTGCGCTGGGTGTGGGGCACGCCGCTCGGGCGGCTGATCTCTTGACCGATCCGGCCGGTCGCGGTCCGAGGCTGCGGAGACGCGAATGATCGAGACGCTCCTGCTGGCAACGGACGGATCGGAAGGCGGGGCCGCGGCCGAGGGCTTCGCGGTTTCGCTCGCGAAGTCCCTCGGCGCCCGGCTGCGCGGAATCACCGTCATCGAGACGGCCCGCGTGCAGAGCCTGCGCGCGGCGACGCTCGGCGTCGCGCCGCCGCCTCTCGACGCGATCGAGGGCTTCCTCAAGGCGCGCGCCGACGCCGTGTGCCAGCGCTTCTCGGAGCGCGCGCGCGCTGCGGGCCTCGACGTCGAGTGCGAGAGCGTCGCCGGCGCCGCCGACGACCGGATCGTCGAGCGGGGCGAGCACGCCGACCTCGTCGTGATCGGCCGCGACGGCGAGAGCCAGGCCTTCCGCACGGGCCTCATCGGACCCACCGCCGACGCCGTGCTCCGGAAGACGACGCGCCCGTGCGTCGTGGTGCCGCCCGGGGCCGAGCTCGCCGGGCCGCTGCTGCTCGCGTTCGACGGATCGCCGGGGTCGATCCTCGCCGCGCGCGTCGCCGTCGAGATCGCGACGCGCATCGGCACCGCCGTCCACGTCTTCGTCGATTCGAAGGACAAGGGCCGCGCAGCGGCGCGCTTCGAGGAGGTCCGCAAGATCCTCGGCGCGCTCGCGACGAGTGGGCGCGAGACTTCGTCGACGCTCGGTCGTCCCGACGTCAAGATCGTCGACGCTGCGCGCTCGGTGCGGGCCGGCCTCATCGTGATGGGCGCCTTCGCCCGCAACCGGATCCACGAGTACTTCCTCGGCAGCAACGCGTCCGCCGTGGTGAGGACCTCGCCGGTCGCGGTGCTGCTCGCGCGGTAGCGTGCCCCGCCCGCCGATGCGACTGCGCGAGCTCGCCGAGAAGCTCGGCCGCGAGGTCCGCGGCGACGGCGACGTGGAGCTCTCGGGGGTCGCTCCGCTCGAGAGCGCGGGGCCGGGGGATCTCTCGTTCGTCCGCTCGCTCGCCTGGGCGAAGAAAGTCGGCGAGACGCGCGCTTCGGCCGTGGTCGCGCCCGCGATGGTCGAGACCGGGAGCCTTCCCGCGCTGCTCTCGCCGAACCCCGGCCTCGACTTCGCGCGCGCCGTCGCGCTGCTCCTTCCCGCTGCGCGGCCGCCCGCCGGCGTCCATCCGGCCGCTGCCGTCGCCGGCAGCGCATCGGTCGATCCTTCGGCGTCGGTGGGCCCGCTGTGCTCGGTCGGCGAGGGCGCGAGCATCGGTGCGCGTTCGGTGCTGCACCCCGGCGTCCACGTCTATCCGAACGTCCGCGTGGGGAAGGACTGCACGATCCACGCGGGCGTCGTGCTGGGCGAGGGCACCGAGCTCGGCGACCGCGTTTCGCTGCAGCCCGGCGTGGTGCTCGGCGGCGACGGCTTCGGCTACGCCTTCGACGAGCAGGGCCGCCTCGAGAAGGTGCCGCAGGTCGGGCGCGTCGTGGTCGAGGACGACGTCGAGATCGGTGCGGGGACGACCGTCGACCGCGCTTCGCTCGGCGAGACGCGGATTCGCGCCGGCGCGAAGGTCGACAACCACGTGATGATTGCTCACAACTGCGACGTCGGAGAGAGCGCGGTCGTCATCGCGCAGTCCGGGCTCGCCGGCAGCACGATCGTCGGGCGCCGCGCCATCCTGATGGCGCAGTCCGGCGCCGCGGGGCATCTGGCCGTCGGCGACGGCGCCTTCGTCTCGGCGCGCGCGGGCCTGCACAAGGACGTCCCGCCCGGCGCACGCGTATTCGGCGCGCCGGCGATGGAGGAGCGCCGCTGGCACCGCGTGATCGCCGCGATGGCGCGTCTGCCGGAGGCGCTGCGCCGCCTGCGCGCCGTCGAGCAGAAGCTCGGGATCGATGCGCGGCCGGAGGCGAAGGAGCGGCGATGAGCGCCGCGCTCCCGCTCTCCGAGCTGCGGCGCCGACTCGCCGAGGCCGGCGATGCGGACGGCCGCGAGCGATGGATCGCGGCGCTTCGCGACGACCCGCGTGCCGGAGCGCGTGCGCTCGTTCGCGGCCTCGAGCGGCGAGCGGCCGCCGAGCGTGCAGACCTGCAGCGGATGCGCACGCTCCTCGCGCGCCGCAACGCGCTGCGTGCGGCCGGAGCACGCCACGTCGCCGGCGTCGACGAGGTCGGGGTCGGCCCGCTCGCCGGGCCGGTGGTCGCCGCGGCCGTCGTGCTGCCGGACGCCGTCGACCTTCCGGGGCTCGACGACTCGAAGCGGCTCGACGCGCGGACGCGCGAGCGGCTCGCGGCGGCCATCCGTACGCAGGCGATCGCCGTCGCCGTCGCCGAGGCGACGCCCGAGGAGATCGACCGGCTGAACGTCTACCACGCCGCGCTGCTCGCGATGCGCCGCGCGGTCGACGCGCTCGCCGTGCGTCCCGATCACGTGCTCGTCGATGCGCGAAGGATCCCCGGAATCGGCGCCACGCAGACCGCGATCGTTCACGGCGACGCGCTCGATGCGTCGATCGCGGCCGCGTCGATCGTCGCAAAGGTCCACCGCGACGCGCTCCTGCGCGCGCTCGAAGCCCGCTACCCGGGCTACGGCTTCGCGCGCAATGCTGGCTATCCGACGCCCGAGCACCTCGCCGCGCTGCGCGTGCTCGGGCCGAGCCCGATCCACCGCCGATCGTTCGCGCCGGTGGCGGCCTGCGGAGGGATGCGATGATCGAGCGACTCGTTCGTACGGCGGTCGCGTCGGGGGTCGTTGCCGCCGACACGGCCTTCCACGCGACGGCCGCAATCGCGGCGGGCGCGACGCTCGGTCCGACGCATCCGGTCGTGAGCTGGCTCTACCGGGACTTCGCGCGGATCGCGCTCCTCGGCTGCGGCGCGCGCCTGGTGAGCGAAGGCGAGGAGGGCCTCGCGGCCGGAAGGCGGTACGTCTTCGCCTCGAACCATCAGAGCCACCTCGACCCGATGGCGATCCTCGCGACGCTGCGCCGGCACGGCGTGCGCTTCGTCGCGAAGGACGAGCTCGGCCGCATCCCGCTCTTCGGCCAGGCGCTGCGCGCGACGGGAAGCGTCTTCGTCGCGCGGTCCGACACACGCGGCGACATCGGTCGCCTCGACGAACACGGGATGGCGCTCGTCCGGAGCATCTCCGTGCTCTTCTTCGCCGAGGGCTCGCGAAGCACCGACGGGAAGCTGCGGCCGTTCAAGAAGGGCGCCGCCGTCTTCGCGCTCAAGACCGGCATGCCGCTCGTTCCGATCGGCGTCCACGGCTCGTTCGAGATCCTGCCGCCCGGCTACGAGGTGAAGCGCGGCGGAACGATCGCGGTCTCGGTCGGCAAGCCGATCGAGACGCGGCGCCGCAGCCTCGACGATCGCGATGCGCTCACGCACGAGCTGCACGACGCGGTGCGCGAGCGGATCGAAGGGGCCCGCACGCTCGCGGCGCGAGGTTGACGGCCGCAGCGCCGCGCGGCGCTCCCGAGGACTTCGTCGTCGAAGAAATCCCGCTCTACGCCCCGTCGGGCGAGGGCGGACACACGTTCGTGTGGGTCGAGAAGCGCCTGCGCAACACCGAGGAGGTGGCGCGTGCGCTCGCCCGCGCGGTGAATGTCGCGCCGCGCGACGTCGGCTACGCCGGGCGCAAGGACCGCGTCGCCGTGACGCGCCAGTGGTTCTCGGTCCCCGGACTCGACCCGGAGCACGCGCTCGCGCTGGAGCTGCCCGGAGCCCGCGTGCTCGCCGCCGCGCGGCATCCGCACAAGCTGCGGACCGGGCACCTGCGCGGCAATCGGTTCGAGATCACGGTGCGCGGCGCCGGCGACGAGGCGGCGGCGCGGGCCGCAGCGCGCCACGCCGAGGCCGCGAGGCGCGGGATTCCGAATCGCGTCGGAGCGCAGCGCTTCGGGCAGGGCGGAGGCAACGTCGCGGCAGGGCTCGCAGCGCTGCGTGGCGCGAAGGTCGGCGGGCGGGGGCGCGCCCCGGATCGGCGAGCGCTGCGCTTCGCAGTCTCCGCCCTGCAGGCCGCCGTCTTCAACGAG
>JAYRMX010000297.1:0-4313 GCA_041912475.1 Myxococcota bacterium
GATCGAGGCGACGGGCACCCGCAGCGGCCTCGCGCGCTGCTGCGAGCAGGTGCGCCCCGGAGGCCGGATCGTCCTCGTCGGCGTCTTCCACGACCTGGTTCCGCTCCCGGCACTCCCCGCGCTCGCGAAGGAGATCGTCGTCGCCGGCGCGTCGACCTACGGGCGGCACGCCGGGCGGCGCGAGACCGAGGAGGCCGCTGAGCTGCTCGCGACCCGGCCCGAGATCGCGGACACGCTCATCACGCACCGCTTCCCGCTGAGTGACGCGCGGCAGGCGTTCGCCGTCGCCGCGGACCGATCGAGCGGATCGATCAAGGTCGTGGTCGAGCCGTGAACGTGCAGCGCTGCGAGGCCGCCGCTCCCGGGCTGGGCGCGGCGCTCGTCGAGCGCCGAAGGAGAAGTCGATGAAGCCCGTCCTGCGCCTCTCGCTTCTTGCGGCTGCGCTGCCGCTCGCGCTCGCTGCGTGCGACCGCGCCGGTCCGCACGACGGCTACGCCGTCCTCGACCGCTCGGTGTACGTGAACCCGACCAAGGACGCGCAGCCCGTCGCCGACGTCGTTCGCCGCAGCCCCTCGGCGCCGGTGCGCCCGCCCAACGTCGTCGTGATCCTCGCCGACGACCTCGGCTACGGCGACACCGGCCCGTACGGCGGCACGCTCATCCGCACGCCGAACCTCGACGCGCTCGCGAAGCAGGGCGCGCGCTTCACCGACTTCTACGCCAGCGACTCTTCGTGCTCGTCGTCGCGCGCGGGGCTGCTCACCGGCCGCTACGCGCTTCGCGCGGGGATCGACTTCCCGCTGCTCGCGGCGAACGCGCCGCTCGTCGAGCGGCTGCTCCGCCCGATCGGGCGCTGGAGCGCCGAGCTCGGGATGACGGACATGGTGCAGGTGCTCCCGCCTGCCGTCGACGGCCTTCCCGCGTCCGAGATCACGATCCCCGAGGCGCTGCGCCTCGCGGGCTACGCGACCGGGATGGTCGGCAAGTGGCACCTCGGCGACTTCAGCGCGCTCCCGCAGTACAACCCGCTCCGGCACGGCTTCGATTCGTTCGCGGGCTTTCCGCACTCGAACGACCTCTTCCCGTATTCGTACTGGAAGGACGAGAAGGAGGTCGATCCGAACGTCGGCCTCCTGCAGGAGAACGTGACGGCGACGCTCACGCGCGAGGCGATCGCCTTCATCGACGCGCACCGAGCGGGCCCGTTCTTCCTCTACGTCGCGCACAAGAACGTCCACACGCCCCTGTTCCCGTCGCGCGAGTTCGCGGGCCGCTCGGCGGCCGGCGCGTACGGCGATTCGGTCGAGGAGCTCGACGCGAGCGTCGGCGAGGTGATGCGCGCGCTCGCCGAGCGCGGGCTCGCCGAGAACACGCTCGTCGTCTTCACGAGCGACAACGGCCCGTGGCACTTCGGAAGCCCCGGGATGCTGCGCGGGCGAAAGGGCCAGGCGATGGAGGGCGGGCAGCGCGTCCCGGCGATCGCGGCCTGGCCGGGGCACGTTCCGGCCGGGAGCGTCGTCTCGGCGCCGGTCATGAACATCGACCTCTTCCCGACGCTGCTCGCGCTCGCCGGCCTCGAGCTGCCGGCCGACCGAACGATCGACGGCCGCGACATCGGCCCCCTGCTCGAAGGCCGCACGCAGGAGAGCCCGCACGACGCGCTCTTCTTCTTCAACGCGAACGTCATCGACGGCGTTCGCAGCGGCCGCTGGAAGTACTACCGCCACGTCCACTCCTACACGTGGCCGGTGCCGCTCGACAAGGTGAGCACGCTCGCGGGCCGCGTCGCGCACCAGAACACCTACACCGACCCGAGAAACGGCGTCACCGTCCATCGCTCCGCGCACGACCCGATGCTCTTCGACGTCGTCGCGGACACGAACGAGTCGTACGACCTCTCGGACCGGCATCCCGACGAGGCCGCCCGCCTCCGCGCCGCGATCGAGGCCTGGGAGCGCGACTTCTTCGCGAACCCGCGCGGCTGGAAGTAGCGCCCGCGGCGTCGCGCGGCGTCTTGCTCCCCCGGGAGCCGCGGGCCGTGCGGGGCCGAGGCGGGCGGGCCGGTCGCCCTGGCACTAGCTTGTCATGTCCATTTGATATGGCTATATGATGGTCATGAAGCCCGTGAACGTCGCCGAGCTCAAGAACCGGCTGAGCCACTACCTCCGGCTCGTCCGAAAGGGCGAGTCGCTGCTGGTCCGAGACCGCGAGCAGGTGATCGCCCGCATCGAGCCGGCGGGAGCGGGAGGCCGGACCACCGGAGACGAGGCCGAGTGGCTGGCGCGCCTCGAGCAGCAGGGTGTCATCCGGCGCGGACGCGGGCGCTGGACGGCCGATCTGCTGGCGCGACGACCGCGCGCCGAGGTGGACGTCGTTGCCGCGCTGCTCGACGAGAGAGAAGAGGGGCGGTGAGGTTCTGGGACAGCTCGGCGCTGGTACCGCTCGTGGTCGAGCAGCCGGCCTCCGCTCGCGCGGAGCGCTGGATGGTGGAGGATGCGGACGCGGTTACGTGGACCCTCACGCCCGTCGAGGTGGTCTCGGCGCTGCGGCGACTCGTGCGGGACGGTCTGCTCGCGGAGCGCGCCGCGACGCAGGCCGAGCAGATCTCTGACGAGCTCCTTGCACGGTCGCACGTCGTGACCGGCGCCGAGCGCGTGAAGGAGATCGCGCGCCGCCTGCTCCGCGTTCACGCCCTCCGGGCCGCGGATGCGCTGCAGCTCGGCGCCGCCCTCGCGTGGGCGGAGGGAAGGCCTGCCGGGCTCGTCCTGCACACGCTCGACGCACGCCTCGCGCTCGCCGCCGAGCGCGAGGGCTTCGTCGTCCCGTCCGAGGACGGACCGCGATTCGCCTCGCCCGCAGCGCCGCCGTCGCGTGGCGTGATCTTCTCCCAGATCAGGAATTGCTCAGGACGTGGGCCGGCCACCCCGCCGCGCGGCGCGTACAACAGGGCCGTCGCGCGGCATGGAGCCGCGGACGGGCCTTCGAGAGAAGGCACTCCTTGGGAAGGGAGAACAGTCATGATGCGCAAGATCCGAACGCTCGCCCTCGCGGCGGGCCTCGTGGCGGTGGCCGGCCCGGCGCTGGCGACGCCGGTGCTCTACGGCGGCAACGTTTCCGGGCCGCGGTTCTTCTCGGTGAACACCGGAACGGGCGCCGAGTCGTCGATCGTCAACGGCGGCTATCAGATCCAGGCCCTCGCCTGGGATGGTGCCAACACGCTCTACGCTGGAAACGACACGCGCTTCTTCAAGATCGACGTCAACACGGCCGTCGAGACCAGCATCAACGCGGCGGTGTCGTACAAGATCCAGGACCTCGCCTTCGGCCCGGGCGGCGTGCTCTACGGCGCCAACGATACGCGCTGGTTCTCGATCGATCCCAGCACGGGTGCGATGACGAGCATCAATGCGGCGACGACCTATCAGGTCAACGCTCTCGCGTACGACCCGGTGAGCGGCATCATGTACGGCGCGAACTCGAACGGAACCGCGGTCGGCGGGGAGAAGCTCTTCACGATCAACCCGGCGACCGGTGCGATGACCCTGATCAATGGCTCGCTCGGCGAAAACGTCCAGGGCATGGCGATCCATCCGGTGACGGGCGTGCTGTACGGTGTGGGCCATGACAACAGCCTGATTGGCGACACCCCCGACTTCTTCACGGTCAACAAGTCGACCGGCGCCATCTCCATGATCAACGGCAACACGACGTACAACGGCGACGCGCTCGCCTTCGTCCCCGAGCCCGGCACGATGCTGCTCTTGGGCACCGGCCTGCTCGGCCTCGCGGTGCAGGGCAGGCGCCGCGCCTCGTAGCGCGGCGGCTCCGCTCGCTGGCCTCCGCTCCGGAGGCCGTCCTCCCGCCCCGGGGCTCGCGCCCCGGGGCGGCTTCGCGTCTGCGCCCTGCGATCGCGCGGCGGTGGTAGGATGGTGAAAGCCCGCAGAGCGGACGCACGAATGCTCTACTGCTTCGGCCGCTTCGAGCTCGATACCGGGCGCCACGAGCTGCGGCTCGACGGCGAGCCGGTCGACTTGCAGCCGAAGGTGTTGGCGCTCCTGCTCCACCTCATCCAGAACCGGCAGCGGGTCGTCTCGCGCGAGGATCTCTTCGCGACGCTCTGGCCCGGCGTGGTGGTCTCCGACGACGCGCTGTTCCACGCCCTCAAGAAGGCCCGGGCGGCCGTGGGAGACGACGGCGCCGCGCAGCGGGTGATCGCGACGCTGCCGCGCGTCGGGTATCGCTTCGTTGCGAGCGTCGATGAGCGCGAGGCGGCCCCGGCGGCGCCCGGCGCCGCGGCGCCGCCCGCAGATCCC
>JAYRMX010000298.1:0-31360 GCA_041912475.1 Myxococcota bacterium
ACGGCGCTCGCGAGCGACTCGCCGGCCTTTCGCCGCCTCGCCGAAGATCTCGCGCAGCGCCGGCTGCAGAGCCTCGCCCTCGGCGCGTGGTGGGATCTCGGAGAGCAGCTCAGCGCGCTCGGCTACGACCAGAACCAGGTCGAGGACTGGTGCCGGGACCTCTCGGTCGATGCGCTTCTCGACCACAAGGCGCGCTACGTGTTCAACACGTTCGCGCTGGCGATGAAGATCCTGTTCAGCGAGAAGGACGTCTACGCGGCGCGGGTCTACCCGACGCAGCGCGAGAACCTCGCATGGCTCACCGCGTTCGGCGCCGAGCCCATGCATCGACCCCTCGGCGAGGAGCTGCTTCGCGGGCAGCAGGAGAGGTTCGGCGCGGGCGCTCCGAACGACGACGCCGTGCGTCTCTACGCCGGCTTTTCCGACGCGTTCGGGAGAGCGCAGGCGCTCGGGCTCCAGGCGGTGATCAGCGGCGCCTACCTGCTGTGGTCGCTGCTCGTCGTCGTCCGGACGCTTCGGTTCCCGACCCGGCAGCAGATCCTTCCGCTCGTGGTCGCCCTCCTGCCCGCGCTCGTCGTCGCCGGAAGCTGCGCCACCGAGGCGTTCATCCCGCGCTACCGGCTCCCCGTCGAGCCGCTCATGCTCGTCTCCTTCTGCCTGCTGGTCGCCGGCGCAGGGTCCTGGCTCCTCGAGCGGTCGCGTCGCCGCGCTGGGGCCGCGCCGCCCCGCACGGTATGATCCGTCGGCCGGCGGCCGTCGCCCGCCGACCCCTCGCCGAGGAGAAACCGATGCGCCGCCGTCTGCTGCTCGCCTCCCTTGCGCTCGCGCTGCCGGGCCTCGCCGGCGCGTCCGAGGTCGTCGACGGCGTCGCCGCGCAGGTGGGAAACGAGATCGTCCTCGTCTCGGACGTCACCCAGTACACCGACCCCGTCGAGAAGCAGATCCGCGAAGCCGGCGCGAGCGACGATGACGTGCAGCGCATGAAGTCCGAGGTCCTCGAGCGCCTCATCGAGCGCAAGCTCGTCGACCAGGTCGTGAAGAAGGCCGAGCTCGAGGCGACGGAGGCCGAGATCGACCAGACGATCGCCGCGATCGCGAAGGAGAACCAGATCTCGGTCGAGCGGCTGCAGCAGACCGTCGAGGAGAGCGGGATGCCGATGTCGGTCTACCGCGAGAAGATCCGCGGCGAGATCCAGCACGCGAAGGTGATGAACGGCATGGTCCGCGCGCGCGTGCACGTCGAAGAGGACGAGGTTCGCAAGGTCTACAACCAGCGCTTCGCGAACGCGCCCGACGGCGGAGACGAATACCATCTGCGGCACATCCTGCTGCCGTTCGTCGGAACGAAGGCCGACCAGAAGGCGTCGGTCTGCAACACCGCGAAGCAGGCGCTCGCGCGGATCCAGGGCGGAGAGTCGTTCGAGAGCGTGGCGTCGCGAATCTCGGCCGTGAACCCGGAGCGAGGCGGCGACGTCGGCTGGGTGCACGAGCGCTCGCTCAAGGACTGGATGGTCCCGATCGCGAAGTCGCTCGGCCCGGGCCAGACGAGCGGCGTCGTCGAGAGCGCGTACGGCTGCAACCTCATTCAGGTCGTCGAGAAGCGCTCGTTCCAGAAGCGGACGTACGAGCAGGTCCACGACCAGATCCGCGAGGAGCTCTTCCGCGAGCGGATGGACGTCGAGTACGAGCGCTGGATGGACAAGCTCCGCGCGCAGGCGTACATCGAGCGCAAGGGCTCGTTCGCGACGGCGCAGCGACCCTCTTCGATGCCGGCCGTGAGCGGCGGGCCGTTCGGCGCGGCGCCTGCCACGAAGTAGTGGAGTCCGACCGCGCCGCCCGCCCGCGGGAGCACACCCGCATCGCCGGGCGGCCGGGCCGCGCGCATGACTGAGACGGAGGCCGCCGCGAGCGGCCCGACGCACATCCTGGTTCGCGGCGCCCGCGAGCACAATCTGCGGGCGATCGACGTCTCGATCCCCCGCGACCGCTTCGTCGTGATCACGGGCCTCTCGGGCTCGGGCAAGTCGTCGCTCGCGTTCGACACGCTGTATGCCGAAGGCCAGCGGCGCTACGTCGAGTCGCTCTCCGCCTACGCGCGGCAGTTCCTCGAGCAGATGAGCAAGCCCGACGTCGAGTCGATCGACGGCCTCTCGCCCGCGATCTCGATCGAGCAGCGAACGATCGGCAAGAGCCCGCGATCGACCGTCGGCACCGTGACCGAGGTCTACGACTACCTGCGGCTGCTCTGGGCGCGCGTCGGAACGCCGCATTGCTGGACGTGCGGGAGGCCGATCGCGCGACAGACGCCGGCGCAGATGACCGACCGCGTCCTCGCCCTCGGCGAGGGCGCGCGCGTGCAGGTGCTCGCGCCCGTCGTTCGCGGGCGCAAGGGAACGTACAAGAAGGAGCTCGACACGTTTCGCCGGCAGGGTTTCGTCCGCGCGCGAATCGATGGCGAGCTGCGCGACCTCTCCGACGAGATCTCGCTCGCGCGGCAGAAGACCCACGAGATCGACCTCGTCGTCGACCGCGTGCAAGTGAAGGAGAGCATCCGGGCGCGCATCGCCGGATCGATCGAGACCGCGCTGCGCCTCGGTGCGGGGCTCGTGAAGATCGACGCCGGCGGCGAAGACGGGCCCTGGCTGCTCTCCGAGACGAACGCCTGCGCGCAGTGCGGCGTCTCGTTCCCCGAGATCGCGCCGCGATCGTTCTCGTTCAACAGCCCGCACGGCGCGTGCCCGAGCTGCGACGGTCTCGGCGTGCGCGAGGAGGAGGCGCCGAAGCCGGCGCGCGCGGGCCGCGGCGAGCGGCGTCGCCGGAGCGGCGGGACCGAGCCCGCCCGAGCGGCGCGCGGGGCGGCGGCCGAGCCCGCGCGAGGCACCGTGCTCCGAACCTGCGACGCGTGCGGCGGCGCGCGCCTCTCGCCGCAGGCGCGAAGCGTTCGCCTCGGCGGCCTCGGCATCCACGAGCTGACGGCGCAGTCGATCGGCGAGATCCGCGCCTTCCTCGAGCGCATCGACCTCGGCGCCGCAGCGCGAACGATCGCCGACCGCATCCTCGTCGAGATCCTCGACCGCCTGCGCTTTCTCGAGGACGTCGGCGTCGCGTACCTGACGCTCGATCGGCCGAGCGCGACGCTCTCGGGCGGCGAGGCCCAGCGCATCCGCCTCGCGACGCAGGTCGGCGCGAGCCTGATGGGCGTCCTCTACATCCTCGACGAGCCGTCGATCGGCCTTCACCCGCGCGACAACGAGCGGCTGCTGCAGAGCCTGCTGCGGCTTCGCGACAGCGGAAACTCGGTGATCGTCGTCGAGCACGACGAGGCGACGATCCGCCGCGCCGACTGGGTGATCGACATGGGCCCCGGTGCCGGCGTTCGTGGCGGCGAGGTCGTCGCCGAGGGATCGCCCCGCGAGATCGAGGCCGACCCGCGGTCGCTCACCGGCGCGTACCTGCGCGGAGCGCGCGCGATTCGGGTGCCCGAGCGGAGATCGCCCGATCCCGCGCGCTGGCTCACCGTCACCGGATGCCGTGAGCACAACCTGCGCGACGTGACGCTGCGCGTTCCGCTCGGCCTGTTCACCGTGGTGACGGGCGTCTCGGGCTCCGGCAAGTCGACGCTCGTGAACGACATCCTGCACCGCGCGCTCGCCCGGCAGCTCCACGGCGCGCTCGCACCGCCCGGCCGCTTCGCCGAGCTGCGCGGCGCCGGGCAGCTCGGCAAGGTGGTCGACGTCGACCAGGCGCCGGGCGGCCGAACGCCGCGCAGCAACCCGGCCACCTACACCGGGATCTTCGACGACATCCGCGCGCTCTTCGCACGCGTCCCCGAGGCGCGCGTTCGCGGCTACGGGCCCGGGCGCTTCTCGTTCAACGTGAAGGGCGGCCGCTGCGAGTCGTGCGAAGGCGACGGCATGCTGCGCGTCGAGATGAGCTTCCTTCCCGATCTGTTCGTCACGTGCGAGGTCTGCGGCGGGCGGCGCTACAACCGCGAGACGCTCGAGATCCGGTTCAAGGGCAAGACCATCGCCGAGGTGCTCGAGATGCCCGTCGAGGAAGCGCTCGGCTTCTTCGAGAACGTCCCCGCCGTGCGCCGGACGCTCCAGACACTCGCCGACGTCGGCCTCGGCTACCTGCACCTCGGCCAGCCGGCGACGACGCTCTCGGGCGGCGAGGCACAGCGCATCAAGCTCTCGCGCGAGCTCTCGCGGCGCGGCGCCGGAAGGACGCTCTACCTTCTCGACGAGCCGACGACCGGCCTGCACTTCGCCGACGTCGAGAAGCTGATCGAGCTGCTGCAGCGGCTCGTCGCGCTCGGGAACACCGTGGTCGTGATCGAGCACCATCTCGACGTCATCAAGAGCGCCGACTACGTCGTCGATCTCGGCCCCGACGGCGGCGCCGCGGGCGGCGCGATCGTGGCCGAGGGAACGCCCGAAGACGTGGCGCGCGTCGCCGCGAGCCACACCGGCCGCGCGCTCGCCGCGGTGCTGCGCGCGTGAAGGAGTCTGCGCCGTTTCCGGGGCCGGGGGCGGCCGTGTGGCTGACGGTCGGAAGCTGGCTGCTCACCGCGCTCGTGATCGGCGGCTTCGTCGGCGACCTCGGGCCCATCACGGCGCTCGGCCTCGGGCTCGCGATCGGGCTCGGCGTCACGGGAACGCTCGCCGCGCGGCGCGTGCCGCCGCCGCAGGCCGAGCGCATCGGCCTGCGCGGGTTCGCACCGCGGCTCGTCTTCGCGCTCGTGCTCCTCGTCCCGCTGGTGCTGCTCGTGAGCGAGCTCGACAACGTGGTGCGCGCGCTGCTGCCGGCGGCCGATGCGGCGCAGCCGGGCGAGGGCGGGCAGGGCGCGCAGGAGCTGACGACGGGCCTGTTCGCGGTCGAGGCGGCGATCGTTCTGGTGGGGCTCGCGCCGGTCGTCGAGGAGTTCTTCTTCCGCGGCGTCATCCAGCAGGGGCTCGTCGCGCTCGGCGGCGCGCGACGCGGCATCCTCGGCGCGGCGATCCTCTACGCCCTCGGCCACGGCAATCTCGTCGCGACTCCCGCGGGCTGGGTCTCCGCCACGCTCGGCTCGCTCGCGATCGGTCTCGCACTCGGCTATGTGCGGCTCGCGTCGCGGTCGCTGCTCGCGCCGATCCTGCTGTCGATGGCGATCTCCGCGGCGGGCGTGCTCTCGGCGCAGCTCGCCGAGCTCGTCCCGATCCCCGGCTTCAACGCAGCGGGCGATCGCACGCCGGGGGTGTGGCTCGCGCCCGCGGCGATTTCGGTCGCGATCGGAGTCTTGCTCCTCGCGCGCGAGCGTCGCGGCGCCGGCCAGGAGCGGCCGCCCGCGAGCCAGAGCTCGGACGGCGGCGCGGCGTAGGAACTCGGGAACCGCGGGCTCGCCACGTCTCAGGAAGGCGCAGCGCCGGCAGAGTCGAAGGCTTGCGGGCGAGCTTCGGGCGCAGTCGTCGAGCTGCGATGGCGTGTCCTCGCGGAGGCCCTCGTGGAGCAGGATCCCATCGTGAAGGTGCTGCGCGACTACCTCGGGTCGCAGCCGGCGGTGCGGGCCGCCTATCTCTACGGCAGCGTGGCGCGCGGCAGCGCAGGGCCCGAGAGCGACGTGGATGTCGCGGTGCTCCTGGGAGCGGGCGAGCCTCCTGCACTCCAGGACGAAGCGCTGCGCATCGAGGGTGACCTCGAGCGCCGGCTCGGGCGGACCGTGCAGGTCGTGGCTCTCGAGCTCGCTCCGGTGGATCTGGTGCACGCCGTTCTGCGGGATTCGGTCCTGCTTTCGGAGGCCGACCGCAGTGCGCGAATCCGGTTCGAGGTTCGTTCCCGGAACGAGTATTTCGATCTGCTTCCGTTTCTCCGCCGGTACCGCCGTCTGGGCGAGCAGACCGCGTGACGGATCGTGAGCTCGTCGACCTGCTCGAACGCAGCGGCTGGATCGGCCCTGCTCTGTGCGACGCGCTGCGCCGAATGGCCGGATTTCGCAACCTCCTCGTGCACGGGTATTCCGAGGTGGACCCCGGCATCGTGCAGGATGCGGCCGAGAACCGGCTTGGCGATCTCGAAGCCTTCGTCGCGGCGGTTCGTCCGCGCATCTAGCGCGGCTGCATGCGGCTCGAACGCGGCCCCGGGTCGTGAGAAGATGGCGCCATGAGCATCCAGCGCTGGCAGGTCGGAGACTGCACGGTGACGAGCGTCCTCGAGGACGAGACCCGGCACATTCCGCCGGAGCTCTTCTTCCCCGAGGCGAGTGCGGAGGCGGTGGCGCGGCACGGCTGGCTCGTTCCCGACTACGCGGACGACCGGGGAAGAATCACCCTCCGCGTGCAGGCCTTCGTGATCGAGGCGGGGCGCCGCCGCGTGCTGGTCGACCCGTGCGTCGGCAACGGCAAGACGCGCGCGCTTCCGTTCTGGAACCAGCGCACCTGGCCCTTCCTCGAGCGGTTCGCGCAGGCCGGCTTCGACGCCGCTGCGATCGACACCGTCGTTCACACGCATCTGCACGCCGACCACGTCGGGTGGGACACGCGGCTCGAAGCAGGCGCGTGGGTGCCGACCTTCCCGCGCGCGCGTCACCTCTACACGCAGCGCGAGCTCGACTGGTGCCGCGCGGGCGGGAATCCGGGAATCGACGGCGTCTGGGAAGACTCGGTGGCGCCGATTCTCGACGCCGGGCTCGCCGACGTGGTCGCGGAGGATGCGGATCTCGGCGACGGCCTTCGCCTCGAGCCGACGACGGGGCATACACCGGGGCATGTCTCTCTGTGGATCGTCTCGAACGGCGAGACGGCGCTCGTAACGGGCGACTTCCTGCACCATCCGGTGCAGTGCGCCGAGCCGGGGTGGGCGGAGGTCGGAGATCACGACGCGGACCTCGCGCGCGCCACGCGCCGCAGCGTGCTGGCGCGCGCCGCGAACAGCGGCGCGCTGGTGTTCGGTACGCACTTCGCGACGCAGCCGGCCGGGCGCGTCGAGGCCGCCGGCGGCGCGTGGCGGTTCGCACCGGTGAGGGCGCCGGCCTGAGCTCCGCCACCGGGCGCCTCGGGCGGACGGCGCCTTCCTGCGGCAGTCTCGGGCCGTGGCCCACGAGTCGATCCGAGGTCGGGACGGGCGCCGCGCCGACGGCCGTGGTGCGGCGCGCTCCTGCACCGTGACCGAGGAGACGATGCCGCCGGATCTCGACCACCGGATCGGCGCGCTGCGCAGCGCCTCGCTCGCCGACCTCGAGCGGCTCTACGCCGGGCCAGCGGCGTCCGAAGCGCCGAGCGGGCGCTACGCGGGAACCTTCCTTGCGCGCACCGCCGGCTGGGAGCGCTGCGGGCTCGTGCTGCGCTCGGCCGTCGCGGTCGGCTTCGCGGCGCTCCCGTTCGTCGTCGACTTCGACCGGCGCGTCTGGGGGCTCGCCGGCGGCGCGCTGCGCGCCGGGCGCTTCGATCTTCGCGCCGCACCGTCGCGCTGGCGGCGCACCGACACACTCGCGATGCACTACGACGCCTCGCGCCTGCCATCCTTCGTCCGCACGCTCCTCTACGACGAAGTGAAGCCCGTCGGCGAAGGCCTTCTCCTCGGCCTCGGCGGCGTCACGCACACGGACCTCTTCTTCTTCGCGCTCCGCGCAACGCGAGCGGGACGCCACGCGCGTGAGGAGGCCGCGTGATCGAGAACACCCGGCTCGCCGCACGCCGCACCGCCCGCGTCGGGCGCTGGCTCGTTCGCACGAAGCGGGGCCGCTGGCAGGGGCCGCTGCAACTGATCCACGCCGTCACCGCACGCTGCAACGCGCGCTGCGGCTTCTGCGCGTGGAACCCCGACTTCTACGACGGACGCGGCGAGCTGAGCGGTGACGAGATCCGCGATCTCTACACGCAGGCGTGGGACGCGGGCCTCGTCGCGCTCTCGCTCTGGGGCGGCGAGCCGCTCCTGCGCTCGGACATCGGCGCGCTGCTCGGCCACGCGAAGTCGCTCGGCTTTCTCACGAACATGGTCACCAACGGCGTCCTGCTCGCACGGAAGATGGACGCCGTCGCGCCGCACCTCGACCAGCTCTGCATCTCGGTCGATCACCCGTCCGAGCTGCACGACGAGATCCGCGGCGTTCCGGGACTCTGGGCGCGGATCTCCGACGCCGTCCCGCGCCTTCGCGAGCGCCATCCGCGGACCGGGCTCGTGCTCAACCTCACGCTCCTGCAGCGCAACTGCGATGCGGCGACGCTCACGGCGATGGCCGAGCTCGCCAGCAAGTGGGGCGCGGGACTGGTCGTGAACCCGATGCGTGTCGATCCGACGGCGGACGGCGAGACCGATCTCGCGGCGTTCAACCCCGACGACGAAGCCCTCGCCGCGGCGTACGCGCACGTGGAGTCGCTCCGTGAGCGCGGCCATCCGATCGTGAACTCACGGTCGTTCGTCGCGCACATGCAGCACCTGCCGCTCGTGTACCACTGCCACTGGCCGAAGTTCATCGTGCCGATCGAGGCCAACGGAGACGTGATCGACTGCATGCACTGGGGCCGCGAGCCCGTCGACAACGTTCGCCGCAGGCCTCTGCGCGAGATCTTTGCGAGCCCGCGCCTGCGCGATCTCGCGGGCCCTGCCGGCGAGGCGTGCCACGCGTGCCGATCGGTCCACCGCTTCGAGCTCTCCGAGATCTACGAGGGGCGGCTCGGCCCGCTGTGGTCGTGGCGGCACCAGGTGGCGCCGCGCCGGCGCTGACGTGCGAGCCGTCGCCATGCGTCTGTTCGGCTCGAGTCTCCTCGCGGCCGCGCTCGCGACGGCGCACGCCGCGCACGCCGGAACGCCGCTCACGGGCGAGGCGGCGCAGCTCTACGAGAAGGCGAAGGCGGGCAAGTTCTTCGCCACGAGCGCGAAGCTCGGCCCGCAGATCGTCCCGACGTCCGACGGCCGGAGCTTTCTCCTCGTCTGGCGTGCGACCGGCGCAGCCGCTTCGCCCGGACAGTGGATCGTCTCGCTGCCCGGTCAGGAAGGCTTCGCCACCGACGACCTCGCCCTCTGGTCGCGGCATCTCGCAGGCCGCGACATCGGGCTCGTCTCCGTGCAGTGGTGGCTCGGCGCGGGCAACTCGCGCGATTCGTACTACACGCCCGAAGAGGTCTACCGCGAGATCGACCTCGCGCTGCGAAGGCTCGGCGTGCGCGCGGGAGCGGTGATGCTCCACGGCTTCAGCCGCGGGTCGGCCAACTCGTACGCCATCGCGGCGCTCGATGCGGGACGCGGCAGGAAGTACTTCTCGCTGTGCGTGGCGAGCTCGGGCGGCGTGGGGCTCGACTATCCGCCGACGCGTGCGATCGCCGCCGGCGCGTACGGCGACCATCCGCTCGAGGGAACGCGCTGGATCACCGCGGCCGGCGGACGAGACCCGCGTCCGGACCGCGACGGGATCCCGGCCATGCGGCGCACCGCCGCGTGGCTGAGAGAGCAGGGCGCCGTCGTCGTCGAGAGCATCGAAGCTCCGGATTTCGGGCACGGCGCGCTCGTGCTCGACCCGAGCAGCGCAAGGCGCGTGCTCGACGCGTTCTCGAAGCCTGCGCAGCCCGCGGCGGACTGACCTCCGGCGATCGAGGCCGTTCGCGGGCGATCCCCGGCGCCCGGGCCCGCAGCGTCGATGCGCGGACCCGCGACCGCGATGCCGAGCCTCCGCCCGCTACGGAACGATGCTCGCCGGGTCGCGGTCGAGCTGGCCGAGCGCATCCTGCCAGCGGTACAGGATGAGCGTGTCCATCAGCTCGGAGCGGCGGCCGCGGCGCTTCGCCTCGAGCTCGGTTCGCAGCACGTCGAGCGCGCCGTGCACCGCAGGGCCGAACATCTCCTCGAGCAGCCGCGGCGGGATGCGGTCGCCGTCCTCGTCGTAGCTCCCGTCCTCGCGCAGCGGCGCCGGCGCGAGCGGCGGCACGTAGAAGACGTTCGGCTCGGTGCCGTACTCGGGGTGCAGCGGGAGCGCGACCTTCCACTGCTTGACGAGCCGGTGCGGCCAGCTCTTCTCGTCGTCGAGGAAGCCGACGAACGCCGCACGGCCCGGGCACTGCCGCACGCACGCCGGCGCGACGCCCTTGTCGATGCGCGGAAAGCAGCCGATGCAGTGCTGGCTCGTTCCGCGCGCCGCGTTGAAGTAGATCTTCTTGTACGGGCACGCGCGCGCGCAGCGCTGCGCGCCGCGGCACGCATCCTCGTCTCGCAGCACGAGGCCGTCCTCGTCGCGCTTGAACATGGCGCCGTTGGTGCAGGCCTCGACGCACGGCGGCTTCGTGCAGTGGTTGCACAGCCTCGGCAGGTAGAACATGTACGCGTTCGGGAACTGGCCTCCGCCCTCGTCCTCGTCCCAGTTCATTCCCCAGCTCGCGCTCCCGGCCGTCTTCTCGAGGTGCACGCCGCTCCCGCCGCCGCCGCGGAGCACGCGGTCGTAGTTGTAGTCCCAGCCGCCGCCGAACTCGTCGGGCGTCGGAAGCTGCCCGAGCCGAAGGCGCCCGTCGGCGTCGTAGCCGCCGCCCATCCGCTCCCAGCCGCGCGGCGTGCCGGCGCCCGGGCTCGTGTTGACCGTCATCCACCACTGATGCGCAGCGCCGTCTTCGCCGTCGTTCCAGAGCACCTTGCACGCGACCGAGCAGGTCTGACAGCCGATGCACTTGTTGAGGTCGAAGACCCAGGCGAGCTGCGGCCCGCCGTGTGCACCGCCGCCGCGGGTCGTGTCTCCGGTCTGCATCACGAAATCCTCTCCACGTCGACGCGGACGGCGCGGTCCGCGGGAATCGGCTGCCACGAGAACACGCGGTACTGGAGGTGGCCGTAGCCGCCCACCATCCCGAGGTGTTTCACGTGGCCCGCCTCGAGGTCGGACTGGCTTCGCCAGCGCTCGTGCATGTACGGCTCGAAGCCGTTGTACAGGATCACCTGCCCGGGCCGGCACGCGGGCGTCACCTTCGCCGCGAGCCGGCAGTCGCCGTCGTTGCTCACGAGCCGCACGCGGTCGCCGTTCGCGATTCCGAGGCTCTCCGCGTCGCGGTCGTTGATGAACACGAACGGCTCGCCGCGGTGCGTGTTGAGGATGATGTTGTTCGTCATGTTCATCGAGTGGATGCTCCAGCGGTTGTGCCCGCTCGTGAGCTGGAAGCGCCGGCCCTTGCCGCCGTGCGCCGGCGGCTCCTTGTGGGTCGGCAGCTCCTCGCCGGCCTCGAGGAACCACTCGTGGTCGATGTAGTACTGCGCCCGCCGAACGAGCGTGTCGTACGGAACCTTCTCCTCGGTGTGCCAGCGCATCGGGTTGTGCACCTCGTCGGGCCGCAGCGTCGACGCCTGCGAGACGCCGTGGCCCACCATGCCCCAGCCCGTGAACCGCACCTGTCCCTTGCGGCGCAGCGTCTCGAGCGTCGTTCCCTTCGGCAGCACGCCGTAGACCGACATGTCGCGGACGCTCTCGTCGAAGCGCTTCTCCTCGTCGCGCACCGCACCGCCGAGGGTCGCGCGCTGCACGAGGTTCTCGAGGCTGCGGACGTTGCCCTTGGCGTCCTCGAACTCCTTCATCCCGCGGGCCTTCGCGCGCTGCTCGATCTTCTCGAGCAGACGCAGGCCGATCTCGACGTCGGGAAGCGAGTCTCCCGCGGGCGCCGTCGCGCGGTCGCAGAGCACGTAGTTGAGGTGGTGGACCGACGGCATGCTGTTGCCGAGCTTCTCGTAGTGCTGCGCCGACGGCAGGATGTAGTCGGAGTGCAGCCCCGTCGTCGTGATGCGGTGGTCGACCGAGACGATGAGATCGAGCTTCGGCCAGAGCGTCTTCAGCAGCAGGTTCTGGCCGCCGCGCTGGCGCCGCAGCAGGTTTCCGCCGGCCTCGAAGAGGACGCGGGGCCGGATGGTTTCGTACGCCTTCGCGTAGCTCGGGTCCCACCAGCCCTTGTCGACGGCCTCGCGCAGGTACTCGCTGAAGCTGCGCTTCATGCCGGGGTCGTTGTTCTCGGGGTCGTCCCAGCGCTCCTTGTAGCCGTACTGGTGATACCAGAGGAAGACGGGCGGCATCGTGTTGCCGAGGCCGCCGATCTCGACCGCGCGCTCGGCGACCCGGTTCTGGATCATCTCGTTCGTCATCGACGGATCCCCGGCTGCGGCGAGCCGGCGCATCGCGATCATTCCGGAGATGAGCTTCTGCGCCTCCTCCTGCCCGGGGCCCTCCTTGCGGTGCATGAGCGAGTTTCCGTCGAGCCCGATCACGGCCCACGAGCGCGTCCCGGTTCCCTTCTTGCCCCAGTTGCCCGTGAGGCCGAGCAGAAGCGCCATCGCGCGCTCCATGAGGTCGCCGTGGTAGTACTTCCCGGAGTTCCAGCCGATGAAGATCTTGGTCTTCCGTGTTGCAACCTTCCGCGCGAGCTTGCGGATGTTGTCGGGGTGGATCTCGCAGATCGCGCCCGCCTTCTCGGGGGTGTAGTCGAGCAGGTGCCGCCGCAGCCGCGCGAAGACGGGCTCGACGGCGACCCGGCTGCCGTCGCCGAGCGCGACCTCGAAGGCGCCTTCGAGCGCGGCGTCGACTCCCGTCATCGCGAGGGTGTGGCGCGGGGCCGGCGCGAGCGTGTTCGTGAGCGTGTCCCACCAGAAGAACTGGTCGTCGCGGGCGCCGGCCTCGACGTCGCTGGCGCGCAGGAAACGCCCGGTGTCCTTTCGGACCAGCAGCGGCAGGTCGGTCTGCTCCTGGACGAACTGCTTCTGGTAGAGGCCGCCGTCGATGATCACCTTGCACATCGCGAGCGCGAGCGCGGCGTCGGTCCCGATGCGGATCGGCTGGTGGTGATCGGCGTGGATCGCGGACGGGCTGTAGTCCGGCGAGATCGTCACGACCTCGCCGCCGTTGTACCGCGACTCGGCGACGTAGTGGTACCAGTGGATGTTCGTGTAGACGGGATTCGCGTGCCAGATGAGCGTCAGCTCGGCGAGGAACCAGTCGTCCATGCTCGACGTCGGGTTGTAGACGCCCCACGTGAGGTGCCAGCCCGGGCTGAAGTCCTGGAACTCGGCGTTGCCGTCGGTGGTCGGCGTGCCGAGCAGCGTCGCGAAGTAGCGCGCCGGCATCGCGCCGACCTCGGGCGTGAGCAGCGTGATCACCGACTCGGGGCCTTCCTCCGCGATGGCGTCGAGCATGCGGTCGGCGATGTCGGTGAGCGCCTCGTCCCACGAGACGGGCTCGAACTTGCCTTCGCCTCGCTCGCCGGTGCGCCGAAGGGGCTGCGTCACGCGGTCGGGCGAGTAGTGGCAGTGGCTCCAGCAGGCGCCCTTCTGGCAGCCCATCGGGTTCATGTCCGGGACGCCGGGCTCGACGGGCGTGTGCAGGCTCGCCTGCTCCTCGCGGACGACCTTTCCGTCCTTCACGAAGACGTGCCACGCACAGCCGCCCGGGTAGCAGTCCACCGAGTGGCTGCCGAACGTGACGCTGTCCCAGCTCCAGCGCTCGCGGTACCGGTCGGCCCAGGCGCCCCGGGTGCGCCCTGCGTCACGACGAACGGCAGCCATCGCGTCTCCTCCGCGCGGCCGCTCTCCGGCCGCATGAGAGCATTTACTCTAGACGCTAGAGCTTATACTCTCGGCGAATGGCGTTGTCAACGAGAATCGACGGCGGCCGCAAGGCCCGGACGGGAAACCGCGAGCGCATCGTCGCCGCGAGCCTCGCCCTGTTCAACGAGGACGGGGTGCGGAGCGTCACGACGAATCACATCGCGGCGCACCTCTCGATCAGCCCCGGAAACCTCTACTACCACTACCGAAACAAGGAAGAGATCATCCGCGCGATCTTCCCGCGCATCGCCGACGCCGTGCACGCGGCGCTCACGCTGCCCGACGCGACACCGATTGCGGCCGAGGACCTCGGCGCCCATCACATCACGGGCGCGCGCGCCCTCTGGGAGTACCGCTTCTTCTTCCGGGAGCGGAGCGAGCTGCTCGCGCGCGATCCGCTGCTCGCCCGGCAGTATCGCCGCCTGCACGGCTGGGTGATCGAGCACTTCGTGACGCTCTTCCGCCGCCTGCTCGCGCAGGGTCACATGGACCTCGGTGACTTCCACGACGACATCGAGCGCGTCGCGGCCAACGCCGTGATCCTCTGGATGAGCTGGCTCAACTTCGTGACGACCGCACGCCCGCGCGCCAGCATCGAGCGGCGCGACATCGTCGAGGGCGCGCTGCAGAGCTTTCTCACGTTCGCGCCGTTTCTCGACGAGCGCTTCGTGCGGGCCGTTCGCTCGGCGATCTACGCCTGGGCCGACGCGGGAGAGCGCTGACGCGTCAGCCGACGCCGAGCCGCTCCGCGAGCACGGCGTCGACGCGCGCGCCCACCTCGCCGACGCCGCCGCGCGCGTCGATGCGAACGAGATACGGGCGGCGAAGGCCGGCGAAGACCTGCGCCACGCGCTCGAGCCGGTCGAGCCGCTCGAAAGCCTCCTCCGGTGCGCCGCCGCGCGCGCGAAGACGCGCGCCGCACAGCGGCGGATCGAGGTCGAACAGGAGCGCGAGGTCCGGGAGCGGAAACTCGGCCTCGCTCTCGCGCAGCAGGCGCTCGGGGTCGAGGCCGCGGGCACCCTGGTAGGCGACGGTCGAGAGGAAGTAGCGGTCGGTGAGGACCAGCGCGCCGCGCGCGAGCGCGGGAGCGATCACCTCCGCGACGTGCTCGCGGCGGTCGGCGACGAAGAGCGCGAGCTCGTCCGGCGCCGGCGCGCGCTCTCCGGCCGCGGCCAGCTCACGGATGCGCCGGCCGTTCGGGCCCGGCGTCGGCTCGCGCGTCGCGACGACGTCGTGGCCGGCCGCGCGAAGCCGCGCGGCCTGCCGCTCGAGCTGCGTCGACTTGCCGCTGCCGTCGAGGCCCTCGAATGCGACGAGGCGCCCGCGCTTCACGCGGCCGTGAAGGAGCGCGGTTCACGCGCGCCGCGGGCGCGCGCGCGGCGGCGCGGGCAAGTCCGCGAAATCCCGAGATTTCGAACCGCCTCCGCTGCGGCGAGGCCGTGGCATGCGGCTTGCGACTGCATCGGGCAGCGCCCTCGGGCGTATCCCGCTTCCGCCCCTCTAACGGGACCGGGGGCTCGCGGGATCCGAGGCGCCGGGCGGGAGCAAGTGTTCGAACCGGGAACAATGACGGGGTGAGGCCCGGATCGAGCTCCTGCCCGGCGTCTCACTCGGCGCACCGGATCGGCGGCCACAGCGGAGGCGCGAGCGGAGCGCGCGCTCCGCTCGCGCCTCCAGCCGTCACGACTAGATCCGGCCGATCAGGAGGAACGCCGTCACGAAGCCGACCAGCGCGATCGACTCGATGAGCGCCATGCCGAGAATGAACGGCGTGTTCATCGCGCCCGCCGCACCCGGGTTGCGCGCGATGCCCGCGGTCGTGTTGCTCGCGGTGAGGCCCTGGCCGAGGCCGCAGCCGAGCGCTGCGAGGCCGAAGGCGATGCCTGCGCCGAGGGCCGGCCCCCAGTTCGACGCGCCGCCGTGGCCGCCGGCTTCCTGCGCGAACGCGGCCATCGGGACGAGGGTCGCGAGCAGGGTGAAGACGAGAAGCTTGCCGAGATTCCGCATGACGTTCCTTTCCTGGAGAAAAATGGCCGGGTCGAGGCCGCCCTAGTGGTGGTCCTCGATCGCAAGACCGATGTAGATCATCGAGAGCAGCGAGAAGACGAAGGCCTGGATCACCGAGATCACGACGCCGAGGCCCATGAAGACGGCGGGGATCACGATCGGAACGAGTCCGTACCAGATCGCGACGACCGTGTGATCCGCGAACATGTTCGCAAGAAGACGAATCGACAGCGTAGCGATCCGCGCGGCGTCGAGGACCAGCTCGATCGGGAAGAGCAGCGGCGCCATGAGGCGCAGGTGCCGTGTCTGCCCGAAGAGGTTCACCTCGAAGGGCGGCCCCATGAAGTGGTCGAAGTAGTGCAGGCCCTTCTTCTTGATCCCGGCGCCCCAGTAGACGCAGAAGACGATGATCGCCCAGGCGAGGCCCGTGTTGATGTCGGAGCTCGCGCCGCCCACGCCCGGGACGAGGCCGAGCAGGTTCGAGATCAGGATGAAGAAGAAGATCGCGCCGACGAGCGGGAAGAACTTGCGGTACTCGTGGCCGATCGTCTGATGCCCGAGGCTCGCGAGGCCCTCGACGACGACCTCGACCATGTTGCGCACCGTGATGCCGTCGTCCGGGAGCAGGCCGCCGTCCGGAGCGGCGAGCCGGCGGCGAACGGCGAAGCCGAGGCCGACGAGGATCGCGATCGCGAGCAGCGCCGCCTGCAAGACCCAGGAGACGTGGAGCGTGTGGTAGAGCAGGTTGTAGACGCTCACGCCTCGTCCTCCCCGGCGGGCTCGCGGTCCGCCGCGCGCCAGACGCTGTACAGCTCCCAGCTCGGGTCGTCGGGTGCGAGGCAGGGCGCCGCGGGGTCGATCGGCGGCCGCATCCACCAGGCGCCGATCAGTGCGGCGGGAACGATCGTCGAGACGCCGATCAGCAGGCCGAGCGGATGGGCGCCCGCCGCGAGCGCGATGCCCATGCTGCCGAGCAGCACGACGAGGCGCATCGCGAAGAGCAGCGTCCAGGCACGGCCGCCGCCGAGCTCGCCGGCGAAGAGGCGGGCCGACGAGACGCGAAGCGCGCGGAAGTTCACGGCCTCGAGGGCAACGCCGAGCGCGAGGCTTCCCGAGAAGAGGGGCGGCGCGACGGCCAGCGACACGGCGAGAGCGCCGGCCGAGATGCCGAGATTGAGGCGTTCCATCGGATGCAGCGCCAGCGCGGCGATCAACTCGACTCCGGAGGCCCTGGTCCCTCGCCCCGCGGCCCCGACATGAGGTCACGCATTCGCCAGAGACGCACGAAGAATGCTGCAAACCCGAGAACGAGCCCGATCAGCAGGAAGGCGGGGGAGGTGCCGAGCTTTCCGTCGATCCACCAGCCGAGCAGGCTCGGCAGGAGGAACGCGAACACCGATTCGACGGCCCCCTGGTATGCGGCGGCCATGCGCCGCTGCGCGGAGTCCCCTTCCGGACCCCGGTCTTTCTCGCCTCCCGGCTGCTCGCGTTTCGGATCCTTCAGGGGGTTCGCGCCTCCGCGCGCCACCCCGCGGGCGCCCGGCCGCAGCCGGGCCTCCCGTAAGGCGCGCGCAGCCTAGCGGACGGAGGCGGGAGCCTCAACGGACCCGGCCGCCGCGGCTCACCTTCTCGCCCTGCGGCGGCCCCGGCCTTGCTCCGCCGTCAGCCGACCCTTGCCGCCGCCTTCATCGCGGCGTCGGCCGCGTCGAGCGTCGCGGCGACGTCGGCGGCGCGGTGCGCGAGCGACACGAAGCCGGCTTCGAAGGCCGACGGCGCGAGATACACGCCGCGGTCCAGCATCGCTGCGAAGAAGCGCCGGAAGCGCGGGACGTGGCTCTTCTTCGCGTCTTCGAAGCTCCGCACCGGACCCGCGTGGAAGAAGAAGCCGAACATGCCGCCGACGGCGGCGGTCGTGAGCTCGACGCCGCGGCGCGCGGCGATCTCGGCGAGGCCGTCCGTGAGCGCCTTCGCCGTCGCGCCGAGCCGATCGTAGACGCCCGGCTTCGCGATGCGGTCGAGCGTGGCGAGCCCGGCGGCCATCGCGACCGGGTTCCCCGAGAGCGTTCCGGCCTGGTAGACGTCGCCGGCCGGAGCGACGCGCTCCATGAGATCGCGCCGCCCGCCGTACGCGGCCGCCGGAAACCCGCCGCCCACCACTTTGCCGAGGCAGGTGAGATCGGGCCGAACGCCGTAGAGCGCCTGCGCGCCGCCGCGGGCGACACGGAACCCGGTCATCACCTCGTCGAAGACGAGCAGCGCCCCGCTGCGGTCGCACAGCGCGCGAAGGCCTTCGAGGAACCCGGGCACCGGAGGGACGCAGCCCATGTTGCCCGCGACGGGCTCGACGAGAATCGCAGCGAGGTCGCGGCCCCAGCGCGCGATCGCCTCCCCGGCGGCGGCGAGATCGTTGTACGGCGCCTGCACCGTGAGCTCGGTCATCGCCTTCGGAACGCCGGGCGAGCCGGGGATGCCGAGCGTCGCGACGCCGCTTCCCGCCCCGACGAGCAGCGAGTCGGCGTGGCCGTGGTAGCAGCCGTCGAACTTGAGGATGCGGTCGCGTCCGGTCGCCGCGCGCGCGAGGCGGATCGCGCTCATCGTCGCCTCGGTGCCCGAGCTCACCATCCGCAGCATCTCGACCGCGGGCATCGCTGCGGCGACCGCCTCTGCGAGCCGCACCTCGAGCTCGGTCGGTGCGCCGAAGCTCGTCCCGTTCGCCATCGCCGCGCGCGCCGCGCGCAGCACGCCCGGATCGGCGTGGCCGAGGATGAGCGGCCCCCACGAGCCGACGTAGTCGATGTAGGCGTTGCCGTCGGCGTCCCAGACGCGGCAGCCGCGGCCGCGAACCAGGAAACGCGGCGTGCCGCCCACGGCCTGGAAGGCGCGAACGGGGCTGTTGACTCCGCCGGGGATCCGCCGGCGCGCGCGCGCGAACAGGCGCTTCGACGCGGCGGTCTTCACGGCGCGAGCGGGCGCCCGCTTCTCGCCCGCGCGCTCCCGCCCCGCCCGCCGGCCGCCGGCGCCGCGCACACGATCTTCACGCACCGCCCTCGCCGCGCGCGACCGTCGCGTCGTCGTGCTCGGCGAGCCGCGCGATCGCGACCAGGCGCTCGGCGGGATCGAGATCCATCAGCGTCACGCCCTGCGTCACGCGGCCCATCGTCGAGATCCCCGAGACGCGGCAGCGCAGCACCTTGCCGCCGTCGGTGATGAGCATGACCTCGTCGTCGTCCATCACCTGCGCGACGCCGATCACCGCGCCGTTTCGCTCGCTGGTGCGGATCGTGATGATGCCCTGCCCACCGCGGTTCTGGAGCCGGTAGTCCTCGAGCGGGGTTCGCTTGCCGTAGCCGCGCTCGGTCACGGTGAGGATGGTCGCGCCCGGCGAGAGGATCTCCATGCCGACGACGGCGTCGCCCTCGATCAGCGAGATGCCGCGCACGCCCGTCGCCGTCCGGCCCATCGCGCGCACCTGCGACTCGCCGAAGCGGATCGACTTGCCGTTCTTCGTCGCGATCAGCACCTCCTGCTGCCCGTTCGTCCGGCGCGCGGAGATCACCTCGTCGCCGTCTTCGAGGTTGATCGCGATGATCCCGCCGCGCCGCGGGTTCGAGTAGGCCTGCAGATCGGTCTTCTTGATCACGCCCTGCCGCGTGCAGAGCGTCACGAATCCCTGCTCCTCGAAGCTGCGCACCGGAAGCAGCGCCTGCACGCGCTCGCCCTCGGCGAGCTGCAGCACGTTCACGATCGCCTTGCCCTTCGCGGCGCGGCCGAGCTGCGGCAGCTCCCAGACCCGCAGCCAGTGCGCTCGCCCGCGGTTCGTGAAGAACAGGATGTAGGCGTGGGTCGACGCGATGAAGAGGTGCTCGACGAAGTCCTCTTCGCGCGTCTCCATACCCATCACGCCCTTGCCGCCGCGGCGCTGCGCGCGGTACGCGTGGATCGGGTTGCGCTTGATGTACCCGCCGTGCGAGAGCGTCACGACCATGTCCTCGTCGGGGATGAGGTCTTCGGTCGTGAAATCCTCGAGCGGCCCGGCGATCTCGGTGCGCCGGTCGTCTCCGAAGCGCTCGCGGATCTGCTCGAGCTCGGAGACGACGACGTCGAGGATCTTCGCATCGCTCGCGAGCAGCTCGCGCAGCTCGGCGATCTTCGCGCGCACCTCGGCCAGCTCGTCGAGGATCTTCTGGCGCTCGAGCGCCGTGAGCGCCCGCAGCCGCATGTCGAGGATCGCCTGCGCCTGCCGCTCCGAGAGGCCGAAGCGCGTCATGAGCTGGTCGCGCGCGGCGGCGGCATCCGACGACGCACGGATGATCGCGATCACCTCGTCGAGGTGATCGAGGGCGATCGCGAAGCCTTCGAGCAGGTGCGCCCGCGCCTCGGCCTGCGCGAGGTCGAACGCGGCGCGCCGCGCGACGACCGCCCGCCGGAAGTCGAGGAAGTGACGCAGCGCCTCCTTGAGCGAGAGGAGCTGCGGCCTGCCGCTCACGAGCGCGAGCATGTTGACGCCGAACGTCGTCTGCAGCGCCGTCTGCTTGTAGAGCTGGTTGAGGATCACGTCTTCGGGCGCGTCGCGCTTCAGCTCGATCACGATCCGCATGCCCTGGCGGTTCGACTCGTCGCGAAGGTCGGTGATGCCCTCGATCCGCCCTTCGCGGACCAGCTCGGCGATGCGCTCGAGGAGCGTCGCCTTGTTGACGAGATACGGAATCTCCGTGACGACGATCCGCAGTCCGCCCTTGCGCTCTTCGAAGCCGGCCCGGGCGCGCACGGTGATCGGACCGCGCCCGGTGGCGTAGGCCTCGCGGATGCCGTTGGTGCCGCAGATCAGGGCGCCGGTCGGAAAATCGGGGCCCGGAATCTTCGCCATCAGGTCGTCGAGCGTGCAGTCCGGATTGCGTGCCTCGAGAACCAGGCCGTCGACGAGCTCGCGCAGGTTGTGCGGCGGCACGTTCGTCGCCATGCCGACGGCGATCCCCGCCGACCCGTTCGCGAGCAGGTTCGGGAGCTGCGTCGGGAGCACCGTCGGCTCGACCATCGAGCCGTCGAAGTTCGGGACGAAGTCGACCGTCTCGCGGTCGATGTCGCGGAGGATCTCCTCGGCGAGCGGCGTCAGCCGCGCCTCGGTGTAGCGGTACGCGGCGGCCGGGTCTCCGTCGACCGAGCCGAAGTTCCCCTGGCCGTCGATCAGCGGATAGCGGAGCGAGAAGTCCTGCACCATGCGGACCATCGCGTCGTAGACCGCGCTGTCGCCGTGCGGGTGATAGTGCTTGAGCACCTCGCCGACGACGCCGGCGCTCTTGGAGTAGCTGCGGTTCGAGAGCAGCCCTTCCTGGTTCATCGCGTACAGGATGCGGCGATGAACGGGCTTGAGGCCGTCGCGCACGTCGGGAAGCGCGCGGCTCACGATCACCGACATCGAGTAGTCGAGGAACGAGCGGCGGACCTCGTCCTCGATGCTCACGGGGAACAGCGGCGACGGAGGCGCCGGCGGCGCGCCCTCCGGGCCCTCTCCCCGGGGCTCCTCCTCGGGATCCTTCACGTCGACCGGCTCGTCGGCCACCCTGAAAACTCCCCCCGCCGGCGCGGGGCCCCTCTCAGACGTCGAGGTTCTGCACGTCGAGCGCGTTCTTCTCGATGAAGTCGCGCCGCGGCTCGACGTCGTCTCCCATCAGCGTCGTGAAGACCTCGTCGGCGTCGACCGCATCCTGCACCATCACCTGCAGGAGTGTCCGGCGCGCGGGGTCCATGGTCGTCTGCGCGAGCTGGTCCGGGTTCATCTCGCCGAGGCCCTTGTAGCGCTGGATCGAGAGCCCGCGCTTTCCGACCTCGATCACCTTCGCGTGGAGCTCCTGGTGCGTCGCCGCCTGCGAATCGGGCGTGCGCTCGCGCCCGGCGAGCCGGAACGGAGCGTCGCCGAATCGGCTCATCCGCTCGCGCAGATCGGCGAGACGCTGGAACTCGGGCGAGGTCACGAAGTCGGTGTCGAAGACCGTGCGATACAGGACGCCCGCGCGGCGCGACGAGACGACCAGGCGCCGAGCGCCGTGCTCGGGGTCGTCCTCGACGTCGATGCCGAGCGGAAGCGCCTCGGGGGCGCTGGTCGTGAGCCGCGCATCGAGGGCCTGCGCCACGCGGCCGCGAAGCGCCGCTTCGTCGTGCAGGTCCGCCTCGCGCGGCGCGCCGGCCCAGATGCAGGCGTCGACGATGCGGCCGTCGATGCGGCGCAGATCGAACCGCGACAGCAGGCGCTCGTACTCGCCGGTGGCGCCGAGCAGCGTGCGGACCGACTCGGCCGAGAGCGGCGTGTCGCTTCCGCTCGCGAAGACGTCGAGGCTCGCGAGCGCGAGGTCGAGCAGGTAGGCGTCGAGCGCCGCCTCGTCCTTCACGTAGCGCTCGCTCTTGCCGCGCTTGACCTTGAACAGCGGCGGCTGCGCGATGTAGAGATACCCGCGTTCGATGAGGCCGCGCATCTGGCGGTAGAAGAAGGTCAGCAGCAGCGTGCGGATGTGACTGCCGTCGACGTCGGCGTCGGTCATGATGACGACCTTGTGGTACCGGGCGCGGGTGGCGTCGAACTCCTCGCCGATCCCGCAGCCGATCGCCGCGATGAGCGCCTGGATCTCCTGGTTCGAGAGCATCTTGTCTTCGCGGACGCGCTCGACGTTGAGGATCTTGCCGCGGATGCCGAGGATGGCCTGGATCTCGCGCAGGCGGCCCTGCTTCGCCGATCCGCCGGCCGACTCGCCCTCGACGATGAAGAGCTCGCAGCGCGCCGGGTCCCGCTCCTGGCAGTCGGCCAGCTTCCCGGGAAGGCTGTAGCTGTCGAGCGCGCCCTTTCGCCGCGCGAGGTCGCGCGCCTTGCGCGCGGCGGCTCGCGCCCGGGCGGCGTCGACCACCTTGGCGAGGACGAGCTTCGCCGCCGCCGGGTTCTCCTCGAGCCAGGCGCCGAGCTGGTCGTAGACGAGCGCTTCGACCAGGCCCTTCACCTCGGTCGTCCCGAGCTTCGCCTTGGTCTGCCCTTCGAACTCGGGCTGCGGGATCTTGACCGAGATCACGGCCGTGAGGCCCTCGCGGGCGTCGTCCCCGGAGAGCGACTCGACCTGCCCCTTGCCGTTCTTCGCCTGGCTCGCGAGGTAGCGGTTGAGGCTCCGCGTGAGCGCCGTGCGGAAGCCGACGAGGTGCGTTCCGCCCTCGACCGTATTGATGTTGTTCGCGAACGAGAAGACGGCCTCGTTGTACGACTCGTTGTACTGGAAGGCGATCTCGATCTCGACGGAGACCCGGCCGCTGCGCGCCTCGAACTCCCGCGTTCCGGAGACGAGGATCGGCGGCTCGTGAATCGGCTTCTTCGCGTGGTTGAGGTGCTTCACGAAGTCGACGATTCCGCCTTCGTAGCGGAAGTCGTGGGCCTTGCCGTTGCGCTCGTCGTGGATCCGGACGTGGACTCCCGCATTGAGAAACGAGAGCTCGCGCAGCCGCTGCGACAGCACCTCGAAAGAGAATTCGATCGACGCGAAGATCTCGCGATCGGGCAGGAACGTGATCTTCGTCCCGGTCTTGTCGGTCGTGCCGACCGCGGTGAGCGGGCCTTCCGGAACGCCACGCCGGTAGCTCTGGCGCCAGACCTTCCCGTCGCGCCGGATCTCGAGCTGGAGCACCTCCGAGAGCGCGTTCACGACCGAGACGCCGACACCGTGAAGGCCGCCCGACACCTTGTAGCTGCTGTCGTCGAACTTCCCGCCCGCGTGGAGGACGGTCATCACGACCTCCGCCGCCGGCTTCTTCATCTTCGAGTGCTCGTCGACCGGGATGCCTCGCCCGTCGTCGGTCACGGTGACGCTGTTGTCGGCGTGGATGGTGACCGAGATCTCGTGACAGAAGCCGGCGAGCGCCTCGTCGATCGAGTTGTCGACGACCTCGTAGACGAGGTGATGGAGGCCGTCGGGACCGGTCGTCCCGATGTACATCGCCGGGCGCTTGCGGACCGCGTCGAGACCTTCGAGAACCTGGATCTTGTCGCCGGTGTAGTTCGTGTCGGAAGTCACGAAGCGGTCTTTTCCCTTCTCGGACGAGCGTCGCGCTGCGGCAGGATGGGGGCGCGGGCAAGGAGGGAACGCCGCGATCCGCAGGTCCCTTCGAGGGTATCGCGGTTGGAAATCCCGGTAAAGGCTCCGAATCCGGTTCGCAGGCGAGGTCAGAGCCGCATCGGCATCACGACGGCGAGCGTATCGGTGTCGTCGGTGGGCCGGATCTGCACCGGGGAGAGGTCGTCGACGAGGCCGATTTCGACCTCCTTCGCCCCGAAGACGCCGATGCAGTCGAGGAGGTAGCGGGCATTGAACCCGATCGAGACGGTCTCGCCCGCGTAGTCGAGATCGATCTCTTCATGCGCCTCGCCGAGCTCCGGGTTCTTCGCCGAAATCGTCAGCTTGCCAGGTGCGATCTGGAGGCGAACTCCCCGGCCCCCCTCGATCGCGAGGATCTGTACCCGGCGAAGGACGTGCGCGAGCGCCTCGGCGTCGACCGTAACGCGGTGTTTCGCGCTCTTCGGCAGCACCTGCCGGTAGTTCGGGAACTCCCCCTCGATGAGCCGCATTACGAGCTTCACGCTGGGAGTCGAGGCGACGACGTTGTTGGCCGCGAAGCCGAGATCGATCTCGTCGGCGTCGTCTTCGTCGACGAGCCGCTTGAGCTCCGCCATTCCCTTTCTCGGAATGATCACGCCGCTGACGATCTTCGAGACCTCGGCGCCGAACGACCGATCGGCGTAGCCGAGGCGGTGACCGTCGGTCGCGACCATGCGCAGGCGCTGCTCGGCCTCGAGCACCTCGAGATAGACGCCGTTGAGGTTGTACCGGGTCTCGTCGCTCGAGGCCGCATACATCGTTCGATCGATCATGTTGCTGAGGACCGCGGCCTGCAGCCGGACGCACTGCTCCGGCGACGCAGCCGGCAACGACGGGTACTCCTCACCGGTCGTTCCTGCGAGCACGAAGCGGGAGCGCAGGCAGTGGATCTCGAGATACGAATTCGGCGTCGTCTCGAGAGTGATCACCTCTTCCGGCAGCTCGCGCACGATCTCGAAGAACTTCCGTGCGCCGACGGTGACGCTCCCCTCCGCCGCGACGTCACTCGGATGAGTACCCGTGATCCCCACCTCGAGGTCCGTGGCCGATACGCGCACTTCGCCCCCTCGTGAATCCTTGCCCGCCTCGATCAGAACGTTCGCGAGGATCGGCATCGTGTTGCGCTTCTCTGCGATGCTCTGAACACGCGCGAGGGCCTTCGCGAGCTCGGACTTCGTGATGCTGAGCTTCATGACTTCCTCGTTCTCTTGGAGAATGGAGAGAGTAGAAATGGAGGAGAGAGCGGACGAACGGTCGAGAACTTCATGAAAGGGCCGAACGAGCTACGATTCCCGGCGTGTCGGCGGTCCGGCGCCGCGCCCGAGAAACCCCTGCTGCTGTCCGGTGGCACACCCCGACCGCATGTTATCACGGTCGAGCCTCGAGCCGGGGTCGCGCTCGTCGCAAAGTCGCGTTCGCTTGACAGGCGCGATCGGCCACGGGTAGCTTCCGCCGTTCCGAAAGCCCCGTCCGAGCGTCACGTTGGCGGCCGCGCGCTGGTGATCGGTTGGCGAGCAGCGTTCCGGGAGATCGAGCGTCATGAAGCGCACCTATCAGCCGAGCCGTATCCGTCGCAGGCGTGTCCATGGTTTCCGGGCCCGGATGAAGACGAAGGGCGGCCGGGCGGTCCTGTCGCGCCGCAGAGCCAAGGGTCGCAGGCGGCTCTCGGTGACGACGCCCTCGAAGTAGCCGTGAAGGGCCCGAGCCGGCGCCTGCAGCGCCGCGATCGCCTGCGAAAATCGCAGGAGTTCCAGCGAGTTTCGCTTGGCGGACGGCGCAGAGCCGGTGCGCGATTCGTGGTGCTCGCGGCGCCGGGCGACGGCGCCCGAAGCCGCCTTGGTCTGACGGTGAGCCGAAAGGTCGGATGCGCGGTCGAGCGCAACCGCGTGAAGCGGCGAGTCCGCGAGTGGTTTCGGACGGCCGAGGGCCTGCGTGCGCGTGGCCTCGACGTCGTAGTGATCGCTCGATCGGGAGCAGCGACTGCCCGCTATGCGACGCTGGCGCGAGAGCTCGAGGCCCTTCTCGCGCCGGAGCGGCCGGGCCGTGGCTGAGCAGGTCGCGGCGCTCGTTCGCGGCGGGATCCTCTGGCTGCTGCGCCTCTACCAGATCGCGATCTCGCCCCTTCTTGGCCCCGCGTGCCGCTTCGAGCCGAGCTGCTCGCACTACGCAGCCCAGGCGATCGAGCGGCACGGCGCCGTTCGCGGGGTCGGCCTCGCCGCCCGGCGGGTGCTTCGCTGCCATCCGCTCCACCCCGGCGGCCTCGACCCGGTCCCCTAGGCAGTAATGATCGACCGAAATCTCTTCCTCGCTCTTGCGCTCTCCCTGCTCGTCCTCAGCGTGTGGAGCTACTCCCAGACGCCAGCGCACACTCCCGGAGCGCCGGAGTCCGCCGTCCCGGTCGCGCCCGCTCCCGAGCACGCCGGCGAGAATCGAGTGGAAAAGCCAACAGCTTCGGTAGTGCCGGAGCAGGCAGTTCCGCCGCGGTCGACGTCGCCAGCGCCCGAAACCGACGCGCCCGACCAGAACGTCGAGATCGAGAATTCGCTCTATCGCGCCAGCCTCTCGTCGCGCGGAGGAGAGCTTCGTCACTGGGAGCTGATGGAGTTCTTCGACGCGACCCGGCCTACACATCCGCGCGTCGTGATGACGACGGCGGAGCCGGGCGACGCAGGAGCGCTCTCGACGCCGTTCAAGGAGCTCGGCGTCGGCGACTGGGGCCAGGCGGCGTTCTCGGTGACGAGGCCCGAACCGAACACGGTCGTCTTCGAGCGCGCCCGAAGCGGGATCTCGGTCCGCAAGACGTTCGTCTTCGACCCGGAGAATTATCTCGTGACGGTCCGGCTCCGCGTGAGCAACGGGTCCGCTGCCGCGATCTCCCCGGCGTTCGAGACGCTGTGGCCGGAGCGCGCGTCGGAGGAGCGCGACTTCGCCGATTACTCGCTGATCGCGCTGCAGGATGGCAAGGTCCACAAGCAGCTCGTCACGGCGGCGGGTAACCCCGGCCTGCTCGGAGGGCTGTTCTCGAAGGGCCCGCCCGCGGATCCGGTCTACGACGGCGACGTCGAGTGGGCGGGCGCAGCGAGCCGATACTTCCTCGCGGCCATGCTGCCGGACCTTCCGCGGGAGGCTTCGGCGGCCTTCGTGACTCTCGCTGCGGGCAAGGCCGCGCAGACGCGCCTCGCATTCCAGGCGGTCTCGGTTCCGCCCGGACAGTCGGCCGAACGCGAGATCCGGGCCTACATCGGCCCGAAGCAGGCGGCGCGGCTCGAGGCGGCCGGCAGCGATCTCGATCGCTCGATCGACCTCGGATACAGCTGGATGACGCCGCTCACGAAGCTCTTCGTCTGGCTGCTTCGCGCGCTCTACGCGCTGATCCCGAACTACGGCGTTGCGATCATCGTCCTCACGGTCCTCGTGCGCCTGGTCACGGCTCCGCTCACTTCGCGGCAGATGAGCTCGATGAAGCGGATGCAGGCGCTGCAGCCGCGGATCAAGGCGCTGCAGGAGAAATACGCGGACGATCGACAGAAGCAGTCCGAAGAGATGATGAAGATCTACCGTGAGTCGGGTGTGAACCCGCTCGGCGGCTGCCTGCCGATCCTGCTCCAGTTCCCGGTGTTCGTCGGCCTCTACTACGCGCTGCAGAGCTCGATCGAGCTGCGGCAGGCGCCGTTCTTCGGGTGGATCAACGATCTCTCTGCGCCGGAGACGCTCTTCACGATCCCCGGCATCGACCTGCCCGTGCGGCTCCTCCCGCTCATCATGGGAGCGAGCATGGTGCTCCAGCAGAAGCTCTCACCGCAGCCGACGGCGGACCCGGCGCAGCAGCGCATGATGATGACGATCATGCCCGTGATGTTCACCGTGCTCTTCTACCAGTTTCCGTCGGGTCTCGTCCTGTACTGGCTCGTGAGCAACCTCCTGGCCTCCGGTCACCAGTACTGGCTCACCCGACCCACCGCGCCTGTGGCCGAGGCTCCGACGCCCACCGCACGCGAGCGCAGCAAGCGATAGGAGGTCCCATGTACGACACGAGGACGGAGGCGCGCGAGTTCGTCGGCGCCACACAGGACGAGGCCGTTGCGAAGGCCTGCGCCTATTTCGGAACGGACGCGAGTGGGCTGCGAGTGAGGCTGCCCGAGACCGGCGAGGTCTACGGCCTCGCGGCGCGAGTGGTCGTCGTTGCGATGCCGGCCGGAGTCCCCGTCCGGCGCGGTGGTCCGCCGGCGGGCGGACGTCGCGAGGAAGGGCCGCGCAGGGAGCGCGGACCGCGTGAGAGCCGGGAGGGCGGACGCGAGCCGCGCCGTGACGGCGGCCGGGAGGGGCGCCGCGACCGCGAGTCGGCGCGCCCGGTGCGAGAGCCCGAGCGGCAGGTGGCCGAGGAGCCCGATGCGGGCCCCTCGACCGGGACCGCGCGCACGCCGCTCACCGAAACCGGCAGCTTCGTGCTCGGCGTGATCGAGCGACTCGGCCTCGGAGCCTTCGACGTCTCGCAGGCGACGGACGGCGATCTCATCGTGATGCAGCTCCGGGGGCCCGCGGCGGCGCGGCTCGCGAGCGGCGACGGCCGGGCGCTCGACGCGATCCAGTTCCTCGCGAACCAGGTGGCGATGCGGCTCGACGAGAACGCGCGCCGCATCGTGGTCGATGTCGAGGGCGATGGGGAGGGCCGCGAGGGGCATCTCGAGCGCCTCGCGCAGCGTGCGGCCCAGCGCGCGCGAGAGACGGGCCGGTCGGTCGCGCTCGACCCGATGAATCCGCGCGATCGGCGGGTGATCCACGTCGCCGTCCGCGAGATGGACGGGGTTGCGACGATGAGCATCGGAACCGGGCGCTACCGCCAGGTCGTCGTGGTGCCCGAAGGAGCTCCGGAGTACGAGCAGGCTCGCCTGCAGGCGGAGAGCGGGTCGCACGGCAACGGCTGACGTTCCACGTGGAACGGCGCCCGAGCCAGCGGCACGCGGCCTCACCGGGACGCTGCCGGCCGAAGGCTGCCGCGTTCCACGTGGAACGCGCGTGAGCCCCGGCTGGGAGCGCAGCAGCGCTCGCCAGCGCCTCGGCGCCGCGCTCGCCGCCCTGCCCCTCTCACCTCCGCCGGATGCGCCCGGTCAGCTCCTCGACCTGTGCGAGCTGCTGGCGACCTGGGCCGTCCGGATGAGCCTCACCGCCCACCGCACGCCGGACGCGATCCTCGATCGGCTGGTGCTCGACGCGGCCGCGCTCGGAAGCGTCCTCCCGGAGGCGGCGTCGATCGCGGATCTCGGTGCGGGCGCGGGCTTTCCGGGCCTTCCGCTCGCGGTCCTCTTTCCGGAGCGCCGCTTCACGCTCGTCGAGGCGCGCGAGCGCAAACACCACTTCCAGCGTGAGGCCGTGCGCCGCCTCGGGCTCGCGAACGTTCGGCCGCTCCTCGGCCGCTCGGACGAGCTCGAGCCCGAGCCGCACGAGGGCGCCGTTGCGCAGGCGATGGCGCGGCCGGACCGCGTTCTCGCCCTGCTGCTCCCCTGGGCCGCGGAGGGCGGCTGGTTGGCGGTCCCCGGCGGCGCGGCCGCGCCGCCGATCGATCCGCCGAGCGGCGTCGGCCGGACCGAGCTGAAGCGTTACCGGGTCCCGATCACGGGGCTCGAGCGGACGGCATGGATCGGCAGGCGAACGGCGATTCCGGCGTGAGCGCCGCGCAGTCGCCTGTGGTATCCGTAGGGGAGCACGTAGCTTCCCCCGGGGGAATCTCAATCGCCCCATGTCCTTCCGAAGCCGCGTCTACGCCGTCGCAAATCAGAAGGGCGGGGTCGGCAAGACGACCAGCGCGGTCAACCTCGCGGCGAGCTTCGCGGTCTCGGAGCGCCGGACGCTGCTCGTCGATCTCGATCCCCAGGCCAACGCGAGCAGCGCGTTCGGGGTGAGCGGCGTGGCGCACCACGTCTATGACGCGCTTCTCGGCGATCGCGTCATGAAGGACGTCACGTGCGGGACCGATCTCGCGTTCCTCGACCTCGTTCCGTCCGGGCGCGACCTCGTCGGCGCGGAGATCGAGCTCGTCGGGATGCCGGACCGCGAGCGGCGCCTCGCGCTCGCGCTCGCCGACGTGCGAGACCGCTACGAGATCGTCGTCGTCGATTGCCCGCCATCGCTCGGTCTGCTCACGCTCAACGCACTCACCGCAGCCGACGCCGTGATCGTCCCGCTCCAGTGCGAGTACTACGCGCTCGAAGGGCTCGCGCGCCTTCTCGAGACGATCGACCTCGTTCGCGCGTCGCTCAACCCGGCGCTCACGCTCGAGGGAATCGTCGGCACGATGGTCGACGTGCGGAACAGCCTCGGCAAGCAGGTGCTCGCCGAAGTGCGGCGGCACTTCGGCGAGCGCGTCTTCGAGACGGTGATCCCGCGCAACGTCCGCCTCAGCGAGGCGCCGAGCCACGGCAAGCCGATTCTCCTCTACGACGTTCGCTCGCGCGGTGCGCTCGCCTATCTGCGGCTCGCGGAAGAGCTGTTGCGGCGTCTCGACGCAGGCAGGAACGAGTGCGCGACGCCGCCCGGGGGCGGCGCGTTCGGCACGGAGGGATCCGATGACGAAAACACGTAGCGCGCTCGGCCGCGGGCTCGGGGCGCTCATCCCCGGCGCGGCGCCGGCGGCTGCCGTTTCCGAAGCGCCCGCTTCGGCAGGACTGCTCGAGATCGATGTCGACCGAATCGACCCGAACCCCGAGCAGCCGCGCCGGCGCTTCGACGGCGAGCAGCTCGAGCGTCTCGCGGAGTCGATTCGCCAGCACGGCGTGCTGCAGCCCGTCGTCGTGCGACGGAGCGGTGACCGCTACGAGCTCCTCGTCGGCGAGCGACGCTGGCGCGCGTGTCGCGCCGCAGGCCGAGCGAAGATCCCGGCCGTCGTCTCCGACGCCGCGCCGCGCGAGCGCCTCACGCTCGCTCTCATCGAGAACGTGCAGCGGCACGACCTCAACCCGATCGAGCTCGCGCACGCGTACGCCGGCCTCGCCGCTGCGGGGCTCACTCAGGACGAGATCGGCACGAAGGTCGGCTTCGATCGGTCGAGCATCGCGAACACGCTTCGGCTGCTCGAGCTGCCGCGCGAGCTGCAGGAGGACATCGAGCTCGGCCGCATCAGCGCGGGCCACGCGAAGGCGCTCCTCCACCTCTCGAACCCCGAGCGCCGCCGCCTGCTGCGCGACCGCATCGTGTCGCAGGGACTGTCGGTGCGAGCGGCCGAAGAAGAATCCCGCCGACTCGGGCCGGCGTCGCCTCCGCGCCGCGCGCGCGGCGCGCGCGCGGCGGATCCGAACACGACGCAGCTCGTCGACACGCTTCGCCAGTGCCTGCAGACGCGCGTTCGAATCCAGGGCGCCGGGGGGCGCGGGCGGATCGAGATCGACTACTTCGGACCGGAAGACCTGCAGCGGATCGTGAAGCGGATCCTGGAGGGGCGGTGAAAGAGACGAAGAAGGCATCGGAAGGTGAGGTCGTCCCCACGCTGCTCGAAGCAGGCACGCGCTTCGACGGGCTGGTTTCGTTTCGAGGCGCCGTGCGCGTCGAGGGTCTCGTCGTCGGCGAGGTCGTCGCCGAGGGAACCCTGTGGGTCGCCTCGCAGGGCGAGCTGCACGGACGGGTCGAGACGGACGAAGTGCTCGTCGACGGCTGCTGCGAGGGCGAGATCGCGGCGCGCGAACGGATCGAGCTGCGAC
>JAYRMX010000299.1:0-2991 GCA_041912475.1 Myxococcota bacterium
CCGGGCGAGAGCCCCGCCGACGCCGCGCTGCGCGAGCTGCTCGAAGAGACCGGCTACGGCGCGCCTTCCGTCGTTGCGGCCGGCTCCGTGAACCCCAATCCTGCGCTCTTCGGAAACCGCGTCCACACCTTCATCGCGCCGTGCGCCGAGAAGGTGGCGCCCATCCGGAACGAGGGCGCCGAGGAGACCTCGGTCGAGCTCGTTCCCGTCGCCGAGATTCCGCGCATCGTCCGCGCGGGCCACATCGATCATGCGCTCGTGCTCGCCGGACTCTATCAGTGGGAGCTCCTGCGCAGGGAGGGGAAGGTCTAGCGATGGCGAAGCCGAGGACGACGAAGAGGCGAGCAGCGCCCGCAGCGTCGATCCGGTCGCGGATGGCGCTCGGCGACTTTCTCGTCGCGTACCTCGAGCGTGCGGGCGTGACGCACATCTTCGGCCTTCCGGGCGACCTCGTTCTCGGCCTGTTCCATCGCTTCGGCGCCGATCGTGCGCTCGAGATCGTGACGCTCTCTCACGAGCCGGGCGTGGGCTTCGCCGCCGACGGCTACGCGCGCAGCACGCGAAGGCTCGGAGTCGTGTGTGTGACCTACGGCGCCGGCGGCTTCAACTGCATGAACCCGATCGCGGGCGCGTACGCCGAGCAGGTGCCGCTGCTCGTCGTCTCGGGCGGCCCCGGCGAGGCCGAGCAGAAGCTCTCCGGGATCCATCATCAGGCGAAGGACATCGCCGGGCAGTGCCGCGCGTTCGCGGAAGTGACGTGCACGGCGCGCATCCTGCGCCACCCCGAAACGGCGGCGGCCGAGATCCACGAGATCGTGAGCGCGATCATGCGCGAGCTGCGACCGGGCTACGTCGAGATCCACCGCGACCTGGTGGGCGCCGAGATCCCCGTGCCTCCCGAGATCGCCCACTGGGACGGGACCTTCGCGCGGCCGCGCTCCGACTCGCGCAAGCTCGCCGAAGCGATCTCCGACACCGCGGAGCGCATCCGCTCCGCGAAACGGCCGGTGCTGATGGGCGGCCTCGAGCTCTACCGCGAGCGTGCGGAAGGAGCGTTTCGGCGCCTCGCCGAGAAGCTTCGCGCGCCGGTCGTGACGACGATCGACGCGAAGGGCGTCTTTCCGATGGATCATCCGCTCCACATGGGGATCTACCAGGGGCCGTTCAGCCCGCCCGCGATCGGGCGGCGCGTCCGCGAGGCCGACCTCGTGCTGGCGCTCGGCACGGCGCTCACCGACATGAATCTCGGCGCCGCGAAGCCCGAAGTCCGGCGCGAGCGGTCGATCTGGGCGCTCGCCGACCGCGTGAACGTCTCGTTTCACCAGTACACCGAGGTGACGCTTCAGGACTTCGTGTCGGGCCTCGCCGCGGCGAGGCTCCCGTGCTTTCGCGAGCGGGTCGCGTATCACGACAACCTCGACCGCCGCCCGCCGCGCCGCACTCGACGAGGAGGCGAGACGCCGCTGTGCGTGAACGACCTCCTGCTCGAGGTGAACGAGTTCCTGTGGGCGCACCCGCGGTACCACGTCTTCGCCGAGTCGGGCGACATGCTCTTCGGCGGCCTCGAGCTTCGCCTGCGCGAAGGAGGCCTCTACTTCTCGCAGGGCTACTACGCGTCGATGGGCTTCGGCGTCCCCGCGGCGCTCGGCGCGCAGATCGGAACCGGCGTTCGCCCGCTCGTGCTCTGCGGCGACGGCGCGTTCCAGATGACGGGGCCGGAGATCGCGCACGCGGCCGTCCGCGGCCTCTCGCCGATCGTCGTGCTCGTGAACAACGCGGGCTGGGGGATCTTCCGCCCCGTGTCGCCGCGCGAGGACCTGCTGCGAATCCCGCCGTGGCCCTACGCCGAGCTCGCGCAGGCGTGGGGCGGCGTCGGCTTCCAGGCGCGAACGCGCGAGGATCTTCGCGAGGCGCTGCGCGCCGCGCACGAGGTGAACGGCTTCGTGCTGATCGAGTCGTTCGTTGCGCCGGGCGACCTCTCGCCGATCAGCCGGCGCTACATCCGTGCGAGCGCGCGCAAGGCGAAGGCCGCCGCGAGGCGCGCATGAGCGACCCGCCCGGCCAGCTCCTCTTCGCCGGCTTCGAAGGGACGCGCGTTCCCGACGATCTCGCGGCGCTCGTCGCGGAAGGTCGCATCGGCGGTGTCGTCCTCTTCGCGCGCAACGTCGAGAGCGCAGACCAGCTTCGCGCCCTCGTTCGCGATCTGCACGCGCCGGCGCCGGAGGAGCTCCCGCTGCTGCTCGCGGCCGATCAGGAGGGCGGGCGCGTCCAGCGCCTGCGCGCGCCGTGGACGGTCTGGCCGCCGATGCGAGCGGTGGGGGACCGCGACGATTCCGATCTCACGCGCGCGGTTGCGTCCGCGCTCGCGCAGGAGCTGCTCGACACCGGGATCGGCCTCGATTTCGCGCCGGTGGTCGACGTCGCGACCGAGGCGACGAATCCCGTGATCGGCGACCGCAGCTTCGGAGAGACACCCGAGCGTGTCGCACGCCACGCGCGGGCGTTCGTCGAAGCGATGCAGGCCGGCGGCGTCGCCGCGTGCGCAAAGCACTTTCCCGGCCACGGCGACACCACGCGCGACAGCCATCTCGAGCTGCCGCGCCTCGCGCACGGCTTCGACCGGCTGCGGCGCGTCGAGCTCCCGCCGTTCCGCGCGGCGATCGAGGCGGGCGTCGCGAGCGTGATGACGGCGCACATCCTCTTCTCCGCGCTCGATCCCGAACGCCCCGCAACGCTCTCGCCGGTCGTTCTTCGCATCCTGCGCGAGGAGCTCGGGTTCGGCGGCGTCGTCTTCAGCGACGATCTCGAGATGCGCGCCGTCGCGGACGCGCTGCCGATCCGCGACCGCGTCCTGCTCGCGCTCGAGGCGGGAGTCGACGCGCTGCTCGTGTGCAGCGACGCCGCGCTCTGGCGCGACGCGCTCGGGACGCTCGAGTCGGCTCCGGCGCCGCTCCTCGCCGAGCCGCTGCGCCGCGTGCGCGCGCTCAAGGA
>JAYRMX010000300.1:0-11749 GCA_041912475.1 Myxococcota bacterium
CCGCTGCTCACGAGCTTCCCGCTGCTCTACGACGTCGAGAGCGACCCGGACGAGTCGTACAACATCGTCGAGCGTCGCCCCGACGACGCGGCGCGCCTGCTCGCGCAGATCGAGCGCTGGGAGAGCGACTTCCGCGCCAATCCACGCGGCTGGCGCAGGCCGCAATAGGCCGGAGCGCTCGTGGCGGTCTCGCGAGAAGAGAGCTGGCAGAAGCTGGCGCGGCTTTCGGCGGCGACGCTTCGTCACACGCCGGGCCAGCGCACCACGGTGGCGGACCGGCTCGAGGAGCGTGCCGCCACGCATCCCGGCCGCATCTTCGTCCGGTACGCGGCGCGCGACGTCTCGTACGGCGCGCTGAACGCTCTCGCCAACCGCAGCGCCCACGCCGCGCGTGCGCTCGGAATGCGCCGCGGCGACGTGGCTGCGCTGCTGATGGAGAACCGGCCCGAGTTCCTCGCCACGTGGATGGGCCTCGCGAAGCTCGGCGTCACGACCGCGCTGCTGAACACGCAGCTTCGCGGCCGCTCGCTCCGTCACGCGATCGACACCGTGCGGCCGCGGCTCCTCGTCGCGGGGAGCGAATGCGCCGAAGCGCTCGCGAGCCTCGGCGACGGCCCGCCCGCGCCGGTGTGGATCGCCGCGGATCCCGACGCCGAGGCGCCGGCCGCAGGCCCGGCCGGAGCGAGCCGCCCGGACGATCGA
Organism: Myxococcota bacterium; assembly: GCA_041912475.1. Taxonomy (GTDB): domain Bacteria; phylum Myxococcota_A; class UBA9160; order UBA9160; family UBA9160; genus MYXO. Next base: position 703 of record JAYRMX010000300.1, read on the forward strand.
TTCGCGCGCGTGCCGGCCGCTTCCCCGCGCGACTGGGATGCGAGGCTCGCGGCCGCGCCCGACACGAACCCCGACCCGTCGCTGCGCGAAGGCCTCGTCGCCGGCGACGATCTGTTTCACCTCTTCACGTCGGGAACGACGGGCCTGCCGAAAGCCGCTCGGCTCTCGCACATGCGCTGGCTCGGCGTCGGCGACGGAATGTCGGCGGTCGCCGGCTACGGCCCGGACGACGTCCTCGCGTGCGTGCTCCCGCTCCATCACGGCGCAGGCGGCATGGTCGTGGTCTCGTGCACGCTCGCGCAGGGCGCGTCGCTGTGGCTCGCGCGGCGCTTCTCGGCGAGCCGCTTCTGGAGCGAGGTGCGCGCGCGCGGCGTCACGGGCTTCCAGTACGTCGGCGAGATCTGCCGCTACCTCGCGAACCGCCCTCCCGAGCCCGGCGACCGCGACCATCGCTTGCGAACGATGATGGGCGCCGGACTCGGCGCCGACGTCTGGCGCGTGTTCGGCGAACGCTTCGGCGTCGAGCGCATCCTCGAAGGCTGGAGCTCGACCGAAGCGAACACCTCGCTCATCAATCTCGACGGCGTCGTCGGCTCGTGCGGGAGGATCCCGTACCCCGATCGGCACAACGGACGCCTCATCCGCTTCGATCCCGAGACGGAGACGCATCCGCGCAGCGACGCGGGCTTCTGCATCGAGTGCGCTCCCGGCGAGGCGGGAGAGTTCATCGGCCGGATCCTCGATCTCCCGGGCTCCGGCGCCGGGCGCTTCGAGGGCTACACCGATCCCGGCGCGACCGAGGGCAAGATCCTGCACGACGTCTTCGAGCCGGGAGACCGCTGGTACCGCTCGGGCGACCTGCTGCGCCGCGACGCCGACGACTACTTCACCTTCGTCGACCGCATCGGCGACACGTACCGGTGGAAGAGCGAGAACGTCTCGACGCAGGAGGTGGCCGAGGCGCTCGCGGGCTTTCCGGCGCTCGAGATCGCGAACGTCTACGGCGTTCGCGTCCCCGGCGCCGAAGGCCGCGCCGGCATGGCGGCGCTCGTGATGCAGGAAGGCCGGGGCTTCGACGGTGCGGCCTTCTGGGCGTGGACGCACGAGCGCCTCGCGCCCTGGGCCGCGCCGGTCTTCGTCCGCATCGTCCGCGCGCCGGACATCACGTCGACCTTCAAACTTCGTAAGATCGCGCTGCGCGGGGAAGGCTACGACACCGCGCGCGTGCGCGATCCGCTGTTCGTCCGCGACGACGCCCGCCGCGCGTACGTCCCGCTCACCGCCGAGGCACTCGCGCGCCTCGGCATCGCGCCGTTCGCGGGCGCGTAGCGCGCGGGCCGCCCGCCGCGCCGGGCAGGACCGCGTTCGCAGCGGAATACTTCGCGGCCGAACGCTCGAAGGAGAAACGCCATGGCCTACGTCGAGATCGAGACGCCGCGCCCGCACGTGCGCACGATCGTGATGAACCGCCCCGAGCGCCTGAACGCGCTCTCGTTCGAGACCGTCGTCCCGCTGCACGACGCGATCGTCGAGGTCGGCGCCGACAACGACGCGTGGGCCGTCATTCTCACCGGCGCGGGCCGCGGGTTCTGCTCGGGGCTCGACCTCGAGGACCACGGCGTTCCGCCGGGAATCGCGGGGCTCCCGATGTCGCGAATCGCAACGCGCGCGATGGCCGTGTTCGCCGATCTCGTCCCGGCGCTTCGCAACATCCCGCAGCCGGTGATCGCCGCGGTGAACGGACCGGCCTACGGCGGCGGCTTGTGCCTCGCTGCCGCGTGCGATCTGCGCATCGCGTCCGAGTCGGCGACCTTCTGCGGCGCCGGCATCAGGAACGGACTCACGGGGACCGAGCTCGGCATCTCGTGGATCCTGCCGCGAATGATCGGCGCGGCGCACGCCTTCGAGCTGATCCTCACCGGCCGTGAGATCGGCGCGAGAGAGGCCGAGCGCATCGGCCTCGTCTCGCGAACCGTCGGCGACGCGGCGCTCGTCGAGACGGCGCTCGAGATCGCGGGCGAGATCTGCGCGCACAGTCCGCACGGCGTCGCCATGACCAAGCGCGTGCTGTGGTCGAATCTCGAGACCGGGAGCCTTCACGCAGCGATGGACCTCGAAGCGCGCAACCAGCTCCTCGTTCGCATGACGACGGAGAACCTCGACGAGGCGATTCGTGCGCGGCGTGAAGGCCGCAAGCCGAGCTTCCACGACTGATTTCCGCTCCATCCGGCCGAACCCAACCGATTTCGTGAGCCCGCGCACACTGCGCGCGCGAATCCGCGCGCGCACGGTGACGCATCTCACGCGCGCGCCGCGCCACGAGCCGATTCGAGAGCAAGGAGGGCACACCGGGAGAAAACCGACATGCGACGATGGCTACGGCGAACGATCCTCGGAACCCTCGCCCTCGCTGGAACTTCGCTCCAGGGCTGCTCGCTCGGCTGGTTCACCATCTCGATCCCCGACTTCGCGTCGAAGTCGGTCGGCGGCGTCTGGCTCTGGCACCTTTCCGCAGAGACGGGGCTCTGGGAGCGGGACACGCAGATCGCGTTCGGCGCGCCGTCGCTCCAGGCCGACGGCGAGTGGCTCACCTACCAGGCCGCCCCGCTCGACGGATCGCCGACCTTCCCCGGCTGGAGCCAGGTGGTGCGAAGCGCGAACAACCCCGACCAGGTCACGCTGCAGCTTCTCTTCTCGCGCGCGGAGGCGGCGGGAACCTACCGCGCGAGCACGTACAACGACGCCGGCGACTCACCGCTGTCGAACGAATCCGTCGCGTTGTGAGGCGCCGGAGGCCGCTGCCGGCGAGCGCAGCGAGCCGATGCGGCTACAGCAAGGGCGAAGCCCGCGCAGCGAGGCCGTCCGGCCGAGCGGAGGCCGCTGCCGGCGAGCCCAGCGAGCCGATGCGGCTCAGTGCTCGGCCGGCTCTCTCGCGTCGCCCGGCAGCGCGACACGCGTGCCGCGGAGCTTCGTCGTGGTCGCGGCGTACTGCTCGCCCTTCTCGGGGCGATTCGAGAGCTCGACCACGAGCGCGCCGTCGCGGTCGTGGCGCGCCGTCCACGTCGAAACGATTCGCGGCCCGACCTCGCGCGGGACGAAGGCGAAGTTGGTGTCGACGCCGGGCACCTTCTGCAGCACGAGCTGGATGTGCGAGGTCCCCTTCAGAACGGCGCCGTCGACCCGGCCCTCTCCGGTTCCGATGACGTCGGCGCGAACGGACCCGCCCGATGTCGGATAGTCCGTCGAGAGCTCCGAAGCGGCGCGGTACGTCGCGCCGTGCCTCGAGAGCACGACGTGTCCCGTGATCTTGCGCGACTCGCCCGTGCGCAGGTCCGTCGTGACGCCCGTGACTTCGTAGGTGCCTGCGAACGGATCGCCCGACGCGTCGGGCTGCGACTTCGCGATGGCCGCGAGCAGGAGAGCCGTCGCGGCCAGCGGCGCGCGAGACCGAGAAGCCATGGCCCCTCCTCCGTCCCCCGGAGCCCATTCTACGCCGGCGGCGACGAAAGCGGGACCGATTCGGAAGCGGCCGGAGCCCGAGGGGCCCGAACGCTACGGCGTGGGGCCCGGGTGAGCGAGCGCGAGGCCGGCGCCCTGATCGATGAGGAGCCCCGAGAAATCCTTCACCGTCATCCCGTGCAGCGCCTCGGCCCCGGCGAACCCGCCGGCGTTCTGCGGGAACAGCGAGAGCCGCGCGGTGCAGTTCGATCCGCATCCGCTTCCCGTGATGGCGCTCGACTGGAAGAAGAACTGCGCCGGCCCCGAGAGCGAGCTGTACGAAACCGGCGTCGGGAAGTACTGCACGCCCGTCCGCGAGCCGTTCACCTGGAACATGCTCTGGCCGCCGCCCACCGTCTGCGCGCCGAGATCGACGTCGATGCTGAAGTCGTAGCTGCCGCCGGTCAGCGGCACGCCGAACTGTGCGTAGTGGATCTGCCCCCGCGTAACGCCGCGGAGCTGATCGAAGCTCGTCGGACCGTTCGGAGCGTTCAGCCAGCCGTGCAGGCGCTTTTCCTCCTCGTCGACGGCCGTGTCCTGCGCCGCGAGGTCCGTGGCGGTGTCGAGGACGTCGAGGCGAGCGAGCCGCCGGCGCTGCTCGCTGGCCTCGCGGCGGTCCGCCCGCGCGTCGTCGCGCGCGGAGAGGCCGGGATCGACGTGCTCGTCGCGGCCGGCCGCGAGGGCGGGGCCCTCCGCGCCGCCGACCGCGTGCAGAATCATGCCCACCGCGTCGTCGGGGACTCGGAAGGCGGGGGACGGCGCCGCCTCGACGCCGTCGATGCGGACGCCGAAGCCCGGGCGCTCGACGTGGGTACACGCGCCCGCGTTGCACACGTCGATCGAGCCGGCCGGCCGTCCCGCCACGTTGTCGGGGCCCTCGCCGAGCAGGACGACCAGCGACGCGCGGGTCGTGGGATTCGTCGCGCCCGCCACCATCGTGCCGCGAATTCCGATGTTCCCGGACGGCAGCGCGACGTTCATGTTGCCCGTCTCGTCCTTCGCGATCTTGCCCGAAACGAAGCGGAACACGCCCTTCGACACGCGCGCGGCGAGCCGCCCGGCGCTCGTCGCCGGGTCGTAGACGAACTCGTCGATCTCGATCGCGCTGTCCGGGCCGATCGTGAACGTCGTCTCGTCGAGCAGCAGGATCTGCATCCCGGAGTGGTCGCCGCTCTCGATCCGGTCCTGCAGGAAGATGCCTTCGCCGCTCACGACGGCGCGGCCGACGGCCTGCGCGCGCGCGAGCGTCACCGCGCCGCGGACCGCCGCCGATACGCCCGCCTGCTCGGCGGCGAGCGAAGCGACCGGCAACAGACACGCGGGAAGAACGAGGGAGCGGACGAGGGTCGAGATTCTCACGGGGGGGCCTCCGACACGTCGAAGTCGGAGAGCGGATCGGCAGGGCGGCCGCAGAGGTTGAGGCGGCGCCCAGCGGCGGACGGCGCTCGCCGGCGGCCGGCCCTTCAGCAGCGCGCGGCGCACGCCTCCGGAGATCGCGCGCCGCCGGGCTCCCGCACGACGCAGATCGCCGAGAACCCTCCCCCCGGCGTGCGCAGGTTCGTGACCTGTCCCTGGTACACGCGCGCGCCGAGGAGCAGCACCCCGTCGCGGTACGCATACGCACGCACGTCGAACTTCATGCGCTGCGGCCCGGTGTCGGTCGCGACCGTCACCGCCCCCGGCTCGATGCGGCGCTGCGCGAGGTAGCCGCCGGCCGCGGCGATCTCCTCGAGCTTCTTGCGCGAGATCTTGTCTCCGCGATAGACGCCCCGGCTCGCGAAGCCTGCGCCCGGCTTGAACACCCAGTCGCGTCGCTCGGCGAACGCACGTTCGACGCCGAGGGAGTCGAGACTGCGCGTCTCGGGGACGATCGTCCCGAGAAACCTCGCGTCGTCCTCTGCGACGCCGAGCCGAACGAGGGCCTCGGGGTCCGAGAAGATCGCGAGGCGCGCCTTGTTCGCGAGCAGATGGTGCTCGCGGGGCGACGGCGTGACGACGACCTCTCCGGCGAGAAGGGCGGCGCGCAGCGCCTCCGTCCGCGGCGTCTCGAGCAGGAAGTCGGTATCGCGCAGATAGACGAGGTCGATGACGTCGGCGCCGAGGCGAAGGCCCGCGCCGGCGTCGCGCACGAGCTCGGACGTGTCGCAGATCCGCGAATCGATGCCCGCGTTCTCGAACAGGCGGCGGAAGAGCGCGAACTCCTCGCGCAGAAACTGCTGCTCGGGCCGCTCGTCCGCGATCGCAATCCGGCCAAGCGTCGCCCCGGCGCCTCGCACGGCTTCGAGCTCGGCGCGAAAGGTGCGGACGATGCGCTGCTCCATCGCCGCGACGGGCTGCAGGTCGGCGCACAGACAGTCGAGCTTCGCCGGCGGGCACAGCGCCGCGGTGTGAAGGCCGTTGAGCAGCGCTCCGCCGGCGTTGGTGTTGATCTCGATGAGGCGCGGGCCCGCCTCGGTCAGGTGGAAGTCGTAGCCCATGAACACGCCCGCGTTGCCCGCGCGATGCCGCGCGGTCTCGCCGGCGCCGGCGTCGACGAGTCGCTCGAACGCGGGCAGCCGCGAGATGCGGAACAGGAGCGACACTGCGCGAACGATCTGCTCCCAGTCCGTGCGCTCGAGCGCGATGAGAGACCGTGCGTACGGGATCGCGGGCGCCGCGGGCGCCAGGAGATCGGTTGCCACGCGCACGAGCTTACCGCGGATCGGCGTCCCCGGGCACGAAGCGCTCGAGCGCGGCGCGAAGCGCGTCGATCCTCACCGGCTTCGAGACGTAGTCCTGCATGCCGGCCTCGAGGCAGCGTTCGCGGTCGCCGCGCAGCGCATTCGCCGTGAGCGCGACGATCGGCGTGCGGCGGCCGTCGCCTTCTCGCTGGCGGATCTCCCGCGTCGCCTCGTAGCCGTCCATCTCGGGCATCTGGCAGTCCATCAGGATCACGTCGTAGCCCGTGCGGAGCGAGGCCTCGACGGCCTTCCGGCCGTTCGCAACCGCGTCGGCGCGGCAGCCGAGCTTCTCGAGGAGCGCGAGGGCGAGGCGACGGTTGACGGCGTTGTCCTCGGCGACGAGGACGCTCAGGCCGAGCGGGCCGGACGACCGTGCGGCGCGAGCTGGCTCGCGCGTTCCGATCTCCTCCTCCTTCGCCGCCGGGAGCGGAAGCGTCACCCGGAACGTGCTGCCCTCGCCGGCGCGGCTCTCGAGCCCGATCTCGCCGCCCATCAGCTCGGTGAGACGCTTCGAGATCGCGAGGCCGAGCCCCGTGCCGCCGAACCGCCGCGTCGTCGACGCATCGGCCTGCGTGAACTCCTGGAACAGGCGCGGCTGGATCTCGTCGGGAATGCCGGGCCCCGTGTCCTGCACCTCGAAGCGAACGCGCGGCGTGCCGCCGGCACCCGCTTCGCGGCTCACGCGGAGCGTGACGCGACCCTCCTGCGTGAACTTGACGGCGTTTCCCACGAGGTTGAGCAGCACCTGCCGCAGCCGCGCGGCGTCGCCGGTCACGAGCTCCGGAACGTCGCCGGAGATCTCGCAGCCGAGCGTGTCGCCCTGCGCGGACGCGCGCTCGGAGAGAAGCCCCACCACCTCCTCGAGCAGGGCGGGCAGATCGAAGGCCGCGCTCTCGATGCTGAGCCTTCCCGCCTCGATCTTCGAGAAGTCGAGGATGTCGTTGAGGAGCGCGAGGAGCGCCTCGCCCGACGAACGAATGATCTCGGCGTGCTCGCGCTGCTCGGCGCCCAGCGGACCGTCGAGCAGCAGCTCGGTCATTCCGATCACCGCGTTCATCGGCGTTCGGATCTCGTGGCTCATGAGCGCGAGGAATTCGCCCTTCGATCGGCTCGCGGCCTCGGCCGCGCTGCGCGCGGCCTGGAGCTCCGCCTCGGCCTCCTTGCGCCGCGTGATGTCGCGAACCGTCACGAGGCAGTTCCCGGTGGCGCACCAGCTGTAGCGCGCCTCGAAATGCCGCACTCCGCGCGGCACCGAGATCGCGTACTCGACCGGCCTGACCCGGCCGGTGCGCCGCGACTCCTCCATGGCCTGCATCACAGTCGCAACGTGCTCGGCCGGAACGACGTCCGCGATCGTTCGGCCGACGACGCTCTCCGGCGGCAGGAAGAAGTCTTCCGGACGCGACGCCCGGCAGTCGACCCAGACGCCTTCGGGTGTCACCTCGAGCAGCACGTCGGGGAGCGCGGCGAGGATCGCCCGGCTCCGCTCCTCGGCAGCGCGCAGCCGCTCGAGCGCGGCGCGGCTCTCGGCCGCGCTCGCTTCGAGCGCGAGCGCCTGCGCGCGCTCCACCGTGACGTCGCGCGTGACGCCGGCGATCTGCGGCGTGCCGCCGCCCTCTCGCCGGACCGGAAAGGCCCGCGCGTGGACGTGCCGGACCTCGCCGCCCGGCCAGACGACGCGGTACTCGGTCTCGATCGGCCCGGTACGGCTCGATCGCCAGATCGCCGTCATGCGCTCGCGGTCTTCGGGATGCACGGCATCGAGCCACGCGCCCGCACCGTCGAGAAGCGCCGCGACGGGTCGTCCGTAGACACGCTCGTACGCGGGATTCACGAATGCGAAGCGCGGCAAGGGGTCGAGCTCGAGCAGCCAGATGACGTCGTCGAGCGCTGCGGCGAGATCCTGGACGCGCCCGTCGCTCTCGCTGATCGTGTCGACGAGGCCGTTGAACGCCGCCGCGAGCGCCCGGATCTCGCGCGCGCCCCCGAGCGGCGCGCGGGCCATGACGTCTCCTGCCGCGCGGCGATCGAGCGCCTCGCCGATGGCTTCGAGGGGCCCGGTCACCATGCGGCGCAGCCGCCAGAGGTCGGCGCCCGCGAGCACGACGGCGCCGGCCACGAGGCTGGCGACGATCGCCCAGGTCTGCCGCTGTGCGGAGGCGAGCGCCACGCTCGCGTCTGTGGGCGCGCCGGGCGAAGCGCCGTGCAGCGAGAAGACGCCGCCGAGGGCCGCGGCGACGACGAGGAGCACTCCCGCCGCGATGCGGGGCGCCAGCAGACGGCTCCCGAGCGTCCAGCCTCGCGCCGAGCGCAAGCCTCGCCAGATGCGCAAGAAACCTCCGAACGCACCGGGAACGCCCCGGCGAAAATGACGCCCGGAGCTGAATCGGAGGCCGGGGAACTGCGCTTTAGGCCGCGGAGACGGGCCGCCCGCGCCTTTTCCGGTGAACGCCGCCCGAGCGGCCCTGGCTACGAAGGGACGACGTCTTGCGGCGGCGGCGGCGCGGCCGGCGGCTCCGCGCCCGCGGCGAGAACGGCGCGCAGCGCGCGCAGGCGCTCGAGCTCCTCCTGCTGGGTACGCAGCCGCTCCTTCTTCGCGTCGAGCTCGCCACGCAGCGCGAGGTAGAGCCGATCCTGCGCGGCGACCTTGCGGCGCTGGCGCTCCGCGTCGACGCGCGCCGCGACGAGCTGCTCCTCGAGCGCGAGCGCGCGCGCCTCGGCCTCGTCGGCGCGCCGCGCGAGCGCTTCGTCACGCGGCGGCGCCGGCTCGCGCACGGGAGGCGGCGGCGGCGCGACCGGCGCCGGCCGCGGCGCGGCCCGCAGCCTCTGCGCCTCGGCCTCGGCGCGCTGCAGCTCCGCGTGCATCGCGCGCGCGTCCGCCTGCGCGAGCCGGACCTTCTCCTCGAGCTCGCGGATTCGGAGCGACTCGTGTCGGTCCTCGTCCCGCGCCTGGCTGGCGCGGCGCTTCGCCTTCTCGAGCCGCCGCCGGAGCTCCGCGAGCTCCTCGTCGCGCCGGCGCTCGCCGTCGCCGCGCTTCGTTGCGCGCTCGCGAACGGCCTCGAGCTCCGTGCGCACGCTCGCGAGCTCACGCAGCGCCGCGACGCTCGCCCGCGAGCGCGAGGCGCCGAAGAACAGGCCCGCCAGCGCGAGAGCCGCCGCCGCGAGCGTCACGGTCCAAAGGAGCATCACAGCCTTCCGAGGACGGCCTCGGCGCTGCTCACCTCGAACTTGCCAGGGGCTTCGACGAACAAGTCCTTCACGACGCCGTCCTCGAGGATCGCAGCGTAGCGCTGAGAGCGCCGTCCCATGCCATACGCGCTCGCGTCCATCGTGAGCCCGATCGCTTCGGTGAACGCGCCATTTCCGTCGGCGAGCAGCACGACGTCGTTTCCCGCGCCGCGGTCGCGGCCCCAGGCCTCCATCACGAAGGCGTCGTTCACCGCGACGCACACGACCGCGTCCACCCCCTTCGCGCGCAGCTCGCCCGCCTTGGCGATGAAGCCCGGCAAGTGGCGGGCCGAGCAGGTCGGCGTGAACGCCCCCGGAACGGCGAACAGAACCGCCTTCTTCCCGGCGAACAGCTCCCCGGTGTTGACGTCCTCGATCCCGCCCCCCGTCGCGGCCTTGAGCTTCACCGCGGGGATCTTCTCCCCCACCTTGATCGCCATCTCGCCCTCTCCTTCTCCTTCACCGGCCGCAGCAGGGAAAATCCCGACTCATACAGTCGGCAATTGCCCCACGGGCTGGTGCCCACTCCAGCGTAGGACACCTCGGCGGCGGCCGGCGCCGGCCGCGGCGGGCCGGACCTGCAACTCCGCGCGCAGGTCCGCGCCGCGCCGGGCTGCCGGCGGCAGGAAGGGGGCGAGCACCACGCAGCGGGCAGGAATTCTCGAAAAAAAAGGCCCGCCTGGCTGACACATTCCCACCGCCGCGACCACTTCCCAAGCGAACAACCGAGTCCGGGCGAAGTCGGCCTTCTAGTGGAAGGCCCCCCAATCGTCCTCGGACGCGGACCATCGCGCGGAGGCTACGGTGCGGCTGCGAAACCACTTGATTTCTCTCGTCGCGGGGGCGCTTGCTCTCGTGGGACTCGGCGGACAGGCCCAGGCCCTCGGAATCCCCGTTCCGCTCTCGTCGCTCGTCGTTCCCGGCGCGACGCTCGTCTCCGAGGACGGCAACTTCACGTTCGGCGACTTTGGCGCCAGCGTGTCGGGCGCGATCTCGTCGAACCTCAGCGACTACAACGTGCAGGCGCTGACGTCGGGCTTCCGGATCACGGGCGCGTTCCTCGTGGCCGACGGCAACTTCGGCGACATGGTGCTCTCCTTCAGCGTGACGCCGAAGCAGGGCATCCTCATCACCGACGCTCACCTGTTCTTCAACGGATCGTTCAACGGCAACGCCCCGCCCGGCATGGGCACGAGCGTCAACGAGACGATCTTCAACAACAACGACCCGATCGCGCAGCTCTCGGTCGCGACGTCGAGCGGCGGCCTGCAGAAGCTGACCGACGCTGCCATCTTCGACCCGGTGCCGTCGATCACGGTGCTCAAGGACATCGCGCTCTCGTCCTACGGCGGACAGGGCGGCTCGGTCGCACACATCTCGATCGTCGACCAGACGTTCACGTACGTCCCCGAGCCGGGGACGCTGCTCCTCGGGAGCGCGGGCCTTCTCGGCATCGCGCTGCTCGGGCGCAAGCGCGCGTAGCCACACACCGGGGCCCTCGGGACCCCGGCGACCCGACGACGGCCCGGGGCGGGAACCCGCCCGGCCGGCCGGCGTTGGGCCCCCCCCCCCCCCCCCGCCGCGCAGCCCCGCCCGCCGCC
>JAYRMX010000301.1:0-29505 GCA_041912475.1 Myxococcota bacterium
ACGACGCTCTCCGGTGTCGATTGCTCGCGCACTCCGGCGCATCCGGCCGCGTCGCGTCAATCGACGGCTTCGGCGTCACGACTCGGTCGCCTCCGCGACGAGGCCTCGCACGGCCTTCTTCGGGCTCGGGCGTGCTCGCCGGGCCGGGCGAATCGGGCGGCAACGGCCCGTGGCGCCGGACGCGCGACCGCTACTCCCACGCCCGCTCGCCGGGGCGCGGCGGGTCGGCCGGGCCGCCGGCGAAGCACTGCGCGATCTCCATCCAGCGCCGCGCAACGTCGCCGACGACCTCGAGCTTCGTGTCGGCGACGTTTCTCCCTTGCGTCACGACCTGACAGAACTCGAGCGCGGAGCCGCAGACGCGGCTCGCATCGCTCGGCTCGTTCCATTCCCAGATGGCGCCGGACGGAGCGACGAGCCGAACGTACGGTGCGGGGCCGGGAACGGGGAGCTTGCGGTTGGCGAACGTCCAGCCGAAGGTCCGAACACCGAGCACGGCGACGTTCTTGATCCGGTCGGTGTGCGTGCGCGGCGCGCGCATGAGGTCATAGACGTCCTGCCCGTGCGCCCACGTCTCCATGTAGCGCGCGGTCGTGAACATGCGAACGCCCATGTCCGGACCGAACCACGGAAGCCGCCGGTCGGGATCGGAGCCGCCGAGCTGCCGCGCCATCTCGCGACACGTGCGGTGCCACGTCGCGAGCAGCTCGGCGTTCCCGAGATGCCCGAGCGCGTCGCGCGCGACGTCGGCGCTCTTGCGGCCGCCCATCATGGCCTCGATCAGCCGCTTGCGCTCCGCTGCGAAGCCGGCGGCGTCCGTGAGCGCGAGCAGCGAGACGCGGTCGAAGAAGTGCAGGTGCGCGACGACGTCCCACGGGGTCCACCCCAGGAACGGCGTTCGCCGGCTCCAGTCCTTCTGGTCCAGCGTCTCGAGGAACGCACGGAGCTCGTCGGCTTCGGCGACGAGATCGGCGGCTTCTTGCAGCATCGTGTCCTCCTCTTGCACCGGCCGACCGGCGCCGTCCTTCGAGGCCGCGGCCTCTTCCCGCACCCCGCTTTGCCTCCCGCCGCCCGAGCCGTTCAGAACCCGAGCTGCTTGGCGAGGTAGTGCATCATCGTCTCGTCGGAGCCGCCGCCGATGCTGATGAGGCGCGAGTCGACGAACGCGCGCCCGGCCATGCTCTCCTTCATGTAGCCGTAGCCGCCGTGGAGCTGCATGCACTCGTCGGCGACGCGGCGCGCGACGCGGCCGCAAAAGAGCTTGGCCGCCGTGATGAGGCGCGTCGCATCCACTCCCTTCACCCGCTGCCCGACGCATGCGCGTGTCAGCTCCTTCGCGGCCGCGAGCTCGGTCCACAGCTCGGCCATGCGGAACTGGGTGTTCTGCATCTTCGAGAGCGGCCTCCCGAACAGCACGCGCTCGCGTGCCCACTTCTGCGTCTCCTCCCAGAGGTGCTCCGAGGCGGCCATCGCGCTCACGCAGCCGACGAGCCGCTCGTCCTGGAACTGCATCATCTGCTGCTGGAAGCCGCGCCCGATCTCGCCGATGGTGTTCGCGACCGGCACCCGAACGTCCTCGAAGAAGAGCTGTCCGGTGTCGGAGCCCCAGTTCCCGATCTTGTCGAGGAGCGTGCAGCGGTAGCCGGGAAGCCCGGTCGGAACGACGATCTGCGAGAAGCCGCCGTAGCCGGCCGCGGGATCGGTCACCGCGAGCAGGCACAGCCAGTCGGCCGTCGCGGCGTTGGTGATGTAGATCTTCGAGCCGTTGATCACCCAGTCGTCGCCGTCGCGGACGGCGCGCGTCTTGATGCCGGAGACGTCGGAGCCGGCGTCGGGCTCGGTGACGGCGATCGCGGCGACCCTCTCACCCGCGATCGCAGGCGCGAGGTACTCGCGCTTGAGCGCATCGCTCCCGAACTCGTGGAGCGACGGCGTCGCCATGTCGGTCTGCACGCAGATGCCCATGGTGACGCCGGCGTTGTCGGCGCGGCCGAGCTCCTCGTACAGGACGGCGGTGTACGACCAGTCGAGACCGGCGCCGCCGTAGGCGGGGTCGTAGCGAAGGCCGAGCATCCCGAGATCGCCCATCTTGCGGTAGAGCGTCTTGTCGATCCTGCCCATTGCGTCGAACTCCCGTGCGCGCGGCCGCAGCTCGTCCTCGACGAACTTGCGGACGGTCTCGCGGAAGAGCGCGTGCTCGGGCGTTCCGTAGAGGTCGGTCGTCATGTCGTCCTCCTCAGCGCTCGCCGTCTTCGGCCCAGCGCGGTGCGCGCTTGCCGAGGAAGGCCTTCATTCCCTCGGCCGCCTCCTCGCCGGCGAAGAGCTCACCCGAGAGGCGCGTCGCCCACGCGAACGCCTCGGGCTGCGGCATCTTCGGCACCTCGTGGACCAGCCGCTTGGCGAAGCCGAGCGCCTTCGGCCCGCCCTTGCGAAGGTCTTCGACCACTTCCGCGACGGCGGCGTCGAGCTCCGCGGCCGGCACGGCGCGGCTGATGATCCCGAGATCCGCGGCGCGGCGCGCGGGGAAGCGGTGCCCGCGCAGGAACGCCTCCATCGCCTCGCCCTGCCGCATCTTGGGAAGGCAGATCACGGAGATGATCGCGGGCGCCACGCCGAGGCGAACCTCGGTGAACCCGAACTTCACGTCCTCGGCGGCGATCGCGATGTCGAGCGCCGCCGCGAGGCCGTTGCCTCCGCCCATCACGTGGCCCGCGATGCGACCGACGACGGGCGTCGGTGATGCCTGGATCTCGGCAAAGAGCTCGGCGAGCCCGCCCGACCCGGAGACGCGGCCGGCAGCGCCGCTTCGCTCCTTGAGGTTGGCGCCGGCGCAGAACGTCGAGCCCTCGTTCGTGACGACCAGCACGCGGACGCCGGGATCGGCGTTCGCGGCGGCGACGGCCTCGCGCAGCCCGCCCACGAGCGCGCCGCCGAGGGCGTTGCGGTTCTCGACGTCCGCGAGCGTCGCGGTCATGACGCCGCGCTTCGTCTCGACTCTCACCACGCTCATCGCTCCCCCTCTCTGAGCGGCCGTCTTCGCCGCGCCCTGCCCTATCGCCCGCGGAACACCGGCGCGCGCTTCTGCAGGAACGCGACGATCCCTTCGCGCGTATCCTCGGTGCCGAAGTTCACCGACTGCGCGACCGCCTCCCAGTGCAGCGCCTCGGCGAGGCTCAGCGAGAAGGCGCTCGCGAGCATGCGCCGGGTCATCTGCATCGCGATCGGAGGCCCCGCAGCGAGGCGGTCCGCCCACTCGCCGACGAAGGCGTCGAGCTCGGCGTCGGGAACGACACGGTTCACGAGCCCCATCCGCTCCGCCTCGGCGGCGGAGAGGATGTCGCCGAACAACACGAGCTCCTTCGCCCGGTGCATCCCGATGAGCCGCGGCAGGAGCCAGGTTCCGCCGAAATCGACCGAGAGGCCGCGGCGCGAGAAGATCTGCGAGAAGCGCGCGCTCTCGCCGGCTACGACGAGGTCGCAGCCGAGGGCGAGGTTCATTCCCGCGCCGGCCGCGACGCCGTTCACCTTCGCGATCGTCGGCTTCGAGACGTCGTGCAGCGCGAGGGCGGCGACGCTCACCGGGTGCATGTCGGTGAGCGGATGCGGTCGCTCTCCCATCTTCGTCCCGAGCTGCGCGCCCGAGCAGAAGGCTCCCGCCGCTCCGGTGATGACGAGGACACGGTCCTCGTCGCGGCGTGTCACCTCCTCGAAGATGCGCCGCAGCTCGTCCCACATCGGCGGCGTGATGGCGTTCTTCGCCTGCGGCCGGTTGAGCGTCACGGTGACGACGCCGCGGTCGCTGCGCGTTACGAGAATCTCCTCCACCTTCCCCCTCCCCTGCCCGCGGCCCGGGCGCCCGCCGCCGTCGCACCGCCGGCGACCGCTCTCGTGTTGGTAATGGATCTTGACCGACATTACCAGCCGTGATATTCCCGCGTCAACCGCAGCCCGCGCACCGGCGGGCGAACGAGAGGACCGATGCAGCCTTCACTCGCCCCTCCCCTTCGATCGAGCCTCGACCCGCGGTCGGACGCCTTCGCCGAGAACCGCGCCGCGATGCTCGAGAAGCTCGCCGAGATCGACCGCCTCCTCGACCAGGCCGAGGCGGGCGGCGGCCCGGCGCACCACGAGCGCCTCGCCAAGCGCGGCAAGCTCCCCGTGCGAGAGCGAATCGCGAACGTGCTCGACCCCGACAGCCCCTTCCTCGAGATCAGCCCGCTCGCCGCCTACGACGCCGACTACACGATCGGCGGCGGTGCGATCGTCGGTATCGGTGCGATCGCCGGCGTCGAGTGCGTGATCTTCGCCAACGACCCCACGGTACTCGGGGGCGCCCTCACGCCGTACGCGGCGAAGAAGTGGATGCGCGCGCTCGAGATCGCGCGCGACAACCGCATCCCCTACGTGAGCTTCGTCGAATCGGCCGGCGCCGATCTGCGCGTTCAGACCGACGACGGCGACGGCCAGAAGCGCCGCCGCCGCGCGCGGGTCGATCACTTCGCCGAGACGGGACGCTTCTTCTACGAGATGATCGAGCTCTCGAAGCTGCGGATCCCCGTGGTGTGCGTCGTCTTCGGCTCGTCGACGGCGGGCGGCGCGTACCAGCCGGGAATGTCCGACTACAACATCATGATCCGCAACCAGTCGAAGGTCTTCCTCGCCGGGCCGCCGCTCGTGAAGATGGCGACGGGTGAGGAGTCCGACGACGAGACGCTCGGCGGGGCGCAGATGCACGCGGAGGTCTCGGGGCTCGGCGAATACCTCGCCGAGGACGAGAAGGACGCCTGCCGCATTTGCCGCGAGGTGATCGCGCACCTCAACTGGCGAAAGTCCGGGCCTCTTCCCAGCCTGCGCGCCGACTCGCCGGTTCTCGATCCGGAGCACCTGCTCGGTCTCGTGAGCCCGGACCTGCGGCGGCCGGTCGACGTCCGCGAGGTGATCGGCCGCGTCGTCGACGGCTCGCGCTTCGAAGAGTTCAAGCCCCGCTACGGAACGACGCTCGTGTGCGGATGGGCCTCGATCCACGGCTACCCGCTCGGCGTGCTCGGCAACAACGGCGTCCTCAACCCCGAGTCCGCCGAGAAGGCCGCGCACTTCATCCAGCTCTGCAATCAGATCGACGTTCCGCTGCTCTTCCTCCAGAACCTCACGGGCTTCGTCGTCGGCCGCGACTTCGAGCAGGCGGGAATCATCAAGAAGGGCTCGCAGATGCTCAACGCGGTCACCAACTCGACGGTGCCGCACCTCACGGTCATCTTCGGCGCCTCGTACGGGGCCGGCACGTACGCGATGTCGGGTCGCGCCTTCAACAACCGCTTCACGTTCCTGTGGCCGACCGCGAAGATCGCGGTCATGGGGCCGAAGCAGATCGCGGGCGTCATGTCGATCGTCCGCCGCGCGCAGGCCGCGCGCAAGGGCGAGCCGTTCGACGAGGCGCTCGACGCGAAGATCGTCGCCGCCGTCGAGGCGATCCAGGAGAAGGGCTCGCTCGCCCTCGAGGCGACCGGCGCCATCAGCGACGACGGCATCATCGACCCGCGCGACACGCGCACCGTCCTCGGCATCTGCCTCTCAGTCGTCCGCAACCGCCCCATCGAAGGGGCGCGCGGCTACGGAGTGTTCCGCCTGTGAGATTGACCACGCTTCTCGTTGCGAACCGGGGCGAGATCGCCCGCCGCGTGATGCGCAGCGCCCGCGAGATGGGCCTGCGCTGCGTCGCGGTGTACGTCGACGCCGACGCGAACGCGCCGTTCGTCGCCGACGCCGACGAGGCCGTGCGGCTTCCGGGGTCGTACCTCGACGCAAAGGCGATCCTCGACGCGGCGCGCGCGACGGGCGCCGATGCGATCCACCCGGGCTACGGCTTCCTGTCGGAGAACGCGGGTTTTGCGGCCGACGTGATCGCCGCGGGCCTGCTGTGGGTGGGGCCGACGCCCGAGGCGATCGAGCGCATGGGCGACAAGCTCGCCGCGAAGCGCCTCGCGCGCGAGGTCGGCGTGCCGACGCTGCCGAGCGCCGAAGATCCCGCGGATGCGTCGTCGGTCGGCTACCCGCTGCTCGTGAAGGCCGCCGCGGGCGGCGGCGGAAAGGGCATGCGCATCGTCACGCGGCCTGCGCAGCTCGCCGAAGCGGTCGCCGCGGCGCGCCGCGAGACGGCCGCCGGCTTCGGCGACGACCGCGTCTTCCTCGAACGCTACGTCCCGCGCTGCCGGCACGTCGAGATCCAGATCCTCGGCGACGACCACGGCAACGTCGTGCATCTCGGAGAGCGCGAGTGCTCGATCCAGCGCCGGCATCAGAAGATCCTCGAGGAGTCGCCGTCGCCGCGCGTCGACGCGGAGCTGCGCGAGCTCATGGGCCAGGCGGCGCAGCGCCTCGCGGGCGCGCTGCACTACCGATCGGCGGGCACCGTCGAGTTCCTGCTCGACGACGAGAGCGGCGAGTTCTTCTTCCTCGAGGTGAACACGCGCCTGCAGGTCGAGCACCCGGTCACCGAATTCGTGACGGGAATCGACCTCGTCCGCGAGCAGCTCCGCATCGCACGCGGCGAGCCGCTCGGCTACGCGCAGGACGCGATTCGCTTTGCCGGCGCTGCGGTCGAGGCGCGGCTCTACGCCGAGGACCCGGCCGCGGGGTTCCTGCCGGCCACGGGGACCCTCGTTGCCTTCGCCCCCGCGGCCGACCCTGCCGTTCGCTGGGACTCGGGCGTCGTCGCCGGCTCGGTGGTCGGCGTCGAGTTCGATCCGATGCTCGCCAAGGTGATCGCGCACGCGCCCACGCGGCGCGAGGCGGCGGAGCGGCTCGCGCTCGCGCTCGAGCGGCTGCACGTGGGGGGCGTCACGACGAACCGCGACTTCCTCGTCGCGACGCTGCGCACGCCCGAGTTCATCGCGGGTGATACGACGACCGATTTCATCGAGCGCGTCGGTCCGCCGCGCGCGCGGGCGCTCGACGCAGCCGAGCTCGAGAGGGTGACCCGCGTCGCCGCGCTCTGGCTGCAGGGACAGCAGCGCGCCGACGCCGTCGTCCTCACGGAAGCGCCGAGCGGCTGGCGAAACGCGCGCCTTCCCGACCAGCGCGTCTGCTTCGGGTACGGCGACCGCGAGCTCGAGGTCCGCTACCGAACGCTCCGCGACGGGAGCTTCCGCATCGACGGCGAGACGATCGCGCGCGTGCACGCCTGGTCGCCCGGCGAGATCGACGCCGAGATCGGCGGCCGGCGCCTGCGCGCGCGCGTGACGCGCGCCGGCGAGCGGCTCGTCGTCCACGCCGGTCGCGGCGACGTCGAGCTCACGGCCAAGCCGCGCTTCGAGCTGCCCGGCGCCGTCCTCGCCACCGGGAGCCTCGTCGCGCCGATGCCGGGCAAGGTAATCGACGTGCGCGTCGCGGTCGGAGACCGCGTGACGGCCGGTCAGACGCTCGTTCTGCTCGAGGCGATGAAGATGGAGCACCCGCTGATCGCTCCCGAGGACGGCGTCGTCGTCGAGGTGCGCGCCGCCGTCGGCGAGCAGGTGAGCAATGGTGCGCTGCTGCTCGTCGTCGAGCCGGAAGGCGGCGGCGAGAAGAAGGGAGACTGAGATGCCCGCCCCGATCCGCATCGCGAACTGCTCGGGGTTCTTCGGAGACCGGCTCTCGGCCGCGCGCGAGATGGTGGAGGGCGGTCCGATCGATGTGCTGACGGGCGACTGGCTCGCCGAGCTCACGATGCTCATCCTCGCCCGAACGCGGATGAAGCATCCGGGCGGCGGCTACGCGCGCACCTTCGTCCAGCAGATGGAGCAGGTGATGGGCGCCTGCCTCGACCGCGGGATCAAGGTCGTCTCGAACGCGGGAGGCCTCGATCCCGAGAGCTGCGCGCTCGCGGTCGCCGAGGTGGCGAAGAGGCTCGGCCTCGCGCCGAAGATCGCGTTCGTGCGCGGCGACGATCTCATGGGGCGACTCTCCGACCTCGTCGCGGCCGACCACCTCCTGCACTTCGAGACCGGCGAGCCGATCAAGGACGCCGGGAAGTTTCTCACCGCGAACGCGTACCTCGGCTGCTGGGGCATCGTCGACGCGCTCTCGCGCGGCGCCGACATCGTGATCACGGGGCGCGTCACCGACGCCGCCGTCGTCTGCGGTCCCGCGGCGTGGCACCACGGCTGGAAGCGAACCGACTGGAACTCCCTCGCCGGCGCCGTCGTCGCGGGGCACGTGATCGAGTGCAGCACGCAGGCGACCGGCGGCAACTACTCGTTCTTCACCGAGGTGCCGGGGATGAGCCGGGTCGGCTTCCCGTGGGCCGAGGTCGCCGAGGACGGCTCGTCGGTGATCGGCAAGCACGACGGAACGGGAGGCGAGGTCTCGGTCGGGACGGTGACCTCACAGCTCCTGTACGAGATCGGCGGCCCGGCGTATCTCGGACCCGACGTGACCGCGCGCTTCGACACGATCCGGCTCGAGCAGGTCGCGCGCGACCGCGTCCGCATGTTCGGCATCGAGGGTGAGCCGCCTCCGGCGACGCTCAAGGTCTGCATCAACCGCGCGGGCGGCTTCCGCAACGACATGAGCATCTGCCTCACCGGGCTCGACATCGAGGCCAAGGCGGCCCTCGTCGAAGAAGCGTTCTGGAAGGCGTGCCCGGTTCGCAAGTCGGACTTCGCGCAGGTGACGACGCGCCTCATGCGCAACGACAAGCCGGATCCCGAGACCAACGAGCAGGCGGTGGCGATCTGGAAGATCAGCGTGAAGGACCCGGACGAGAGGAAGGTCGGCCGCGCCTTTTCGAACGCCGTCACCGAGCTCGGACTCTCGACGATCCCGGGCTTCTTCGGCGTGGGCGGCGGACCGTCGGCCGGCCGGCCGTTCGGCGTCTACGAGCCCGCGCTCGTTCCTGCGAGCGAGGTTCCGCAGGAGGTCGTCCTGCTCGGCGGCGACGCGCACCGCGTCTCGTCCGTGAATCCGCAGGCGACCGTCCGCGTGACGCCCGCCCCGGGCCCGGCCGCCACCGCGCCGAGCGGCCCGACGCGGCATGCGCCGCTCGGCCTCGTCGCCGGCGCACGCTCGGGCGACAAGGGCGGCAACGCCAACCTCGGCGTCTTCACGCGCAGCGACGCCGCGTTCGCGTGGCTCGACGCGTTCCTCGACACCGAGCGGCTGCGCGCGCTCCTGCCCGAGATCGCGCCGCTGCGCGTCGAGCGCCACCGTCTTCCCGCTCTGCGATCGCTCAACTTCGTCATCTACGGCCTGCTCGAAGAAGGTGTCGCCGCGTCGACGCGGCAGGACCCGCAGGCCAAGAGCCTCGGCGAGTGGCTTCGCGCGCGCGTCGTCGAGATCCCCGAGGCGCTCCTCCGTTGATCTCCGCGGGGCGAGAGCGCCTGCGGCTGCCCGGCGTGCGAACGCCGAAGCCGCTGCTCCCGCCCGAGGCGGAGCGCCGCCTCACCGATCGCCAGCGCGAGCTCCTCGATGCGCTCGAGAAGCTGGTCGTTCGCGGCGGGCTCGCGGACCTCACCATGGCCGAGATCGCCGCGCGCGTGAACTGCTCGCTGCGAACGCTCTATGGCATCGCGCCGAGCAAGGACGAGCTGGTCCTCGCGGTGGTCGACCGGCGCCTCCACCGCATCGGCCGCGCGGCGATCGCGGCGCTCGGTCCGGGCCTCGCGCCGCTCGAAGCGCTGCGCCGCTATCTGGCGGCGGTGAACGAGGCGGTTCGCCCGACGACGGCCGAGTGCATCCGCGACTTCGCCGGCGTCCCCGGCGCACGCCGGCTCTTCGACGGCCACGAGGGCTACGTGATCGCGGTCGCGAGGAGCCTGCTCGATCGCGCGGTCGCCGAGCGACAGATCGCTCCCGTCGACACGGCCGCGGTCGCGAACGTCCTCGGCGGCCTCGGCCGAGAGTTCTCCCGGCCCGAGGTGATGGCGGTGATCGCGGCGCCGCCGAAAGAGACCGCGGATGCGGTCGCAGAGATCATCCTGCGCGGGCTCGAAGCCGGCGCGCCCGGGAGGAAGGCATGAGAACGAAGCTCGCAAGGGATCTCGGCCTCGAGTTCCCCATCTTTGCATTCACGCACTGCCGCGACGTCGCCGCCGCCGTCTCGAAGGCCGGCGGCCTCGGCGTTCTCGGCGTCGCGGGCCACTCGCTCGAGAACCTGCGGATGGAGCTCGACTGGATCGAGAACGAGGTCGGAGACAAGCCGTACGGCGTCGACCTCCTGCTGCCGACGAAGTTCGTCGGGAGCGAGTCGGGCGGGCTCAGCGTCTCGCAGCTCGACGCGCTCGTCCCCGAGACGCACCGGCGCTTCGTGAACGACCTGCTCGAGAAGTACGGCGTTCCGCCGCTCCCCGAAGAGAAGTCGGTGCGGCCGGGGTTCGTCGTCGGCTACGAGCAGATGCGCGAAGTGATCGAGCTGGTGTTCAGCCGCCGGATCCGCCTCATCGCGAGCGCGCTCGGGCCGCCGCCGCCGTGGATGATCGAACGTGGACGCGAGAAGGGCGTGCTGGTCGCGGCGCTCGCCGGAACCGTCGACCACGCGCTCCGCCACAAGGAAGCGGGCGTCGACATCGTCGTCGCGCAGGGTTACGAGGCGGGCGGGCATACGGGCGAGATCGCAACGATGGTGCTCGTTCCCGAGGTCGTCGATGCGGTGGCGCCGCTCCCCGTTCTCGCGGCCGGCGGGATCGCGAGCGGCCGGCAGCTCACGGCGGCGCTCGCGCTCGGCGCACAAGGCGTCTGGATGGGATCGGCCTGGCTCACGACCGAGGAGGCCGAGACGCACCCCGTGGTGAAGGAGAAGTTCCTGAAGGCCTCGTCGCGCGACACCGTCCGCTCGCGCTCGCTCACCGGAAAGCCCGCGCGGCAGCTCCGCAGCGCGTGGACCGAGGCGTGGAGCGACCCTGCCAACCCCTCGCCGCTCCCGATGCCGCTCCAGCCGATCCTCGTCCGCGAGGCGCAGGAGCGAATCCAGCGTACGGCGCACAAGTCTCCCGGTGCGCAGCAGCTCATCAACTACTTCGTCGGGCAGGTCGTCGGCTCCATGAACCAGGTGAAGTCGGTGCGCGGCGTGATCGAAGAGCTGGTCGAGGGCTACGCCGACACCATGGAGCGTCTCGACGCGCTGGCCGCGGGCGACGAAGCGGACTGATCCCGGGCTCCGGCGCTGCCTCGGAGACCGCACCGGCGATCGCTCGTGCTCGCGGCGGTGTGTTATCCTGCGGTGCGCGCCCGAGGAGGCCGCGTCATGGCGACGGAGACGTCCCTTCCTGCAGCCACTTCCTCCCGACTCCCGAGCGGGGTCGCGATCCAGCCGCGCCGCTTCGACTTCCGCGACCTCGACCGCATCCCGCAGTACTGGTTCGCGAACAACCCGATCCTCACGCACACCGAGAACGCGTTCTCGATCCTCATCCCGCCGGGCGAGCGCTTCTTCATCCGGTCGGTGCAGCGCTACGCGGACAGAGCCGCCGATCCCGAGCTCGCGAACCTCATCCGCGCCTTCGTCCAGCAGGAGGCTCTGCACACGCGCGCGCACAACGCGTTCAACGCGTCGCTCGCGCGATTCGGCGTCGACGTCGATCGCGAGATCGCGTACGCCGACCGCTTCATGGCGGCGCTCGGCAAGTACCTCCCGGCGCGGATGCAGCTCGCTGCGACCGTTTTTCTCGAGCACCTGACCGCGACCGGCGCTCACCTCCTGTTCACCGAGCCGAGGATCGCCGACGCCATGCACCCCGAGATGCGGCGCTTCTGGCGCTGGCACGCCGCCGAGGAGCTCGAGCACAAGGCCGTCGCCTTCGACCTCTATCGGCAGATCGGCGGCGGGTACGTCGTGCGCGTCGTCTCCGCGATCGCCACCCTCGTCCTGCTCGCGTTTCCTTTCGTGCAGATCGCCCGTCGCATGATGCGTGCCGATCCGACGCAGGTCACCGGCGAGATTCGACGCGGGGCGCGCGAGATGAATCGCATCGCGATGCGGCCGCAGCTCCGCATGATCGCGGCGTACTTCCGGCCGGGCTTCCATCCCTGGAAGTGCCACGACGAGAGCTACCTCTTCGGGTGGTACGCCTCGCCCGACGGCGTCGCCCCGGGTGCCGGCGCCGGGACCACGACGAGCGGCTGAGCGCCGTGTGTCCGGGCGTACGGCCGCACGATCCGGGGCGCGCCGGCGCGGACCGGATGCGCGTTCCGCACCGGCGCTTCGCAGCCCTGCGGCGACGTGCAGCGCTACAGCTTCGACACCAGGTCGTCGGCGGTGCGGCGCAGGAAGTCGCGCTTGGCCGCGAGCGTCGACGCCGGACCGAGGGCGTACTGGAACGGGTAGCTGACGGTCTGGGTGAGGCCGTGCTCCTGCTCGAGGCGCCGCAGCAGGTCGAGGTCGAGGCGGGCCTTCAGCGGGACGATCGGCGTGAAGGGATCGTGCGCACGGCCGCACTCGCGGCGCAGCGCGCGAAGGCGCGCGAGCACGCCGGGAACTTCTTCGGGAGTGTTGCCCGAGCCCATCCAGCCGTCGCCGAGCCGGGCCGCGCGGCGAAGCGCGGCGTCCGAGACCCCGCCGACGTAGATCGGCGGCGACGCGGCCGGGACGGGGCTCATCTGCATCGCGCCGAAATCGAAGATCTCGCCGTGGTGCTCGACCATGCGGCCGGTCCAGAGCGCGCGCATCACCGCGATCATCTCGTCGAAGCGCCGCCCGCGCGTCGAGAAGTCGATGCCGACGGCGTCGTACTCTTCTCGCATCCAGCCTGCGCCCGCGCCGAGGACGACGCGATCGTTCGAGAGCAGCGCCGCGGTGCCGACCGCCTTCGCGACATCGAAGGGGTCTCGCAGCGGCAGCACGTAGACGAGCGTCGCGAAGCGAAGGCGCGTCGTCGCCGCTGCCATCGCCGCGATCGCCACCCAGGGGTCGGGAAACGGAACCGTGCCGTCGAACATCGGCCGGCCATCGGGTGCGTACGGATACTTCGACGTGAGCTTTCCCGGAAAGACGAGGTGGTCCGAGAGCAGCACGCCGTGAAAGCCGCACTCCTCCGCGCAGCGAGCGAGGTCCACGAGCTGATCGGGCTCGACGAACGCGAGCGACTGCCAGAGCTTCATTCTCGTCCTCCGTCCGGCCCCGGCCGCGACCTCACGGCCGCGGCTGCGGGTAGTAGCGGCTGATGGTGTCGACCACGCACGCGGGCCGCCCTCCCCCTTCGACCTCGACCGTCACACGAATCGTCGCCTGCACGCCGCCGTCCTTCGTCTCCTCGACCTTCAGCAGCTCGGCGCCGCCGCGAACGCGCGCGCCGACCTTCACGGGGGCGGGGAAGCGAACGCGATCGGCCCCGTAGTTGACGCCCATCGAGATGCCGCGGACCTCGACGATCTGCGGCAGGAAGCAGTTCACGAGCGAGAGCGTCAGGTACCCGTGCGCGATCGCGCCGCCGAACGGCCCGCTCTTCGCGCGCTCGGGGTCGACGTGGATCCACTGGTGGTCGCCGGTCGCGTCGGCGAAGAGGTTCACGCGCTCCTGCGTGATCGGGAGCCAGTCGCTGTAGCCGAGGTGGCGCCCGACGGCCGCTGCGAGTTCGGAAGGAGACTGGAACGTGGTCGGCATCGCGTCCTCTCACGGGTGCTGGCTGCTCACGGCCACCACCTCGCCCGTCATGTAGGACGCGTAGTCGCTCGCGAGGAAGACGATGACGTTCGCGACCTCGAACGGCTCGGCCGCGCGGCCGAAGGCTTCTCGCGCCGTGAGCTCCTCGAGCAGCCCCGGCGGCGTCACCTTCGAGAGGTGCTCGTGGAGCGCGAGGCTCGGCGCGACGGCGTTGATGCGAACGCCCGCCTCGGCCGCCTCCATCGCCGCGCAGCGCGTGAGCGCCATGACGCCCGCCTTTGCCGCCGCGTAGTGCGCCTGCCCGACCTGCGCGCGCCAGCCGAGCACCGACGCGTTGTTGACGATCGCTCCCGAGCGCCGCGAGAGCATGTGCGGGAGCACGGCGCGGAGCATGCGAAAGGTGCCGTTGAGCGTCACGTCGATCACCCGGCTCCACTGCTCGTCGGTCATCTCCGTAATGCGCGCGAAGCCGCCGAGCCCGGCGTTGTTCACGAGGACGTCGACGTGGCCGAGCTCGCGGACGGCCGCGTCCGCGAGCGCGCGCACCTGCTCCTCACGCGTCACGTCGCAGACGCGAAACGGGACCGGCGCGCCGGAGAGCTCGCGAAGCCTCTCCGCGGCCTCCGCCGTTCGCCGCTCGTGCGCGTCCGAGAGCATCACGCGCGCGCCCTCCTCGGCGCAGCGGCGAGCCGTGGCGAAGCCGATCCCGGTTCCCGCGGCCGCGGTGACGAGCACGGTCTTGCCGGCGAGAAGGCCGCGGCCCGACGGCGCACGCGGAGCGGCGGGCGGCGGCGCCGTCACGCGGGACGCGGCTCGCGAGGCAGGCCGAGGGCCCGCTGCGCGATCAAATTGCGCTGGATCTCGTTCGAGCCCGCGTAGATCGTGTCCGAGCGCGTGAAGAGGAACAGGCGCTGGAAGGGAGTGATGGCGTACGGCGCGGCTTCGAGCGCGTTCGCGTCCTCGCCGAGCACGTCCATCGCGAGCTCGCCGAGCGCGCGGTGCCAGCTCGCCCAGTAGAGCTTCGCGATCATTCCCTCGGGCGCGAGCTCACCCTGCTCGCCGTGGCTGAGGCCGCGCAGCGCGTTGTAACGCATGATCTCGAGGCCGATCCACGCCTGCGCGAGCCGCTGGCGAATCGCGGGGTCCTTCGCCGCCCCGCTCCGCTTCGCGGCCGCCACGACCGCGGCGAGCTCGTTGCGGAACGAGAGCTGCTGGCCGAGCGTCGAGACGCCGCGCTCGAACGCGAGCGTTCCCATCGCGACGCGCCATCCGTCGCCCGGCGCGCCGACGACGTTCTCGGCGGCGGTCCGCGCGCCGTCGAAGAAGACTTCGCTGAACTCGGAGTCGCCGGTGATCTGCACGATCGGTCGGATCTCGACACCGGGCTGGCGCATCGGAACGAGCAGGTACGACAGGCCGCGGTGTCGCTGGCTTCCCGGCTCGGTGCGGCACACGACGAAACACCAGTCCGACCACTGGGCCCAGCTCGTCCAGACCTTCTGTCCGTCGAGGATCCACTCGCCGCCTTCGAGCCGCGCGCGGGTCTGCACGTTCGCGAGGTCGGAGCCGGCGTTCGGCTCCGAGTAGCCCTGGCACCAGATCTCCTCGCCGCGGACGATCGGCGGCAGGAAGCGCCGCTTCTGCGATTCGCTTCCGAACGCGATCAGCGTCGGACCGAGCAGCCCCTCGCCGATGTGGCCGAGCCGGCCGGGACCGCCCGCGCGCGCGTACTCTTCGTAGAAGATCACCTGCTGCGTGAGCGTCGCCCCGCGACCGCCCCACTCCCGCGGCCAGCCGAGGCACGTCCAGCCGGCGTCGCCGAGTGCGCGCTCCCATGCGCGGCGCTCGTCCACCTTCGCGTGTGCGTCACCCGACCCGCCGACGCCGCGCACCGGCGCGAACTCGCCGCCGAGGCGCTCCTCGAGCCACGCCGCCACTTCGCGACGAAACGCTTCGTCCTCGTCGCTGAAGCGAAGACGCATCGAAACCGGCCCCCGGCCGCCGTTGCCCGGGGCGACATTATGATACGATACGGCTCGTATGCAAGGACGCTCCGACCCCCTCGCGGCGCCGACGCTCCCGCGTCTCGTGCGGGCCGCCGCCGAGCGTTTCGGAGCCGCGCCCGCGATCGAGGACGGACCGCTGCGCCTCAGCTTTGCCGCGCTCTGGGACGCGGGCCTTCGCGCGGCGCGTGCGCTCGTCGCCTGCGGCGTCGCGCACGGCGACCGCGTCGCGATCTGGGCGCCGAACATCGCCGAGTGGATCATCGCCGCCGTCGGCGTGCACGCCGCGGGCGGCGTTCTCGTTCCGCTCAACACGCGCTTCAAGGGGGCGGAGGCCGGCTGGGTGCTCCGCAAGAGCGGCGCACGCATGCTCTTCACCGTCGGCGAGCTCCTCGGAACGCGGTACGTCGAGCTCCTCGCCAGCGAGGACCTCCCCGCGCTCGAGCGCATCGTGACGCTTCGCGGCGACGCCGCGGGAGCGACGCCGTGGGACGAGTTCCTCGCTCTCGGCGCGAGCGTCGGGCAGGCCGATGCCCTCGCGCGCGCCGATGCCGTCTCGCCCGAAGACCTCTCCGACCTGCTCTTCACGTCGGGAACGACGGGCAAGCCCAAGGGCGTGATGACGTCGCACGGCCAGAATCTTCGCGTCTTCGCGTCGTGGAGCGGCATCCTCGGTCTTCGCGAAGGCGACCGCTACCTCGTCGTGAACCCCTTCTTTCACTCGTTCGGCTACAAGGCGGGCTGGGTGGCGTCGCTCCTTCGCGGTGCCACCGTCCTTCCGCAGGCCGTCTTCGACGCGGGGGTCGTGCTGGAGCGAATCGAGAAGGAGCGCGTGAGCTTCCTTCCCGGGCCGCCAACGCTGTATCAGTCGATCCTCGCGAGCCCGGACCGCGAGAAGCGCGACCTCTCGAGCCTTCGCCTCGCGGCGACGGGCGCCGCCGTCGTTCCCGTCGAGCTGGTTCGCCGCATGCGCGGCGATCTCGGCTTCGAGACCGTGGTGACCGCGTACGGGCTCACCGAAAGCTGCGGCGTCGTCACGATGTGCCGCCCGGGCGACGACCCCGAGACGATCGCGACGACCTCGGGCCGCGCGATCCCCGACGTCGAGGTTCGCTGCGTGGCCGAAGACGGACGCGAGCTGCCGCACGGCGAGCCGGGAGAGGTGGTCGTCCGCGGCTACAACGTGATGCGCGGCTACTTCGAGGACGACGAGGAGACGCGCAAGGCGATCGATGCGGACGGCTGGCTCCACACCGGCGACGTCGGCGTGATGGACGCACGCGGAAACCTCCGCATCACCGACCGCATCAAGGACATGTTCATCGTCGGCGGCTTCAACTGCTATCCGGCCGAGATCGAGGGCCTGCTCTACGGCCACGCCGGCGTCGCGCAGGTGGCGGTCGTGGGCGTCCCGGACGAGCGGCTCGGCGAGGTGGGGATGGCGTTCGTCGTCCCTGCGCCGGGTGCTCGCGTGACGGCCGACGGCGTGATCTCCTGGTGCCGCGAGCACATGGCGAACTACAAGGTTCCGCGCCGGGTCGAGATCGTGGATGCGCTCCCGATGAACGCGTCGGGGAAGATCCTGCGCTTCGCGCTCCGCGAGCAGGCGCACGCGCGCGGGCGGGCCTCCCACTAGACGAACGAGCGCCCGGCGCGGGAAAGCGACGAGGGGATTTCGGAAGATGGGTTTTCGTGTCGAGACCGTGATGCTCGGACCCGACACCGGACAGTACGCGGGTCGCGGACAGGAGCGGCTCGGGATCGCGACGATCGTCGAGTCGGCACGGCGCGCCGAGGCGCTCGGCTTCGACGCGGTCACGACCCCCGAGGCCGGCCACGATCCCTTTCTTCCGCTCGCGCTCGCGGCCGAGCACACCCAGCGCATCGCGCTCGGAACGAACGTCGCGATCGCGTTTCCGCGCAGCCCGATGGCGACGGCGCAGGTCGCCTGGGATCTGCAGCGCCTCTCGGGCGGCCGCTTCCGGCTCGGCCTCGGCACGCAGGTGCGGGCGCACAACGAGCGGCGCTACGCCGCGCCGTGGACCGCCGCACCCGCGCCTCGCATGCGCGAGTACGTCCTGTGCCTGCGCGCGATGTGGAAGAGCTTCGAGGACGGCGCGAAGCTGACGCCCTTCAAGGGCTCGCACTACCAGTTCACGCTCCTTCCGCCCTTTTTCAGCCCGGGGCCGATCGAGCACCCGCACGTCCCGATCGACCTCGCCGCGGTGAACCCGGTGATGGCGCGGACGGCGGGCGAGCTGTGCGACGGCCTGCGGCTCCATCCGATCTCGACCTTCCGCCACACGCGCGAGGTCATCCTCCCGGCGATCGCGGAAGGCGCCCGGCGCGCCGGCCGCTCGGCGCACGAGATCCTGCTGATCGCGGCCCCCTTCCTCGCCACCGGCAAGGACGCCGCCGCCGTCGCCGCCGCGCGGGAGGCCGTAAAGCAGCGGATCGCCTTCTACGCCTCGACGCCGGCGTATCATCCGGTCCTCGCGTTTCACGGATGGATGGACGCGGCCGAGGAGCTGCACCGGCTCTCGCGCGAGGGAAAGTGGCCGGAGATGGCCCGCGTGATCCGCGACGAGATGCTCGACGAGTGGGCCGTCGCCGCGACGTGGGACGATCTCGCGGACGCGCTCGCGAAGCGCTGCCGGCCGTTCGCCGGAGCGATCCTCCTCGACCTTCCGCCGGACCTTCGATCCGACGACGGCCGCGTGCGCGAGATGGTTCGCGCACTGCAGCAGGCATAGCGCCGACATGAAGCCGCCCGTCTTCGAATACGCCGCTCCGCGAACCGTCGCCGAGGCGGCGCGGCTGCTCGGCGCGCACGACGGCGAGGCCAAGGTGCTCGCCGGAGGGCAGAGCCTCATGCCGCTGCTCGCGATGCGTCTGTCCCGACCGACGCTCCTCGTCGATCTCGGACGCATCGAGGGCCTCGAGTACGTTCGCGACGAAGGCGGCGAGATCGCGATCGGCGCGATGACGACCAAGACCGCCGTTCTGCGCTCGCCGATCGTCGCGTCGCGAGCACCGCTCTTCGCCGAAGCCACCCGCCTCATCGGGCATCCGCAGATCCGAAACCGCGGCACCGTCGGCGGATCGATGGCGCACGCCGACCCCGCCGCCGAGTATCCGGCCGCAGCACTCGTTCTCGGCGCACGGATGCGCGCCGCGAGCGAAGCGGGCGAGCGGACGATCGACGCCGCCGATTTCTTCGTGATGGCGCTCACCACGGCGCTCTCGCCCGGCGAGATCCTCACCGAAGTGCGACTTCCCGCGCAGGCTCCCCGCAGCGGCTGGTCGATCCTCGAGGTCTCCCGCCGTCACGGCGACTTCGCGATGGCGGGTGCGGCGGTGACGCTCTCGCTCGCGGCCGAGAAGATCGCCTCGCCGCGAATCGTCCTCTTCGGCATCGGGACGGCGCCGGTTCGTGCGCACACGGCCGAGGAGGCGATCGACGGACAGCGGCCCGGCGCCACGGCGCTGCGCGCCGCGGCCGAGCGCGCGCGCGCCGCAGCGGGCGAGCCTCTCGCCGATCTCCACGCATCGGCCGAATACCGCCGGCACCTCGCCGGCGTTCTCGTCGAGCGCGCGCTCGCGCAGGCCGTCGCGCGCGCAGGAGGCACCTCGTGACGCCCTCGCCGCCCGGCGCGCGGCCCGCGCCGCACGCGATCCGCGTCGTCGTGAACGGCGTCGCCCACGAGGCCACCGTCGACCCGCGAACCACGCTCGCCGATTTCCTCCGCGCCGACCTCGGCCTCGGCGGAACGCACGTCGGCTGCGAGCACGGCGTGTGCGGCGCGTGCACGATCCTCGTCGACGGCGCCACGGCCCGCGCGTGCCTCACGCTCGCGGTACAGGCCGACGGACGAAGCATCACGACGATCGAGGGGCTCGGCACAGCGGGCGCGCTGCACCCGATCCAGCAGGCCTTCGTCGAGGAGCACGGCTTGCAGTGCGGCTTCTGCACGCCCGGATTCGTGCTTTCGGCGTACGAGCTGCTCGCGGCGCACCCCGATCCGAGCGACGAAGAGATCCGCGAGCAGCTCGGCGGCAACCTGTGCCGCTGCACGGGCTACGGACCGATCGTCCGCGCGGTGAAGCTCGCCGCACGACGGCTGCGCGAGGCGAGCGGCGCGGCCGCCGGGGAGAAGGCCTGATGCCCGGCGAGATCCCGAAGACGCTCGCGGGCCTGCCGACCAGCGCGCCGCGCTTCGTCGGGAAGCCGACTCCGCGTGTCGAGGACCCCGTTCTCGTCTCGGGCCGCGCCGAGTTCATCGACAACGTGGCCGTCCCCGGAATGCTCCACTGCGCGATCCTGCGCAGCCCTCTCGCACACGCGCGCATCGCGCGCATCGACACCCGCCGGGCCGAGGCCATGCCCGGCGTCTTCGCCGTCGTCACCGGCGAAGATGCGCTGCGAACGACTGCGCCGCTCGCGACGATCCCCGACGGCTGGGGTGTTCATTGCCTCGCCGCCCGCAAGGTGCGCTTCGTCGGCGAGCCCGTCGCGGCGGTGGCCGCCGCGAGCCGCTACCTGGCCGAGGACGCGCTCGAGCCGATCGACGTCGAGTACGAGCCGCTCCCTCCGGTCACCGACGCCTTCGAGGCGATGAAGCCCGGCGCTCCGCTGCTTCTCGAGGAGAAGGGAACCAACGTCGTCTTCCAGAAGAAGTTCGTCTGGGGCGACGTCGACGGCGCGTTCCGGGCGGCCGACCGCGTCTTTACGGAACGCTTCCGCTGGAACCGCCTCGGCGCGAACCCGATGGAGACCTTCGGCGTGATCGCGCACTGGGATCCCGTCGAAGGCGCCCTCACCTGCCGCGGCAGCTACCAGGCGCAGGGCTACATGGCGCTCGCCGTCGCCGCGGTCCTCCAGATGCCGGCGCACAAGATTCGCGTCGTCAGCCAGCCGCACGGCGGAAGCTTCGGCGGCAAGGGCGGGACGCGGGGCACTTGCATCGCCGCGCTCCTCTCGCGCCAGGCCGGCGGCCGGCCGGTGAAGTGGATCGAGGACCGGATGGAATACCTCGTCGGCGGCGCGGGGCAGGCGTGGGACCGACACTACGAGGCGTCGCTCGCCGCGAAGGCCGACGGATCGCTGCTCGGGCTTCGCGTGCGCCTCGTCGACGACCTCGGCGGAACGCCCGAAGGCGCGGGAGCGATCGGCGCCGCAAAGCCGCTCAGCTCCTTCACCGGCTGCTACGCGATCCGCGCCGCCGAGTACGACCTCACGCTCGTCCTCAGCAACAAGCTCCCGACGGGCCCGTATCGCGGGATGGGGCCGCCTCCGCACAACTGGGTCGTCGAGCAGATGGTCGACATCGCCGCCCGCGAGCTCGGGATCGACCCCGGCGAGATCCGCCGCCGGAACTTCATCCCGAAGGATGCGGTCCCGTACGAGATCGTGACCGGCAACGAGTACGACTCGGGGGACTACGCCGCAGCCCTCGACCGCGTGCTCGAGATGGGCGACTACCGCCGGCTTCGCGAGGAGCAGGCGCGTGCGCGCGCGCAGGGCCGCCTCGTCGGCCTCGGCCTCGTCAGCACGATCGAGCCGGGAGTCTTCGACTGGAACGCGTACGCGATCGTCGGCGTCCCGATGACCGGCGTCCCTGAAGGCGCGACCGTGAGCATCGACCTCTTCGGCAAGGTCGTCGCGAAGGTCGGATTCTCGCTCGAAGGCCAGGGGCAGTACACGGTCGCCGCACAGGTGCTCGCCGACTACTTCGGCGTCGAGATGAGCGACGTCCGCATCGTTCCGCAGGACTCGCTGGCGGCGCCGCCGCACTTCGGCCCCGGCGGATCACGCCTCGGCGTCGCGCTCACGGGAGCCCTGCTCGGCGCCGCCGAGCGCGTGAAGGCGAAGCTCGTTCGCGTCGCGGCGCACCTCATGCAGGCGGACCCCGGCGCGGTCGAGCTGATGGACGGCACGCTCCGCATCCGCGGCGTCGCCGGCGCCGAGATGCCGGTCGCGCAGGTGGCGGCGGTCATGCTGACGCGAAGCGACCTGCTGCCGCCCGACGTCGAGCCGAGCCCCGAGGCGACGTACGTCTGGACCGCGCCGGGGCGAACGCCCGCCGACGAGAACGGCCGCGCGAAGAGCTATCTCACCGCGGCGAACGCGTGCCACCTCGTTCGCGTCGAGATCGACCCCGACACCGCGCAGGTTCGCATCGACGGCTACTGGATCGCCGACGACTGCGGCGTCCGCCTCAACCCTGCCAACGTCGAGGGCATGATTCGCGGCGGCGTCGCGCAGGGCGTCGGTGCGGCGCTGCTCGAGGAATACGTCTACGACGACGAAGGTCAGGCGCTCACCTCGACCTTCATGGACTACCTGCTGCCGACGATCCACGACGTCCCGCAGCCCGAGATGTCCGCGCTCGTCACGCCCTCTCCGTTCACGCCGCTCGGCGCGAAGGGCGTCGGCGAGGGCGCGATCCACACCACGCCCGCCGCGATCCTGTGCGCGATCAACGACGCGCTCGCTCCGCTCGGCGTGCGCGCGACCGAGAGTCCCGCGAGCCCGCAGCGCCTGTGGGCGCTGCTTCGCAGTGCGAAGCCCAACCGGTAGGAGGCCCGCCGTGCCCGCATCCGATCCGTTCGTCGCGATGACCGAGTGCCACTTCATGAACGAGCAGTCGATGGCGGAGATGTCGTACTACCCGCAGTTCCAGCGCTGGTGGGGAAGCGTCGACGGCATCATGCGCGTCTGGGCCGGGCGCAGCCTCGCGGGCGGCGGTGACATGCCGCACCCGCGAGCCCACGCCCTCATCGAGTGGATGGACAGGGCGGGCGTCGACGTCTGCTTCGCGCTGCGCGAGTCGATGATGGACGTCGCCGGGTACTCGACGTGCATGTCGACCAACGCCTTCATTCTGAGCG
This sequence comes from Myxococcota bacterium, assembly GCA_041912475.1. Taxonomy (GTDB): domain Bacteria; phylum Myxococcota_A; class UBA9160; order UBA9160; family UBA9160; genus MYXO. The sequence goes on from JAYRMX010000301.1 coordinate 22,468, forward strand.
AGATCGCGCCCTACCCCGATCGCATGTACCTCGAGGCGAACTGCGGCCCGGTGATTCGCCGCGGCGTCAAGAACGCGATCTGGGAGCTCGAGCACCTCGTCGGGAGCGGACAGGCGAAGCTGTGCAAGGTCTACCAGCCCGAAGACGACGGTCCGCTCGACGACCCGCGCATGTGGCCCTTCTACGAGAAGGCGCAGGAGCTCGGCGTCCCGCTCACGATCCACACGGGCATGGCCTACGTACCGCCGCAGCCGAGCCGCAACACGCATCCCGGCCAGCTCGACCAGATCCTGCTCGATTTTCCCGGCCTCAAGGTGATCGCCTACCACATGGGCTGGCCCTACCACGAGGAGCTCTTCGGCCTCGCGGCCAAGCACCCGAATCTCTACATCAGCATCTCGGGAATCGTCGGCTGGTTCGCGCGCGCGCCGCACAAGGGCTGGCACATGATCGGCGAGGCGCTCGAGTGGGCGACCGAGGACAAGATCGTCCTCGGCTTCGACCTGCCGTTCGACGACATGCCGAAGGTGGTCGACTACGTGCGGAGCTTCGACATCCCGAAGGACGTTCGCGAGGGCTGGGGCTATCCCGAGATCACCGACCAGACCCGCGCCAAGATCCTCGGGGTCAACCTCGCAAAGCTGACCGGCATCGAGCCGCGAAAGCGCGTCGCGGGCCGCAAGTGACGCTCGGAATGCAGCGAGAAGCGGCGGGGCGCCTCGCGTGACGGCGCGCGCCTGCATCGTCGGAATCGGCGAGACGCGCTACGCGCGCGACAAGTCGTGGTCGCCGACGACGCTCGCGCTCAACCTCGAGGCCGCGACTCGCGCGGTCGACGACGCCGGCCTTCGCCTCTGCGACATCGACGGCGTGATGCCGTTTCCGGGCCTCTCGAACGTCGAGGAGATCGCGGCGAACCTCGGTCTCGCCGACGTCTCGTTCGCGTCGACCGTCCACATGGGCGGCGCGAGCCCGGTGGCCTCGCTCCTTCACGCCGCGCTCGCCGTCGGGTCGGGGGCCGCGGAGCACGTCCTGCTCCCGGCGGGCTGGGCGGGCTACTCGGGCGCGCGGGCGCGGCAGACCGTCGCGACCGAGGCCGCGTCGATGCCCGGCGGCGGGATCGCGCGCGACTACTACATCCCGTACGGCCTCACGGCCCCGCCGCAGTGGTACGCGCTCCTCGCTCGGCGGCACATGGAGGAGTTCGGCACGCGGCCGGAGCAGCTCGGCGCGATCGCCGTCGCGATGCGCCGCCACGCGCAGCACAACCCGAACGCCGTGATGTGCGGCCGGCCGATGGAGCTCGCGGACTACCTCGCGTCGCCGATGATCGCCGACCCGTATCGCCTGCTCGACTGCTGCCTCGAGACCGACGGCGGCGCCGCGGTCGTCGTAACGAGCGAGGAGCGCGCGCGCGATCTCGCACGCCGGCCCGTCCGCATCCTCGCCGTCGCCGCGGGCCAGCCCTACCCCGCCGACGAGATCGTGAGCCGGAAGGACCTGTTCCGCATCGGCCTCACGAGCGCAGCGCCTCGCGCCTTCGGCGCCGCAGGCGTCCGCCCTTCGGACGCGGACTTCGCGCAGATCTACGACTGCTTCACGTTCGAGGTGGTGCAGCAGCTCGAGGAGGCCGGCTTCTGCAAGCGCGGCGAGGGAGGAGCTTTCGTCGAAGGCGGCCGCATCGAGCTCGGCGGCACGCTGCCGGTGAACACGCACGGCGGTCTTCTCTCCGAGGCGCACGTCGTCGGCATGAGTCACCTCGTCGAGGCCGTGAAGCAGCTCCGCGGTGACGCCGGCGCGCGGCAGGTGCCGGGGGCCGAGCTCGGCATCGTCACCGGCTTCGGCGACTTCGGAGACGGGAGCATTGCGATCCTCGCGCGCTGAGACGCTGCGCGAGCGAACGGAGCCACCATGATGCCGACCGTACCCGCCACGACGAGGCGCCGCGCAGCGCGCGCGGCCCTCCCGCCGTGTCTCGCGTTCGGAGCGTTCCGGGAGAGCTCCCGGTGACCGTCCGCCCGCTGCCGCAGCTCACCGGCCTCGCCGCCCGGTTCTACGCCTTCTGCAAGGCGCGCGAGCTGCGCTTCCAGCGCTGCGCGGGCTGCGGCGCGTGGCGTCACGTCCCGCGCGAGCGCTGCGGCGAGTGCGGCTCGGCGCAGTTCGCGTGGGAGCGGTCGAGCGGACGCGGGCGACTGTTCACCTGGGTGGTCGCGAACCGATCGATGCACCCCGCGTTCCCTTCCGACCCGCCCGTCGCCCCCGCCGTCGTCGAGACCGAGGAGGGAGTGCGGCTCGTCACCGAGATCTCCGGCAGCTCGCCCTCGGAGCTGCGAATCGGGATGCCGGTCGAGGTCGTGTTCGAGGACGTGAGCGACGAGGTCACGCTGCCGAAGTTCCGCCGTCTCGGGGACGGCTGACGCGGCCGGCGCGAGGAGAGTGAGTCCGTGAATCTGCCTTCGACGGTCCTGTTCGAGAAGCGAGAGCACGTCGCCATCGTGACGATCAACCGTCCCGAGGCGATGAACGCGCTCACCAAGGAGATGCTGCTCGGCATCGACCACGCCTTCGCCGAGATCGAGAGGGACGACGACCTGTGGGTCTCGATTCTCACCGCGGCCGGCGACAAGGCGTTCTGCTGCGGGATGGACCTCAAGGAGGCGATCCCGGCGATGACGGGCGGCGACTCGCTCGGCTACGACGATCCGACGAAGCGTCAGTTCACGGACGTCTTCAAGCCGATCATCGCGGCGATCAATGGCCTGTGCATCGCGGGCGGGCTCGAGACGATCCTTCACACCGACCTTCGCATCGCGTCCGAGAACGCTCGCTTCGGTCTCGGCGAGGTGCGCTGGGGGCTCGTTCCCGCCGGCGGCTCGCACGTGCGCCTCCCGCAGCAGGTGCCGTGGGCGATCGCGATGCAGCTCCTGCTGACGGGCGAAACCATCGATGCCCGGCGCGCGTACGAAGCCGGGCTCGTGAACGAGGTCGTTCCCCGCGAGCGGCTGCTGCCGTGCGCGCTCGACTGGGCGGCGAAGATCTGCCGCAACGGTCCGCTCGCCGTCCGCACCGCGAAGGAGATCGCCGTCCGAGCGCTCGGCCTCGAGCGCGGCTTCGTGCTCGAGAAGGCGCTCGCTGCGAAGGTGTTCGCCTCGGAGGACGCGCGCGAAGGGCCGCAGGCATTCGCCGAGAAGCGGCCTCCTCGCTTCAAGGGACGATGATCGGACTGCGGCGCCCCGCCCGCGCCGCGGTCCGGGCGTGCTCGATGGCCACGGCACTCTACCCTCCGGCGCAGCGCCGGCTGAAGACAAGGAGATCCGGTCTCGATGCGATTCGTGGTGTGCGTGAAGGAGGTGCTCGACCCCGACGCCGTCAACAGCTTCGCGGTGGCGGGCCGGCTGCAGATCGGCGGCGACGGGCGAAGCTTCAGCCAGACGGCGATCCCCCGCCTCATGAACGGATTCGACGAGCAGGCGCTCGAGGCGGCGCTCCGGCTTCGAGACGCCGGCGCCGACGCGCGGATCGCCGTCGTCTCGATCGGCGCCGACCCCGTGAACATTCTCCGTCACGCGGGCGCGCTCGGCGCCGACGAGATCGCACACATCGCGGCCGATCCGGCGAGCCTCGACGCGCACGCGACGGCGGCGCTGCTCGCAGCCTGGATCGGCAAGACCGGGCCGGCCGATCTCGTTCTGTGCGGTCGGCAGGCCTCCGACGACGACCAGGGCGTGGTCCCCGCGCTCGTCGCCGAGCGGCTCGGCCTTCCGCTCGTCACGATCGCGCGCGAGGTCTCGCTCTCGCCGGGAGCGGTGCGCGTGACGCGCGTTACGCCCGACGGCGACGAGATCGTCGAAGCGCCTCTCCCGGCGGTCGTCACCGTGAGCAGCGAGATCGGGACGCCGCGCTACCCGACGGCCGCCCGCAAGATCCAGGCGCGCCGCATGGTGCCCGCCGTGTGGACGCCCGAGTCGCTCGGCGTCGCCGACGCGGAGCTCGCGCCTCGGGCCGTGCTCGTGCGCCAGCTCGTCCCCGAGCTGCACGGACACTGCGAGCAGATCGCGGGCTCGCCGCCCGAGTCGGCCCGCGCGCTCGTCGCGCGGCTCGCGGCCGAAGGAGCGATCTAGTGTCGCGCGTCGTCGTGTGCTCGTGGGCAACCGAGGGCGGCGCGCTCGCTCGCGGCGTCGAGGAGACGCTCACGCTGGGGCGCGAGCTCGCCGTGGCGCTCGGCGCGGATCTCGTTCTCTTCACGCTCGGCGACCTGCCGTCCGACGCGCAGACGGTCGCCGCGCGGCACGGCGCGAACGCGACCGAGCACGCGGCGGACCCGCGCCTCGCCGCAGGCGAGCCCGATGCGCTCGTCGAAGCGCTGGTGCAGCGCTGTACCGATTCGCCGCCCCGCGCGATGCTGTTTCCGCAGAGCTTCGGCGCCCGCCTCGTCGTCCCGCGCGTCGCCGGACGGCTCCGTGCGCCGATCCTCATGAACGTCGCCGGCGTCGGCGTCGAGAACGGGCGGCTGCACGTCACCGCGCTCGCCTACGGCGGCGACACCCGCGCGGTGTACGAGGTCGCCGGCGACGGGCCCGCGATCCTCTCGGTGTCGACGTCTGCGATCCGCGCCGAGAGCGCCGCGACGGCCTCGGCGCCTTCGCTGGGCGAGGTCGCCGTCCGCCTCGGCAGCGTCGCGGAGCGCGTGCGCGTCGTCGAGCGTGCGAAGCCGGCGGGACCGCGCCTCGAGGACGCGGGGATCATCGTCGCGGGCGGGCGCGGGCTCGGGTCGCGCGAGAGCTACGCGCTCATCGAGCAGCTCGCCGACGCGCTCGGCGGCCTTCCCGGCGCCTCGCGGCCGCTCGTCGACGACGGCTGGGTCGACGCCTCACGCCAGGTCGGCCTCACGGGGCACATCACCCGCCCGTCGCTCTACGTCGCCGTCGGCATCTCGGGAGCGAGCCAGCACATGGCCGGCTGCTCGGCCGCCAAGACGCTCGTCGCGATCAACAGCGACCCCGATGCCGCGATCTTCAAGCACGCGCGCTTCGGCATCGTCGGCGACTGCAAGGAGATCCTGCCGGAGCTGATCCGCGCGGCGCGCGAGCGCCGTACGGGAGGCGGCTAGGCAGCGCGCCGTGCTCGCAGCGACGTACCCAGCGAGGAGACGATTCCATGACCGACCGCATTCCCGTGATCGAGGGCCTGTTCAGCGAAGGTCCGGAAGGCGCTCGCCTTCTCGGCTCGCGCTGCGCGAGCTGCGCTGCGCCGTACTTTCCGAAGGCCGCCGCGTGCCACAACCCCGACTGCGACGAGAGCCGGATGGAAGACGCCGCGTTCGGACCGGGAGGCGTCCTCTTCAGCTCCGCCGTCCAGAACTACCCGCCCCCCCCGCCTGCGAAGTACGACGAGCCCTACCGGCCGTACGCCGTCGGCATGGTCGACCTCGACGAAGGGCTTCGCGTGCTCGGCCGCATCGAGACCCCCGACCCCGCGTCGCTGAAGGGCGGAACGCGCGTCGAGCTCACGATCGGAAGGCTGTACCGTGACGCGGAGGGGCGCGACATCGTCACCTGGCAGTTCCGCCCGTGCTGAGGCGGCCGCACGGCCCGACCGGCTCGAAGCTCGGCAAGACGCAGAGGCAGCACAGGAGGAGCGTTCCGTGACGGAAGTGGCGGTTCTCGGCGTGGGCATGCACGCCTTCGGGAAGTTCGAGGACAGGTCGGTCACCGATCTGTGTCGCGCGGCCGTGACCGCGGCGCTCGCCGACGCGGGGGTCGGCTGGCGCGAGATCGAGGCCGTTTCCGCCGCGAGCTCGCGATTCTCCGGCGGCAAGGGCTGGGGCCTCAACGGCAACGACGTCGTCGAGGACATGGGGTCGACCGGGATCCCGGTCTACAACCTCTCGGCCGGCTGCTCGGCGGGCGGCAACGCCTTCAACGTCGGCTGCACGCTCGTCGCGAGCGGTCTCCACGACGTGGTTCTCGTCGTCGGCGGCGAGAAGATGCCGAAGGGTTTCATCCAGACCTCCGGCGTCGAGGAGGCGTCGGATCCGGAGTTCCTCCGACAGCGCTGCGTCGGCGTCTCCGGCCCGGCGTTCTGGGGGATGCTGTGCCGGCGCCGCATGGAGGAGTTCGGAACGACCGAGGAGCACCTCGCGAAGATCGCAGTGAAGGCGCATGCGAACTCGGTCCACAATCCGTACGCGCGCTTTCGCAAGCCGTTCAGCCTCGAGCAGGTGCTCGCGTCACCGATGGTCTGCTTCCCGCTGCGGCTCTACGAAATCTGCCCGGTGAGCGACGGCGCCGCCGCGGTCGTCCTGTGCTCGGCGCGCTTCGCGCGCAGGAAGACCACGAAGCCGGTGTGGGTGGCGTCGAGCACGGTCGCGACCGCGCGCTTCGACGACGGCATCACGCGCCACGTCGCGGCGGTCAGCCCCGGCGGCCCGACGCTTCACAGCGAGGCGAAGATCGCGGTCACGAAGGCCTTCGAGCGTGCGGGGCTCGGCCCGCGCGACATGAGCCTCGTCGAGCTGCAGGACAACACGGTCTACTACGAGCTCGCGTTCCCCGAGGAGTGGGGCCTGTGCGCGCCCGGCGAGGCCGAGCGGCTCGTCGAGCGCGGCGAGACGGGGCCCACGGGCCGGCTGCCGATCAACCCGAGCGGCGGCTTCCAGTCGTTCGGCGAGGCGACGACCGCGATGGGCATCTTCCAGGTCGCCGAGCTCACGTGGCAGCTTCGTGGTGAGGCGGGAGGCCGGCAGGTCCCGCAGGCCAAGACGGGACTCGGCCAGACGATCGGGCTCGGCGGCAACGCGACGGCAGTCGTCCTCAAGCGCTGAGGCCGGATCGCTCGCGGGAGGGAGGAGTGGCATGACCGCGTGGACGGCGTGGGAGCGCGTCGCCGGGGACGGGCTCGACTTCGACGAGATCGTCTACGAGAAGAAGCGCCACCGCGAGCTCGGCGGCGGGATTGCGCGCGTCACGATGGCGAAGCCCGAGAAGCTGAACGCGATGACGCTTCGGACCGTCGACCAGATGTTCCGCGCGTTCTACG
>JAYRMX010000302.1:0-4141 GCA_041912475.1 Myxococcota bacterium
ACGCTCGCGGCGAGGCGGTCGGCCGCGCGCTCGGGCTTGACGCCGAGCGCCGCGGGGAGCGCGGCCGCGGCGCGCTCGCTCGTCGCGTCGACGACGACGGCGGCGAGGTCCGCCGGCTGCACGCCGGCCTCCCGCAGCGCGCGCGTCGCGGCGTCGCGGAGCATCGGCGCGATCACCTCGGCGCCGAAGCGCTCTTCCCACTGCCGCGCGAAGGGCTCGTTCGGGGCGCGCCAGACATCGAGGTATTCGTGCGTGACGGCGGCGCGGCCGACGATGCGGGCGCCCGCCTCCGAATCCGGGCCGAGGACGAAGGCCACCGCCGCATCGCCGCCGCTGCGCTCGCGCGGCCCATCCGGCGCGCCGACGACGACGTCGCTCGCGACGGCGAGCGTTCGGCGGCCGGCGCTCGCGAGGTCCGCCCCGAGGAGCAGCGCCGAGAGGCCGGCGCGCGTCGAGGCGCCGAGGTCGGCGGCGGCCACTTCCGCCGGAAGCGCGCAGGCCGCGTGCACGATCGCTGCGGCGAGCTTCTCGGCGTACGGCGGGTTCGTCGTCGCGAACAGCACCTGCTCGGGCGCGGCCGCCCCGCGCAGGGCCTCGCGCGCCGCTTCGACGCCCATCGAGACGGCGTCCTCGTCGTAGCTCGCGACGGCGCGCTCGCCCTTGCCGCCGCCGAGCGCGGCTCGCTGGAGCCGAAAGTAGGGGACGTAGCTTCCGTAACGGACGATGCCGGCCACGCGGAGCCTCCTCGGGAGAGCTGGCAGTCTACCCGACGCGGTGCCTAGCGCTTCCGCTCGCCTCGGCCGCGCGGGGCGGGTTACAATCTTGTGTCTGCTGCCCCGGGGAGACCCTCGCATGAGCGATGCGCACCGCGCGAAGCGCGACCCGGGGGCTCCCGGACCGGCCGGCGAAGCGCCGCCCGCCGAGGAGCTGAAACGGCTCGTCTGCGAGGCCGTCGATACTTCGAAGCCCGCCCTGCTGCGCATCGCCCGCACGATCCACGCGCACCCCGAGCTCGCGTTCGAAGAGCGGCGCGCCTCCGCGCTGCTGTGCGACGCGATCTCGGCCGCGGGGCTCGCCGTGAAGCGCCCGGCGTACGGGCTCGAGACCGCGTTCGAGGCCGAGTTCGGCAGCGAGGGCGCCCCCTGCGCGGCGCTGCTCGCCGAGTACGACGCGCTGCCCGGGATCGGCCACGCGTGCGGACACAACCTCATCGCGACGGCCGCGCTCGGCGCGGCCCTCGCCCTCGCCTCTCTCGGCGCGCGCCTTCCCGGGCGTGTTCGTCTGCTCGGAACTCCCGCCGAGGAGCGCGGTGCGGGCAAGGAGCTGATGGCCCGCGCCGGCGCTTTCGACGGAGTCGATGCGGCGCTCATGGTGCACCCCGCCGGCGTCGACCTCGCGAGCATGCCGTGCATCGCGGTCGCCGACGTCGAGGTGAGCTATCACGGCGAGGCCGCGCACGCGTCGTCGATGCCCGACCGCGGAATCAACGCGCTCGACGCGCTCGTGATCGCATACCAGTCGATCGGCGCGCTGCGCCAGCACATCCGCACGACCGAGCGCATCCACGGCATCATCACGCACGGCGGCGATGCGCCGAACATCGTCCCCGAGCGCGCCGCCGGCCGCTTCTACGTCCGCGCGCGAAACGCCGCCGAGCTGGCGCCGCTCAAGGAGCGCGTCACGGGCTGCTTCGAGGCCGGCTCGCGCGCGACGGGCGCCCGGCTCGACCTGCGCTGGTGCGACCCGGACTACCTCGAGCTCCAGCCGAGCTGGCCGCTGGCGCAGGCCTACCAGGCCAACGCCGAGACGCTCGGCCGGCGGTTCTTTCCGTTCGAGCGGCTCCCGGCGGGCGTGGCCGGGAGCACCGACATGGGCAACGTCAGCCAGCGCGTGCCGTCGATCCATCCGATGATCGCCGCCGCGCCGCCGCACTGCACGATCCACCACGCCGAGTTCGCGAAGTGGGCCGCGTCCGAGATGGGCGACCGTGCGGCGCTCGACGGCGCAAAGGCGCTCGCGATGACGGCGCTCGACTTCTTCTGCGACGCTGCGCTGCGCGAGCGCGTTCGAGACGAGTTCGCGCGGGCGCAGCCGCGCAGCGGCTGAGCGAGCGCCGGCGCTACGCCCCCTCGCCGGCTCCGGCCCCTTCGCCCCGGCGGGCCCGTCGCCGCCCGCGCAGCCACGCGAGCGGCGGGAGCAGCAGCGCGATCTCGAAGCCGAGGCCGCACGCGGGCGTCGCCGACTCGGCCGTGTACCACGGACCGGGCGCGCAGACGGGATCGGCCATGTCGACGAGCCCGTCGCCGTCGTTGTCGATCCCGTCGTTGCACGCCGAGTTCTCGTTGTTGTAGCCGGCGTCGAGGCACGACGGATCGGCGAGGTCGACGAAGCCGTCGCCGTCGTTGTCGAGACCGTCGTTGCAGACCGTCTTCGAGACGTAGCCGTCGATCTCGGCCGCATAGGTCGAGAGCTGCGCAGCGTAGGTGTAGTTCCCGAAGAGCGCGGTCCCGCTCGGCTGGCCCGTGTACGGGCCCACCGCGGTCATGATTCCCGCGAGGTACCAGACTCCGCCGGACTTGAGAAACACGCCGCCGCCGGAGTCGCCCGTCGCGGCCTGCGCCTCCGACGCCGTCGCGTTCGTCGCCGAGAAGCTCATCTCGAACGCGCTCGTTCCGACGACGCTCAGATTGTTCGCCGAGACTCGGTTCGTTCCCCAGCGCATCGACTGGGTCGTCGCGTAGAGCCAGCCGGTGTACCCGCTCCAGCTCGTCGCCGCGCCCCGATCCCGGCCCCGGCCGATCATCACCACGTCCGAGTTGCGCGCGGGAGCCGAGGGGTAGATTTGCAGCGCGGGCAGCGGCGGGATCGGGTTCACGCGGAAGATGCGGAGGTCCGCGAGGCTGCCGTCGCCGTTGTGGAGCTGGACGGTCGAGCCCGCGACCACGCCGTAGCTGACACCGGCGAAGGTCGGATTGCCCGTGCCGACGTGGTTCGCCGTGAGGACCCAGCCGCCGCCGAGGTGCACGGCCGTCGCCCCGGCCTGGCTCCCGGCGCTCAGGAACCCGAAGTCGTCGGCCGGCGCCGCGGTGTTGCCCGTGCCGTCGCCCGCCGAGACGATGACGGCTCCGGCCGGCCCCGCCCACAGCCAGGCCAGCGTCACCAGCAGAGCGCCGCGCCGCATTCGACCTCCTCCAAGAACGCCCCGTTTTAGCACGAACCCTCGGGGTGCTGCGCGGCTGCTTTCGGGGGAAGACCTCAGGGAACCTCCGGCGCCCGGCCGGCGGCGGCCGAGCGCCCGCGGCGTGCCTCGGCAAGGACTGTGTACGAAATCCGCCTATGATTGTCCTGATCGGTCCATGGGAGGCCCCCGGCGTGCTGTGCCCGGAGTGCGAGAGCGAGAACGCGGCGAGCTCCCGCTTCTGCGGGGGCTGCGGCCGGCCGCTCGCCGGCGCGCCGGCGGCGCCGTCCCCGGTGCAGCAGCGGGGAGAGCGGCGCCAGCTCACGGTGATGTTCTGCGACCTCGTCGATTCGACGGCCCTCAGCGAGCGGCTCGATCCCGAGGACCTGTGCGAGGTGATCGAGGCGTATCGGGCGTGCTGCGCCGATGCGGTCGACCGCTACGGGGGCCACGTCGCGCAGTACCTCGGCGACGGGATCCTCGCCTACTTCTCGTTTCCCGCCGCACACGAGGACGATCCCGAACGGGCGGTCCGGGCGGGCCTCGAGATCCACGCCGGGCTGCGCGAGGCGAATCCGAGCCTCCAGCGGCGCTATGGCGTCCGGCTCGCCGCGAAGGTCGCGATCCACACCGGCCCGGTCGTCCTCGATCGCTCGCGCCACCAGCGCGAGACGCTCGCGCTCGGGCGCGCCGTCAACGTCGCGGCGCGGCTCGCCGAGCTCGCCTCCCCGGGCGCGGTCGTCCTGAGCCACGACACGCTTCGTCTCGTCGAGGGCCTGTTCGTCACGCGGAGCCTCGGCGCGCACGCGCTCCGCGGGATCGCCGAGGACGTCGAGGTTCACCAGGCCCTCGAGGCGAGCCGCGCGCGCGGCCGCCTCGGCGCGGCCGCCGCGCGCGGCCTCACGCCCCCCGTCGGTCGCGCGCGCGAGCTCGGTGTGCTGATGGAGCGCTTCGAGCGCGCCG
>JAYRMX010000303.1:0-2666 GCA_041912475.1 Myxococcota bacterium
CCCGAACAAGAAACGCTGGTAACGCGCCTCGACGCCGCCAGCGATCGCCCAGGTGAGCATCGGGACGAGATCGACGATGCTCTCGTCGAGCTCCGCCGTGACGGGCCCGGTCGAGATGTCGGCCTTCACCGACGAGAGCCAGCCGTAGCCGAAGATCGTCGCATCCCAGTCCCGATCGGTCGGAGCTGCGCCCGCAGGCTCGTCCGCCCATGCGGCCGGCGGAGCGAGGAGCAGAAGGATCGCGATCGCGCAGGCGCCGATCGCCCACCGGTTCGTCGTGCATCGGAACACCGAGCGCCCTCCCATCGAGGGGACGCCCGAAGCCCCTCTCGCGCGCGAAGCCGGCCGAGGCTCTCGGGCGGCGAAGCCGCGCTGCGCCGCCGGATGCTACGGCCGCTCCCGCTCCGTCATCTTGCCACAACGCGCCACCGACCGGGCCGGCGCGGGCGCAGCCAGGGGGCGGCGCCTGCGACGCGTCGGTCCGGCCTCTCTCACGTCGCCCGCAATCTTGCCCCTCTCGCGAAGATCGACTTGCAGTGCGCGGGCGAACCTCGTTCCATAGCGACATGACGAACCGCCCGGTCGCCGATCCGTCGTGGGTCGCGTGCCCGCACTGCGACCTGCTCCAGCGGCTCCCGGAGATTCCGTCCGGAGCCTCGGCGCGCTGCCCGCGCTGCGACTTCGAGCTGTGGCGGCGCCGCGACGACTCGCTCGACCGTACGCTCGCGCTCGCGGTCGCCGCCGCCCTTCTCTACGCGATCGCGAACACCGTCCCGATGCTCGGGCTCTCGGCCGTCGGGCGCGCGGCGTCGACGACCGTCGTTGGCGGCGCGCAGCAGCTCTGGCGCGACGGCCGTGAGATCGTCGCCGCGCTGGTTTTCTTCACGGCCGTGATCGCTCCCGGGCTGCAGATCGGCGTCGCGCTCGCGATCGTCCTCGGCGCGCGCTCGCCCCGGCCGCCGGCGTGGGTCGGGAGCCTGCTGCGGCTTCGCCCCGGCGCCGCCACGTGGAGCATGATCGAGGTGATGCTGCTCGGCGTGCTTGTCGCGCTCGTGAAGATCGCGGACTATGCGACGGTGGTTCCCGGCCTCGCGCTCTACGCGCTCGGCGCGCTCGTCTTCGTGCTCGCGGCGATGCAGGCGTCGTTCGATCCGCGTGACGTGTGGGAGAGAATCGTGTGGGACGACGGCGTCACGCGCCGGGAGACGCGCGCTGCCCGGCCCGCCGAGGCCGCGCCGTGAGCGCGCCCGCGACCGCGCTCTCGCTCGGAATCCAGCGCTGCGACGGCTGCGCGCTCCTCTCCGCACCCTCGCCCGGCGACGAAGACGCACGCTGCCCCCGCTGCGGCGCATCCACCGAGTTTCGAAAGCGCGCGAGCCTCCAGCGGACGTGGGCGCTCCTCGTCTCGGCCGCCGTCTGCTACGTCCCCGCGAACGCCCTTCCCGTGCTGACGACGCGAACCGCCGCGGGCGCGGAGTCGGACACGATCCTGCAGGGCGTCGTCCTGCTCTGGTCGCCGACGGGCTGGCCGCTCTCGCTGATCGTTCTCTTCGCGAGCATCATGATCCCGAGCGCGAAGATCCTCGCGCTCGGCTACCTGCTCGTCTGCGTCCAGCGCGGATCGATCGGCGACGAGCGGCGCCGGATCCGCCTCTACCGGACCGTCGAGCTGATCGGCCGCTGGAGCATGGTCGATGTCTTCGTCGACACGTTCACTGCGGCGCTGGTTCAGCTCCAGCCGCTGATGTCGGTGGAGCCCGCGGTGGGGCTCTTCTTCTTCGCAGCGGTCGTCGTGCTCACGATGCTCGCCGTCGACTCCTTCGACCCGCGCCTCCTCTGGGACCGCGCGGGCGCGCGCGAGGTTCCGCATGCCTGACCCGATTGCCCCGCCGGCTCTTCCCGAGGCGAAGACCGTCTCGCGCCGGAAGACCCCCGTTTCGCTGGTGTGGATCGTCCCGATCGTCGCGGCCCTCGCCGGCGCGTGGGTCGCGGTGACGCGGATCCTCGCCGAAGGGCCGAAGATCACGATCGTGTTCCAGTCGGCCGAGGGCCTCGAAGCCGGCAAGACGAAGATCCAGTACAACGGTGTCGAGGTCGGAACGATCACCGGGATCCGCCTCTCGGACGACCATCGCAGCGTGATCACGACGGCGCAGATGGCGCCGAAGACGGACGGCTTCCTCGTCGACGACACCTCGTTCTGGGTGGTGCGGGCGCGCATCTCGGGAGCGACCGTCAGCGGGCTCGGAACGCTGCTCTCGGGCGCGTACATCGGGATGGACATCGGCTCGTCGAAGAAGCCGCGGCGCGAGTTCACGGCGCTCGAGACGCCGCCAGTCGTGGCCGGCGGCGCACCCGGCCGCTTCTTCACCCTGAAGACTCCCGATCTCGGATCGCTCGCCGTCGGAACGCCGATCTTCTTCCGCCGCCTCGACGTGGGCGAGGTCGTCGAGTACTCGCTCGAGAAGGACGGCCGATCGCTCTCCGTGCGCATCTTCGTGAAGGCGCCGTACGACCAGTACGTGACGCCGAACACGCGGTTCTGGCAGGCGAGCGGAGTCGACCTCTCGCTCACCGCGAGCGGGCTCTCCGTACAGACGCAGTCGCTGCTCTCGATCCTGATCGGCGGCATCGCCTTCGAGACGCCCGCCGCCGGCCCCGCGCTC
>JAYRMX010000304.1:0-4643 GCA_041912475.1 Myxococcota bacterium
CGCAGGCCGAGGCGCTCGCGCACGCGCCGAACCTGCCGCGCGACCGCATTGCGGGCGCGTACCTCTACTACGATGCCGAGGCCGACGACGCGCGGCTCACGCTCACCGTCGCGCGGACCGCGGCGCTCGATTTCGGCGCCGCCGTCGCGAACCGCGTCGCTGCGGCGGGGCTGCTCCGCGACGCGGGCGGGCGGACGTGCGGCGTTCGCGCCTCGGCCGATGGGCGCGCGCTCGAGATCCGCGCGCGCGTCGTCGTGAACGCGGCCGGCGTCTTCGCCGACGAGGTCTGCGCGCTCGACGACCCGTCGCGAGCGCCGCTGATCCGTCCCGCAAAGGGCATCCACATCACGATCGCGCGAGCGAAGCTCCCGATCGACCTCGCGGTGACGCTCCCCGGTGTCGACGGTGAGCGGTCGATCTGCGCGGTCCCGTGGGGCGACCGCGTCTACGTCGGGACGACCGACACCGCGTACGACGGCCCGCTCGCCGACCCGCAGTGTACGCCCGCCGACGTCGACTTCCTGCTCCGTGCGCTGAGCGCCGGGACGACGCAGACCTTCACCAAGGAGGACGTGCTCGGCACCTGGGCCGGGCTGCGGCCGCTGCTCGGACGGCCGGGGACGACCCGAACGGTCGATCTCTCGCGCCGCCACCGCGTCTCGGTGTCGGCCTCGGGAATGATCTCGATCACCGGCGGCAAGCTCACCACGTACCGCGAGATGGCCGAGGAGACCGTCGACTCCGCGCTGCGCCTGCTCGGGCGGCGCGTCGGCTGGAGAAACCGCACGCGAACCCGGCGGCTTCGCCTGCGCGGCGCCGCGGGCTGGGACGCGGCGCGCCGGAGCGCGCGGCTTCCGCGCGAGAGGGTCGAGCACCTCGCCGGGCGCTACGGCGGCGAAGCCGCCGCGCTCTTCGCGCTCCTCGAGGCGCGCCCCGAGCTCGGCGCGCCGCTCGTGCCGGGGCTTCCGTACCTGCGCGTCGAGGCCGTGTACGCCGTGCGGCACGAGATGGCGACCTGCCTCGACGACGTCCTCTCGCGGCGAACGCGGGCGCGGCTGCTCGCGCGCGACGCCTCGGCGGCCGCCGCCGAGCGCGTGGCCGACCTCGTCGGCGACGAGCTCGGCTGGTCGCCCGAGCGGCGCCGCGCCGAGGTGGCCGCGTACCGCGACTCGACCGGGCACGAGCGCGCGGCCGCCGGACTGCACGAGGTCTCGCCTTCGTCGAGCGCGGGAGACGCGCGATGACGAGAAGATCCTCCCGGCGGCTCGCCACGTGTTTCGCAGCCGCGTTCGTCGTCGCGGCCAGCGGCTGCGAGAAGCCCGGCCCCTACGAGGGCTACGGTGTCCTCGATCGCTCGGCCTACGAAGACGCCGCGCGCGACTCGCGCCCCGTCTCCGACGTCGTGCATCGCAGCGAGGCGCCCCCCGTCCGCCCGCCGAACCTCGTCGTGATCCTCGCCGACGACCTCGGCTACGGCGACACCGGCCCGTACGGCAACACGCTGATCCGAACGCCGAACCTCGACGCCCTCGCGAAGTCCGGCGCGCGCTTCACCGACTTCTATGCCGCCGACGCGTCGTGCTCGGGATCGCGCGCGGGCCTGCTCACGGGCCGCTATCCGCTGCGAAGCGGCATCAACCATCCGATCCATCCCGCAACGCGGCTGCAGAAGCTCTCGAATCCCTTCCTCGAGTGGGTGTCGCGGCTCGGAGTGCTCGACGGGGTCGAGATCGGCCTCGAGCCGACGATCGATCACCTGCCGGCCTCCGAGATCACGCTCCCCGAGGCGCTTCGGCTCGCGGGCTACGCGACCGGGATGGTCGGCAAGTGGCATCTCGGCAACTTTCGAGAGAACCTCGCGTACCACCCGATGCGGCACGGCTTCGACTTCTTCGCCGGCTTTCCGCACTCGAACGGTGAGCACCCGTATTCGTACT
Source organism: Myxococcota bacterium (assembly GCA_041912475.1). Classification (GTDB taxonomy): domain Bacteria; phylum Myxococcota_A; class UBA9160; order UBA9160; family UBA9160; genus MYXO. The sequence continues at coordinate 1,938 of JAYRMX010000304.1, forward strand.
GGGAAGGCGAGACGATGGTCGAAGGCGAGCTCGGCCTGCGGCAGGCCGACGTGACGGCCACGCTGACGCGCAAGGCGATCGGCTTCATCGACGCGCACCGCGCGCAGCCCTTCTTCCTCTACGTCGCACACAAGAACGTCCACATCCCGCTGGTCCCGTCACCGCAGTTCGCGGGGCGCTCGGCGGCGGGCCCGTACGGCGATTCGGTCGAAGAGCTCGACTGGAGCGTGGGCGAGATCGTCCGCGCGCTCGCCGATCGCGGGCTCGCCGAGGACACCCTCGTCCTGTTCACGAGCGACAACGGCGGATGGTTCTCGGGAAGCAACGCTCCCCTGCGCGGGCACAAGGGAGAGCCGTTCGAGGGCGGGCAGCGCGTTCCCGCGATCGCCGCCTGGCCGGGGCACGTTCCGGCCGGGAGCGTCGTCGGCGCACCGGCGATGGCGATCGACCTGTTTCCGACCGCGCTCCGCCTCGCCGGGCTCGAGCTTCCGAGCGACCGCACGATCGACGGCCGCGACATCGGCCCGCTGCTCGAAGGGCGCACGCAGGAGAGCCCGCACGACGCGCTCTTTTTCTTCAACGCCAACGTGATCGACGGCGCGCGCGGCGAACGCTTCAAGTACTACCGCTGGGTGAACCAGTACATGTGGCCCGTCCCGCTCGACAAGGTGAGCACCGTGGCGGGGCGCGGGTGGAGCGAGAATCGCTACGTCGACCCGAAGACCGGCGTGGCCGACCGCCCGCGCATGCCGCTGCTCTTCGATCTGGCCGCCGACCCGGGCGAGGCGTACAACGTGGTCGAATCGCACCCGGACGAGGCTGCGCGCCTGCGCGCGGCGACCGAGGCGTGGGAGCGCGACTTCTTCGCGAACCCGCGCGGCTGGAAGTAGGGCGCTCGCCGGCCGCGAGCCGCAAGAGGAGAGGACACATGGCCTCGAGGACTGCGCTGATCACGGGTGGCGGCGGCTTCATCGGCCGCCGGCTCGCTCGCGGCCTCGCAGAGGCGGGTTACCGCGTTCGCGGGCTCGATCTCGCCGGCGCTGCGGCCGGTGTGTACCGGGCCCTCGGCGGCGAGCTGCTCGTCGGCGACATGCGGAACGGCGACGATCTCGCCCGCGCCTGCGAGGGTGCCGAGCTCGTGGTGCACACGGCAGCGCGGATGGGGATCGAGGACGACTGGGACGGCTTTCGCGAAGTCAACGTCGCGGGAGCCGATCGCGTGGCGGCGGCGGCCCGCCGCGGCGGAGCGTCGTCGCTCGTACACCTCAGCTCGGTGATGGTCTACGGCTTCGACTTCCCCGACGCCGTCGCCGAAGAAGGTCCGCTCGACGGGGCGAACAACCCGTACTGCCAGACCAAGATCGAGTCCGAGCAGGTCGTGATGGCCCACCACGATCCCGGCGCGTTCGACGTCACCGTGAGCCGCCCCGGCGACGTGTCCGGCCCCGGCTGCCAGCCGTGGGTGCGGGTGCCCGTGACGCTCATGAAGGCGGGGCTCTGGGCGAACGTCGCCTGCGAGTCCGCGGTGCACAACCACGTCTACGTCGACAACCTCGTCGACGGGATTCGGATCGTCCTCGCCGCCGGACGCTCGGGAGAGGCGTTCAACGTGACCGACGGTGCGCGAACGCCGACGCGAGCGTTCTTCGGCCACTTCGAGCGGCTGCTCGGTCTCTCGATTCCCGCGACTTCCGCGGAGGAGCTGATCGCGAAGGGGCAGCCGCCGGTCTGGATCCGGTACCTCACACGGAGCGCCACGTATTCGATCGAGAAGATCCGGAAGCTCGGCTACCGGCCGCGGGTCGGGCTCGACGAGGGGATGGAGATCACGGCGCGCTGGCTTCGCGAGGAGGGCCTCGTCCCCGAGGCGCCGCCGGGCGGGGGTGCGGCATGACGCGCGTGGTGCGATCGACCGCGGACGGCATTGCAGTCGAGGAGCGCGATGGGCCGCCCGGAACGGGTGTCCTGCTCGAGGTGGCCGCCGCGTCGATCTGCGGCACCGACCTTCACCTCGCGCACTTCGGCGCGCTTCCCTTCGTGCTCGGTCACGAGCTCGCGGGGCGTGTGGGGGGCGTCCCGTACGCGGTCGAGCCGACGCTCTTCTGCGGCCGCTGCGCGGAGTGCGCATCGGGAGCGACGCAGCGCTGTGTCGGCGGCCTGCAGCTCATGGGCTTCTTCAGCGACGGCGGCATGGCCGACGCGGTGCGCGTCCCCGAGTCGGCGCTCGTTCCGCTTCCCGACGCGCTCCCCGTCTCGCAGGCGTGCCTCGTCGAGCCGATCGCCGTCGCGATCCACGCGGTGCGGCGCGGAGAGATCGAGAGCGGGCAGCGCGTGGCCGTCGTGGGCGGGGGCAGCATCGGCCTCGCGGCCGTCGCCGCGCTCGCGGCCGCGGGCCACGAGGCGACGATCGACGCGCGGCACCCGCACCAGCAGCGCGCGGCCGAGCGGCTCGGCGCGCGCGTCGGCGCAGCGCCCGGCGCCGACGTCGTGATCGAGGCGACCGGAACGGCGACGGGAGTGGCGCGCTGCTGCGAGCTCGTTCGGCCCGGCGGGCGGATCGTCCTGGTCGGCGTCTTTCACGACCTCGTTCCGCTTCCGGCGCTCCCCGCGCTCGCGAAGGAGATCGTCGTCGCCGGCGCGTCGACCTACGGGCGGCACGCCGGGCGGCGCGAGACCGAGGAGGCCGCGGAGCTGCTCGCGCGCCGA
>JAYRMX010000305.1:0-2129 GCA_041912475.1 Myxococcota bacterium
CGCCCTCGCGCGTCGAGGCCGAGGCCCCCGCTGCCGAGCCGGCGAAGCCGATCCCGGTCGCCGAGGTCGCCGTCCGCGCCGAGCGGGTCGCGATCTGGCTTCGCGGCCTCGCTCCCGAGATCGAGGACCGCGCGAAGCTCGACGGGAAGGAGCAGGAGCTCGAAGCCACCGCGGCCCGCGTGTGGGACGGCCTCTCGGATACGCGGCTGCTGCTCGGCGAAGGGCCTCGCCCCTCGGTCGTCGACGGCGCGGAGCTGGCCTGGCTCGAGGGCCGCCAGCAGGTCTCCGACCAGAGCGACGCGCTCACGGCGTCCGCGCAGGAGACGGAGGACGCGCTCGAGAAGGTGAGGGTGTCGCAGGAGCGGTGGAAGCTCACGGGCGATGCCGCTCGGGAGGCCGATGCGCCGGCGACGGTGATCGCGCGCATCGAGAACACGCAGCGCGAGATCGATCTCGCGCGCGAGCAGCTCCTCGCGCTGCGCGAGCGCATTCTCTCGCTCCAGGACAAGTCGGCTCGCCTGGTCGCCGTGGCGGACGAAGTGCTGGCGACGCTCGCGGCGCATCGCCGCGACAGCGTCGAGCGGATCGGGGCTCCGAGCAGCCGGCCGCTCTGGCACGAGAGCGTGACACATGCCGATCCCGCGATGGCGATGCGTCGCATCGCCGTGTCGTTCGAGCGCGAGGTCTCCGCGGCACGGCGGTTCGTCGAGCGCCGCGCGGACGTCCTTCGGTTCCAGGCGGTCCTGCTCTTCTTCCTCGTGCTGCTGTTCCGAACCGCGCGCAGCCGCACGGCGCGACGCGTGCAGGACGACCCCTCGCTGCGCGAGTCGGTCGCGGTCCTCGACGCCCCCAACTCTGCGGCGATCCTGCTGACGCTCCTCTCTTCGCTCTGGCTCCATCCGAGGCTCCCGGATCTGCTGGCGAACGCGGTCGCCCTCGCTTCGCTGCTGCCTCTGGCGCGGCTCCTGCGCCAGGTGATTCCCGGCGCCTTCTTCTGGCTCGCGTACACGCTCGCGGGCTTCTTCGTCTTCGATCGGCTGGGCGACATCCTCGCCCCCGCGCCGCTCGTCGAGCAGCTCGCGCTCGTGCTCGAGATGACCGCCGGCCTCGGCCTCGTCGTCTGGCTCCTTCGCTCGGGCCGGCTGCGCTCGGGCCGCGAGAGCGGGGACTGGGCGCAGGCGCTGCGCGTGGTCGGCGTCGGCGCGCACGTGCTCGGGGTCGTGTTCACGGCGGCGCTCGGCGCCGCCGTGTTCGGCTACATGCAGATCGCGCGCTACCTCGCGTCGACGTCGCTCGGAGCGGTCTACATCGGCATGGCGCTCTATGCGGCGGCCCGCGCCGCGCGAGGCCTCGCGGGATTCCTGCTCTGCGTGCGTCCGCTCGCGAGTCTTCGCAGCGTGCAGCGGCATCGCGACCTCGTCGAGCGGCGCGTGGCGAGCGGCATCGGCTGGGTCGCGATCGGCACCTGGGTCTTCGCCCTGCTGCGAACGCTCGGCCAGACCGGCGCGTCGGCCGATCTGCTGCAGGGACTGCTCGCCGCGGACCTCGCCGTGGGCCCGATTACGCTCACGGTCGGTGACGTGCTCGGCGTGGTCGTCACCATCTGGGCGTCGTTCCTGATCTCGCGCTTCGTCCGCTTCGCGCTCGGCGAAGAGATCTACCCGAGGCTCTCGCTCCCGCACGGCGCTCCCTATGCAATCTCGAGCCTCGTCCACTACGCGATCCTTCTCGGCGGCTTCTTCCTCGCTCTCTCCGCGATGGGCCTCGACCTCAACAAGTTCACGGTGCTCGGCGGCGCCCTCGGCGTCGGCATCGGCTTCGGCCTGCAGACCATCGTCAACAACTTCGTGTCGGGCCTCATCCTGCTCTTCGAGCGGCCGGTGCAGATCGGCGACACGGTGCAGGTTGCCGACGTCGCCGGCGAGGTGCGGCGCATCGGCATTCGCTCGAGCACGATCCGCACCTCGTCGGGCGCCGAGGTGATCGTTCCGAACTCGGACCTCATCTCGCAGCGCGTCACGAACTGGACGCTCTCCGACCGCTCGCGCCGCTTCGAGATCCCCGTCGGTGTCGCGTACGGGACGCGCCCCGAAAAGGTGCTCGCGTTGCTGGCCGAGGTGGCCGCGAAG
>JAYRMX010000306.1:0-10142 GCA_041912475.1 Myxococcota bacterium
CCGGCGAGCGCGTGCCGGCGCGCGGCTTCGAGATCGCGCACGCGATCGTCGCGGACTGCGGCGGGCGCATCGAAGCCGACGAGCGCCGCGCCGGCGCCGTGCGATTCGACGTCCTTCTTCCCTGCACACGCGCGCCGGCCGGCGTGCAGCGCGAGAGGTGAGCCGTGCCCACACCCCACGTCCTCGTCGTCGACGATGACGACCTGCAGCGTCAGGCGCTCGTTCGTGCGCTCGGCGGACACTACGCCGTGTCGACCGCATCGAATGCCGAACTCGCCCTCGAAGCGCTCGGCACGCAGCCGGTCGACCTCGTGGTGACCGACGTGTGCATGCCGGGGATCAACGGCGTCGAGCTCGTGCGACAGGTGCGAGAAAGGTGGCCGGACGTGCCGTGCATCGTGATGACCGGCTTCGCGAGCCCTGCCGACTCGGTCGAGGCCCTTCGCGCGGGGGCGTTCTGGTACATCGAGAAGCCGTTCGGGCGAGACTTCGCGGACGTGCTCCACCGCCTCGCCGAGCAGGCGCTCGAGCACGGGCGCCTGCGGAGCGAGAACCGCGAGCTGCACGGGCAGATCGCCGCGCGGTCCGGCCTCGAGTCGATCGTCGGGCGCAGCGAAGCGCTCCGCGCGGTCCTCGACCAGATCGCGCGCGTCGCCGATACCGACAGCACGGTCCTCCTCGGCGGCGAGAGCGGCACGGGCAAAGAGCTCTTCGCGCACGCGATCCACCACGGCAGCCGCCGCGCGCGGCGGATGTTCGTCACGGTCAACTGCGGAGCGATCCCCGAGCACCTGCTCGAGTCCGAGCTCTTCGGCCACGTGCGCGGAGCGTTCACGAACGCGTTCGCGAACCGCCAGGGCCGGTTCGCGCTCGCCGACGGTGGCACGATCTTCCTCGACGAGATCGGCGACATGAGCGCCACCCTGCAGGTCAAGCTGCTGCGCGTGCTGCAGGACCGGACGTTCGAGCCGGTCGGATCGTCGAAGAGCACGACGGTCGACGTCCGGGTGATCGCGGCCACGCACCAGGACCTCGAGACTGCGGTCCGCGAGAAGCGCTTCCGCCAGGACCTCTTCTACCGCCTCAACGTGATCCCGATCCGGGTTCCGCCGCTTCGCGACCGCCGCGACGACGTACCGCTGCTCGTCGATCACTTCCTCCAGAAGCTCGCGCGCGAGCGCGGGCAGCGGCCGCCGCAGATCGGCCCCGAGGTCCTCGCCCGCCTGTGCGACTACGACTGGCCGGGCAACGTGCGCGAGCTCGAGAACCTCGTCGAGCGGCTGGTCGTGTTCGCCGCGGACCGCACCGTCACGCTCGACGACCTGCCCGAGCCGATCCACGAGCGCGCTCCGGGGCGGGAGGCCGCCGCGCCACGGCTGCCGGCAGGCGGGCTGCGCCTGGTCGAGGCGGTCGAACGCTTCGAGGCCGATCTCATCCTGCAGGCCCTCGAACGAACGAACTGGAACAAGCAGCGTGCGGCCGCGCTGCTCGGCATGAACCGCCCGACGCTCTTCTCGAAGATCCAGCGGGCCGGTCTCCACCGGCGCGAGGAGGCAGCGCGGGCGGCGGACGTCTGACGAAATCGAACCGGAAGGAACGTCCCGCATCCGGCTGCGCGGGCGCGGTAGAATCAACGGGGAGTCGGCTGCGCCGACCGTCCCGGAGGTCCCATGCCGCATCGTCCCAGCGTCCAGCTCCGCCTCATCCAGCTCCTCGCGGTGATCGCCGCGGTGGCCATCGCCGGAGTCGTCGTGATCGTCCCCTACCGCCTGTATCAGCGCGACATCCGTCACGCGGAAGTGAGCGCGCACCGCCTGGCGAGCGTCGTGCACGTCGCGCTCGGCGAGGCGGTGCACAACGGCAAGGACATCCCCGACCTCGTGAACCGCCTGCAGGGCATCGCCGACCTCGAGATCCGGCTTCGCAAGCTGGCGCCCGACGAAGCGCATCCGGCCGCGACGAGCGGCCGCGGGTCGAGCGAGCTTCACGGGACGGACCTCGACTACACCGCGCCGCCGATCCTCGACCGCGACGGCAGCACCTGGCTCGCGACGATGCACTTCGACCTCTCGCCGATGAAGCGCGAGTCGGTGCGGCTCATCATCGACCTCATGATCGCCGTTCTGCTCGGCTCGCTCGTCTTCTCGTGCGCCGTCTTCTTCCTGATCCGGCGCCTCATGATCGAGCCGCTGCGCGAGATGACGAAGCGCGTCGAGCGCTTCGCCGACGGCCAGCCGATCGGTGAGCACCGGACGTACGAAACCGAGGAGCTCGACGCGCTGGCGGATGCGCTCGAGCGCGCCCGGACCGCCCACCCCGGCGCCGCCTGACGCGGCGCGGAGAACCCGCGCGGCGAACGGACGCACCCCTCGCGAGAAAGCGGCGTCCGCTTCGCCGGGCGGCCTACTGCGACGCCGGTGCGGCGCCGGCCGCGTTACGGAAGATCGCCGCGGCGGAACCGCAGATAGCCCGCCGCCGCGCACGCGAGGCCGACGAGCGACGGGTAGGCCAGGGCGTACGCGAGGAACCCGTCGTGGCCGAAGGCGTCGAGGATCACGAACGCGGCCGGACCGAGCAGCACGAGCTGCGGGTCGAAGAGCAGCAGCGCCGCGGTGCGGAAGGCCTGCAGCGGGTTCGCGAGCGCGATGCCGACGACCAGCTCCGGCGCGGCGTGCCCCTTGATCAGCACGCCGAGGAGCACGAGGTCGAGAAACAGGATGAGCGTCAGCCAGAGGAAGAACGCGGCTCCCTGCGCAACGTCGACCGATCGCGCGACGGCGGAGATTCCCATCGCGATCCCGAGGAAGCAGAGCGCGAGCGCCGCGAGCAGAGCCGCGTAGAGCGCAAACATGTCCCATGGCACCGGGATGTCGCGCAGCGTGGCCCAGCCGGCGGCGGCGCTCATCGCCAGCAGCACCGGGAGGTAGATCACGAGGAAGCGCCCGACGAGCTTCCCCCAGAACCACGCGGAGAGCGAGATCGGCAGCGCCAGCAGGTACTCGAAGACGCCCGCCTCGCGATCGCCGGCGACCGACCGGACCGTGGTGACGAGCACGAACACGGGCAGGATCGCCATGCAGAGCTGGATGTAGGTGACGAGCAGCCGCGAGAGGCCCATGAAGCCCAGGATGCGCGACTCCGTGAGGCCGAACGCGAAGAGCAGCGCGACGATCGCGCCGAACAGGCCCGCGTAGACGGTGAACCAGCGGGCGCGCAGCGACTCGCCGGCGTCGAGACGCGCGACGAGCCACAGCTCGCGCAGCACGCCGAGACGCGCCGCGGGCGGCGCGGCCGCTCCCGCCAGCAGCGTGGGCTCAGGGCTGCGAATGAGAGCCGGGTCGCTCACGCTCACGGATCCTCCTGCGGAACGTCTCGAAGTCGACGGCCCCCGGCTCGGGCGCGGCAATCGCGCCGAAGCCGTACGCCATCGGCGTTCGCTGGCCGGGGCGATAGAACGCGCTGCGCGCGTCGAGCCACTCCTGCCGGTCCTCGTCCATCACCCAGAGCTCGGTCGCTTCGGCTCCGGCGCCCGTCTGCCGCTCGAGCCACTCGATCGCGCAGCCCGGATCGTCGAAGCGGTGGACGCGGCCGCCGGACCGGATCTGCATCGCGAAGCGCTTCTCGCTGATCACCATCGCGCAGTGCTCGCACGCGTCGCGGCCCCAGGCGATCGCCGCCGGTCCGTGCCCGGGATCGCCGCACGCGAGAACGAGCACGCCGAACGCGAGGGCGAACAGAGCCCGCCGCCGGAGCTTCATCGCGCGCCGCTCCCCGCTCCCGGCTCGGCCAGCTCGAGCGCCCGGACGGCGCCCGAGTAGCGCGCCATGGCCCCGAGAAAGCGCAGCCGGTCGGGCCCCGCGATCGTTCCCTCGAAGACCGTCTCGCCGTTCGACGATGCGAGCCCCCACGCGAGCAGCGCCTTCGCGACCGCCTCGGCGGGCCGCAGCAGCTCGACCCGGCAGCGCAGCACGATCCCGAGCGCCGCACCACCGTCGACGCGGTCATCGACCACCACGCGCCCGTGGTCGAGCTCGACGACGCGCGTCACGAGCGAAGCGACCTCGTCGATGCGGTGGCTCGAGATCAGCATCGTCGCCTCGCCCTTTCGCTGCGCGAGCAGGTCGAAGAAGCTGCGGCGCGCCTGCGGGTCGAGGTTCGCCGCGGGCTCGTCGAGGATCAGCAGATCGCAGGCGCGGCCGAGGGCGACGGCGATCAGGAGCTTCTGCTTCTGCCCGCCGGAGAGCTTCGCGAACGGCCGCCGCCACAGGCCTCTCGGATCGAGGCCGAGCGCGCTCGAAACGGCCTCGATGCGAGCGGGGTCGCTGCCGCACACCTCCGCGGCGAAGTGGAGCAGTGCGCCGACGGGCATGCGCAGCGGAGGCGGAAGCTGGGGAACGAAGCCGACCCGCCGCAGCACCTCGCGCCGATCGCTGCGCGGCGCGAGACCGCCGACCGAGACATTGCCGCCGTGGGCGTACTCGCCGAGCAGGCAGCGAATGAGCGTCGTCTTGCCGGCGCCGTTCGCGCCGACGAGCGCGACCCGCTCTCCGGCCTCGACGCACAGGTCGAGCGCATCGAGCACGCGCTGGCCCTTGAAGACCTTCGTGAGGCCACTCGCCCGAATCATCTCGAGACCCGCCACCCGTGCTCCTAGAGCAGGCGCTTCACGCCCTTCAGCTCGTAACGCAGCGCACCGGTCGGGCACACGTCGACGCACAGACCGCAGCGTGTGCAGTCCGGCCCGACGTCGAGCTTCGAATCCTCTGCGCGGCCCTTGATCGTCATCTCGAGGACGTGCGGAACCTCGCACACCTTGCGGCACTCGCCCTCGTGTGCGCACGGCTCGAGGTCGTACGTGACGCGCACGGGCGCCTTCGCCCCGAGGAACGCGTAGGTGAGCCCGATCGGGCAGACGTACTTGCACCAGGCGCGCCGCGCGTAGACCACTTCGAAAGCGAGCAGCAGGCCGACCCACGCGAGCGCGAGGCTCGGGCCGTAGACGAGCGCTCGGCTCAGCATGCCGATCGGATTGAGCGTGAGGAAGAGCGTGTAGCCCGTCGCGAACGCCAGCGTCGCGAAGAGCAGCCAGAGCACCGCGCGCGTCGCGCGGTGCAGCGGGTGATCTCGGACGATCCCGCGCGCCGCGAGGCGCAAATGGAGCATCTCGGCCCACTCGGCGACGAGGTGGTACGGGCACGCCCACGAGCAGAAGGCGCGGCCTCCGACCAGGCCCCAGAACAGCGCGATCGTGACGGCGCCGATCGCGAGGTTCACGGGGACGTGTTTCTCGGAGAGAACGACGAGCAGGCTCGAGTACGGGTCGGCGAGATGGAATCCGAACAGGCGCGACGCCGTGAGAGAGCCCTCGAGGATCTGGATGTCGACCCAGAACGAGAGCGTGAACATCACGTTGATCGTGATCAGCACGATCCAGCGGCGGTTTCGCCACGTGTGGGTCTCGTGCGCCTCGTGGATCTCCTCGAGGAGCTCGGCGCCCTTGGCGCCCTTGCCGCGTTTGGCCGCATGGACCGCCGCGGCCGCCTCGGTGAACGTCTCCGGACGGCGCGGCGCGCGCCCGAGCGCGAGGGCGAGCTGGTCGAGCAGGCGGCTCACGTCTCCTCCTCCCCGTCGGCCCGTGCGGGCCCGTGCTCGCCTCGCCCGTCGCGGCGGCCCCGGCCGCGCCCTTCGCCGTGCTCCGCACGAGCGTCGACGACGATCGCGACCGGGTCGGCGGGACAGATCATCTCGCACACGCCGCAGCCGACACATCCGTGGCGCACGCGGGGCGTCATGCGGTGCTGGCCGCTTCCGTCGTCGAACGGCACGAGCCGGATCGCGTCCTCGCCGATCGGACACTCGATCACGCACAGGTCGCAGATCGGGCGGTCGTACGGGTGATCGCGCACCGGCAGCGGGTTCCAGCGGTCGATCTCCTCGTAGCGGAGCTTGCCGCGGAAGCGATCGCCGCGCGCGAGCCCGTGGAAGCCTTCGCCCCTGCGCGCGAGACAGGCGTCGGGGTTCGCGAGCCGCGCAACGCCGGAGTGCACCTCCTCCTTGGTGTGGACGGCGTGCGAGAGCGCACCGGTTGGACAGGCGAGGATGCACGAGAGCGCGTCGCACGAGAAGTCGCACGCCTGCCGGCGCGCGTCGATGTACGGAACGCCGATCCCGAGACCGTCGGTCGCGTCGGCGAGCACGATCGCCTCGACCGGGCAGACCTGGACGCACTGGCCGCACTTGATGCACGCGCCGAGGAAGGCGCGCTCCTCGAGCGCCCCCGGCGGGCGCAGGCGATCGCGCCAGCGCCGAACAACCGGAATCCACGCGAGCGGCTGCAGCAGCAGGAGGCCGGCCGCGAGCACGCCGCCGCGGAGCACCTGCCTGCGCTGCTCCTGCTCGCGCGACAGGCGCGGCTTCGCCTTCTTCTTCGGCGGCGGCGCGGCTTTGCCGGGAGCTTCGCTCACGCGCCGCTCCGGGTCTCGGCGGGGTCGGCCTTGCGCTCGAAGCGCGGCGCATCGTCGCGCAGGATGAGCGTCGGGTTCGAGAACGGCGCGAGCCGGTCGAGGAAATCGATCACCTCGAGCACCGGTGAGCTCCGGAACAGCGACGCCTCCGGAATCTCCATCCAGATCCGGTCCGCATACGCCCGCAGCTCGTACGGCGTGTCGCCGGTTCCGTCGCCGTTGCGGTCGAAGCCCTCGTAGTCGTCCCAGTAGTTGCGCGACCAGGTGTTGCGGAGCGCGGAGCCGCCGCCACGCACGGCCACCTGCACGAAGTTGCCGCGGAAGTCGTTGTCCTCGAAGACGTTGTCGTGCCAGTCGCTGTGCAGCGTCACCCCGACGCCGTTGTACGCGATCTGGTTGCGCAGGAAGCGGTTCGTGGTGTCGGGCTCGTACGGCGAGACGTCGAGATAGATTCCCTGCGCGCAGTAGACGATCCAGTTGTCCTCGGCCGTGACGTCGCTCGTCTCCTTGAGGCCGATTCCGATCCCGGTCGCACCCTGCGAGCCGACGATGCGGTTGCGCCGCATCTCGACGCCATCGCTGTACATGAGGAAGATGCCCGCCATGTTGTCGCGGTACTCGTTGTCTTCGACGTGGTTCTTGTGCGCGTACATGGTGTGGAGCGCGTAGCGCGAGCGGGTGATCCGATTCCGGCTGATCGTGTTCCCTTCCGAATACCACACGACGAAGTCGCGCACGTCCGAGATGTCGTTGTCGGTGATCTCGTTTCCGAAGCTGTACCAGAGCCGAATCGCGTCGCCGCGGACGCCCATCTCGAGGTGCTTCGAATGGATGCGGTTCCCGCTCACGCGGTTCCCGTTCGACTGCGCGAGATCGATCCCGAACAGGCAGTTCTCGATGACGTTGCCCTCGACGACGTTTCGCGACCCCACGATCTTGACGCCGGCGTCGACGCTGTCGTGGTTCGCTCCCGATCCCGTGAGACGGAGGCCGCGCAGGGCGACGCCGCTCGCCTCGATCTGCACGACCGTGCCGCGCCCACCGCCATCGATGGTGACACGCCCCGCGCCTTCGATCCGCATCGGGCGGCGCACGACGACCGGCCCGGCGTACGTGCCGGGCGCCGGTGCGAGGATTCCCCCCTCCGGAGTCGCGTCGACGAGCTCCTGGAACGGGCGCGGCCCGGCAGCAATCTCCGGGCCCGGGGCGGCCGACGCTGGACCGAGCAGTACGGATGCTGGAAGCAGCAGCGCGCCCGCGAGCGCGCGCGCCGCGGCACGCAGCGCGCGCGGGCGCACCCTCATGCGCGCGCTCCCTCGAGCGTGGAGCGCGGCGCGGCGGCCGCAGGCGCCGCTGCGGCCTGGAGCTGCTTGCGGCGCATCAGCACCGCGAGCACGAGGCACAGCGACGACGCGATCGAGAGCGCCATCCCGTAGTGCGGATATGCGTACGTGCTGAACTGCGCCACCTTGCCCTCGCCGAGCACAGTCGGCATGAACGGCTTCACCGTGAACGCCGCCCACTCGCGCAGATGGTGCCCGAACCAGAACAGCCAGGCGGAGAAGTCCACGAGGAACCCGATCGGCAGCGCAATGGCCGGCAGCGGCAGCAGCCACCAGAGCGGCCCCTTGTAGAACAGGAAGCACAGCGCGAGCACGCCGAACGCCGCGAAGAGATACGGTGCGATCCTGAACTCGAACTGTGCGCCGGCCTCGATCGGCTCCATCCCGATGTAGTGGTTGATCGTGTTCATCTCGTGGACGCAGTCGAGGCCTTCTTCCTCCTCGACCTCGTCGTGCTCGCGGGCCTTGCAGCCGTTCGCGACGTGGGTCCAGTGCATGTGGATGCGGACGCCGTCGGGGAAGGTGTGCTCGGGGTAGTTCGGCGCCTTGAGCGACACCCACCACATCGGGGCGAAGAACGACCACGCCATCAGCGCCAGCCCGGCGAGGGTGAGCGCCACGATCGGCGCCGACCCCGGGCTCGAATTGCCGCCTGAGCTCGCTGCGCTCACCCTGCTCCTCCTACTTGGCCTGCTTCCCGGCGCGCGTGGGCCAACTGATGTTGGACATGTAGTCCGTGACCGCCTGGAGCTGGTCGTCGCTGTACGTCTTCACGACCTTCACCATGTCCGGGTTCGCGTTCCTCCGCTTACCGGCGGCGATGTCGCGGATCTGGCGCAGCAGGTACGCGTAGTGCTGTCCGGCGAGAACGGGATAGAACTTCTCGGCGCTCCCCTCGCCGTTGGCGCCGTGGCACTTCACGCAGTCGCGGTCGTAGAGCTCCTTGCCGATCTTGAGATGGTCACCGCCGGGCCCCTTGCCGTTGTTCGGCGGGATCGGCAGCGTCTCGAGGTACGCCGCCACGTCGGCGAGCTCCTGCGGATCCGTGAGCGTCTTCGCGAACGGGTACATGATCGGGTTGTCTCGCCGTCCGGCGCGGATGTCGGCGATCTGCTTGATCAGCACCGTCTTGTGCTGCCCCGCGAGCTGCGGGAAGGTGCCGTCGGGCCGGCCCGATCCGCTCGGCAGATGGCACGCCGAGCACACCTCGTACGCCTCCTCGCCGCGCTTCGGGTCGCCCTTGAGCTCGAGGGCCTCGACCTTCTCGCCTTCCATTTTGTTCCACTGATAGCCCTCGGACTCGATGCCCTTGGCCTTGGGCGCGGCGTCCTGCGCCCATACCGGCGCTGCGAGCGCCGCCGAGGCGCAGAGCACGGCGGCCGCGAGCCGCCCCATCCCACGATTGCCACCGTTTCGCACGATCCGTCTCTCCTTCCGTCGATGTCTCGGGAAACTACTTCAGGCCGGCCAGATACGCGGCGATCGCCTTGATCTCGTCGTCGTTCACCAGGTGCAGGACGCCCTGCATCGCGGCCGTGTTCCCGTTGTTGCGCGCGCCGCTCTTGATGTCCTGGATCTGCCGCACGATGTAGGCCTCGTTCTGGCCCGCGAGCTTCGGATATTCGGGCAGGAGCGGCGTCTTCGCATCCTTGCCGTGGCACGCGACGCAGGTCTTCTCCTTGTAGAGAGCCGCGCCGTCGAGACCGGACGCAGGAGCCGCCGGCGCGGCGGGCTTCGCCTCCGCGGGCGCCTTCGGCGGCGCCGCCTGCTGCGCGGCGGCCTGCACGCCGAGCAACGCCGTAGCCGCCGCCACGCCCACCACCCAACCCATTCGCCTCATCTGTCGTCTCCTCTCGATCCGGCCCCGTCCCGAGGGGCTCTTCGTGAGCCGGGAAGGAAAGGGCCGGCCGGGACGATCGCCCCGGCCGGCCCCCTCGATTCCGCGCGTCTACTGGTCGTGCGGCTGCTTGCCGAGCCGACCGTTCAGCTCGTCCTTGGCCCGCAGACCCACGTCCGCGCACTTCACCTGGAACTGCCACACCTGGTTCGCCCAGAGCATGGCGTTGGTCCAGTCCTGCTTGGCCGCGAACTCTTCGCTCTTCGCCTTGGGCTGCTCGGCGCGGCCGCACTGCTCGAGCGCGTCCTCGACCTGCGCCTTCACGGTCGGGAACTTGTCGTAGCCGTTGGCCTTCAGGTACGCGACCACTTCGTCGATCGTCTTCTGGGTGTCCTTGATGACCCCCACCTGCTTCTCGTAGTCGGCCTTCGTGTACTGCTGGCCGGCCTCCTTCGCGGCGGTGGCCGCCGGCTTGTACCCCTTCGGCTTCACCAGCAG
>JAYRMX010000307.1:0-11465 GCA_041912475.1 Myxococcota bacterium
GGCAAGCACGAGCAGCTCGAGAAGCAGCTCATCCCGATCTTCAACGGCATCCTCGACAGGATGAAGGAGCCCGGCCTCGGCGAGGTCGACGGCGGCCAGGCGATCGCGCAGGCGACGCTCATGGCGTACGAGCAGGGCCTCGGCACCTGCTGCCTCAGCTCGCCGAACGTCGACCGCATCCGGCAGGCGCTCGGCATGCCCGAGACGTGCCGGATCCTGGTGATCCAGACGGTGGGCTACCCGGCCGAGGCCCCGGAGGCCGGCGGCCAGCGGCCCCGGCAGCCCTTCGGCGAGATGTTCCACATGAATCGCTTCGGCAACGCCTTCCCGAGGAGCGCCGAGGTCGTGAAGGAGCTCGAGAACGACCGGATGCTCCAGCGGCCGGCCCCGCTCCCGTACCGCGAGGCCGAGCTCGAGTTCCTGAAGGCCGCCCTCGGGATCAAGGGAGCCGGCCTGCTCTAGAGCCCGGCGCGCGGCGTATGCGCGCAGTCATACGCAAACGGACCCTGCCGTCCTACGCTCGGAGCGGCTAACGGGAGGGTCTTCTGATGCGGATGGATGCGATCGTCGCCGGCGTCGGGATGACGCGGTTCGGTAAGCACCTCGACACGGGCCTGAAGGCCCTCGGTGCGGAGGCCGTGAAGGCCGCCCTCTCCGACGCGGGCCTGGGCGTGGGCGACATCGAGGCCGCCTACGTCGGCAACGCGGTGGCGGGCCTTCTCACCGGGCAGGAGTGCATCCGCGGGCAGGTGATCCTGCGCTCGATCGGCCTCGGCAAGGTCCCGGTCGTGAACGTCGAGAACGCGTGCGCGAGTGCGTCGACGGCCATGCAGCAGGCCTGCGCGATGGTGACGGCTGGTTGCTACGACGTCGTGCTCGCCCTCGGCGTCGAGAAGCTCTACCACCCCGACAAGACCAAGAGCTTCGCGGCCTTCTCGGGCGCGGTCGACGTCGAGGCGCTCGCCGGGATCATGGCCGCGCTGCGCGGCGCCGAGGCGTCGAAGCCGAAGCTCTCGGGAGGCGGCGAGTCCGAAGCCCCCAAGCGCTCGATGTTCATGGACATCTACGCGGCCGCCGCGCGCTCGCACATGGCGCGCTACGGAACGACGCGCGAGCAGTTCGCGGCGATCGCGGCCAAGAACTCGCAGCACGGGAGCCTCAACCCGCGCGCGCAGTTCCGCGAGGCGCTCAGCATCGAGGAGGTGCTCGCGGCGCCGATGATCGCCGATCCGCTGACGCGCCCGATGTGCTCGCCGATCGGCGACGGCGCGGCCGCCGTCGTGATCGTGAGCCCGCGCAAGGCCCGCGAGCTGGGCATCCGCCGCCCGGTCCGCATCGCCGCGAGCGTGCTGCGCTCGGGCTGGGACCACGGCATCGACGAGCCCGGAACGGTCGAGGTGTGCGCGAAGGAGGCGTACGAGGAGGCGGGGCTCGGGCCGTCGGACGTGAGCGTGATCGAGTGTCACGACGCGTCGGCCCCGGCCGAGCTGATGGCGTACGAGTCGCTCGGCCTGTGCGCGAAGGGCGACGGCGGAAAGCTCGTCGACTCGGGCGACACGTGGCTGAGCGGGCGGATTCCGGTGAATCCGTCGGGCGGCCTGCTGCGCAAGGGGCACCCGGTCGGCGCGACGGGGATCGCGCAGATCGTCGAGCTCTCCGAGCAGCTCCAGGGCCGGTCGGCGCCGCGGCAGGTCGACGGCGCGAAGGTCGCCCTCGCCCACAACGGCGGCGGCAACATCGGGACCGACGCCGCCGCGATGTGCGTCACGATCCTCACGGTCTAGGAGAGGATCGATGGCGAAGCACGACGAGTCGGTCCTCGCCGGGCTGGTGGCGGCGCGCGCCGAGAGCAAGCCGGACCTCGACGTGCTCACCTTCGAGCGCGGCGACGCCGCGCCCGAGGTCCGCACCTACGCCGACCTGCTGCGAAACGCGCACCGCATCGCGGCGGCGCTCGTCTCGCGCGGCATGGACCGCGGCGCGCGCTTCGGCCTCATGATGCGAAACCACCCGGAGTTCGTGGAGACGATGATCGCGGCCTCGATCTCGGGCTGCGTCTTCGTCCCGATCGACCCGCGAACGCGCGGCGAGAAGCTCGTCCACTTCCTGCGGCACTCGGGCTCGCGCGGTCTCATCGCCGCCGACTACTGCCTGCCGGCGTTCGAGGAGGTCCGCGGCCAGCTTCCCGACCTCGGATTCGTCCTCGGCCTCGAGACGGGCGAAGACGCCGGCGCGCCGAAGCTTTCGAGCGTGAAGGGAGTCGAGTCGCTCGGCGACGTGCTCGCCGCGAGCGCGCCGCCGGTCGAGGGGCGAACGGCGACGCCGGCCGACCCGCTCCAGATCCTCTACACGTCGGGCACCACGGGCGACCCGAAGGGCGTCGTCTTCCCGAACGGCCGCTTCGCCGGCTTCGCGATGCTCGGCCTCATCCTCGGCTACCGGCCCGACGAGCGGCCCTACACCGGCCTCTCGCTCACGCACGGCAACGCGCAGGCGGTGACGCTCGGCCCGTCGCTGCACATGGGCCTGCGCGCGGTGTTCAGCCGCAAGTTCACGAAGTCGCGTCTGTGGGACGTGTGCCGCCGCTTCGGCTGCACGACGTTCTCGCTGCTCGGCGGCATGGCGACCGCGATCTACGCCGAGCCGCGCCGCGAGAACGACGCCGACAACCCGGTGCGTATGGTGATCAGCGCCGGCATGCCGCGCGCGATCTGGGAAGACTTCGAGAAGCGCTTCGACGTTCAGGTCTTCGAATGGTACGGCGCAGTCGAAGGCGGCCTCGCGATGAAGCCGATCGGCAAGGGGCCGATCGGCAGCTTCGGCAAGCCGGCTCCCGGCCTCGAGATGAAGGTCGTCGACGAAGCAGGCAACGAATGCCCGCCGTTCGTCGTCGGCGAGATCATTTCGCGGCCGGCCGGCGGCAGCGCGAGCGTCGAGTACTTCAAGAACGAGGAGGCCTCGCGCGCGAAGGCGGCGGGCGGCTGGCTGCGAAGCGGCGACATGGGCCACCGCGACGCCGACGGCTGGTTCTTCTTCGACTACCGCAAGGGCGGCGGCATCCGCCACGACGGCGAGTTCGTCCAGCCCGACAAGGTCGAGAAGGTGATCGCCGAGCAGCCGGGTGTCAGCGACGTCTTCGTCTACGGCGTTCCCGCGGCGTCGGGCGCGCCGGGCGAGAAGGACGTCGTGGCCGCGATCGTTCCCGCGGACGCCGCGAGATTCGATCCCGCCGCGATCTTCGCAGCGTGCCGGCAGGCGCTCGATCCGGCGTCGGTGCCGCAGTACCTGCAGGTGGTCGACGAGATCCCGAAGACGGCGTCGGAGAAGCCGCAGGAGAGGTTCCTCCTCGACCGCTTCGCGCCCGGCGCGCCGGGAGTGCACGCCCGGACGGCCGCGGCGCGGTAGCCGGCTTCCGGCGCCGCCGGATGCGTACGGCATGAGCGGAGCCCCCGAGCGCTACGTCCTCGCGATCGACCTCGGGACGGGGGCCGTGAAGACGGCGCTCGTCTCGGCGCACGCCGAGGTGGTGGCGCCCGCCGCGCGTGAGATCCGGACGCTGCACCTTCCGGGCGGCGGCGCGGAGCAGGACCCGAACCAGTGGTGGTCGGCCACCTGCGAGGCGGCGCGCGAGACGCTGCGAACGGCGGCTCTCGCGCCGGAGCGCGTGATCGCGGTGAAGTGCACGACGCAGTGGGCGGTCACGGTGCCGGTCGACGCGGGCGGAAGGCCGCTCTCGAACGCGATCTCGTGGCTCGACGGGCGCGGCGCGCCGCACGCGCGCCGGGTCGCGGGCGGGCCGCTTCGCGTCGGCGGCTACGACCCGCGCAAGCTCTGGCGCTGGATTCGCCTCACGGGCGGAGCGCCGACACTTACGGGTGTCGACGGGCTCGGGCACACGCTCTTTCTGCGCGCCGAGCGGCCGGAGATCTGGGCGAAGACGCACCGGCTGCTCGAGCCGATGGACTACCTGAACCTTCGCCTCACGGGCCGCTTCGCGGCGTCGTACGGAACGATCTTCCCGTACTGGCTCACCGACAACCGCGACGTTCGCTGCATCGACTACCATCCGGCGCTGCTGCGAATGGCCGGCATCGAGCGCGAGAAGCTTCCGGATCTGCTGCCCGTCGACGCGGTGCTCGGGACGCTCCTGCCGGAGGTCGCCGATGACCTCGGCCTCACGCCGGCGACTCGCGTTCTGATGGGCGCCTGCGACGGGCAGTCGGCGGCGATCGGCGCGGGCTGCGTCGGCGACGGCGAGGCGTACTTCTCGATCGGGACGACGAGCTGGCTCTCGTGCCACGTTCCGAAGAAGAAGAGCGACCTGCTGCACCTGATCACGACGATGCCCGCGGCGATCCCCGGGCGCTACGTGGTGATGGCCGAGCAGGGTGTCGCGGGACGCTGCCTCGAGTTCGTGAAGGACAACCTCTTCTTCCCGCGCGACGCGGGGCCGCAGCCGGACGACGCCTACGCGACGCTCGAGGCCGAGGCGGCGAGCGTCCCGGCCGGGAGCCACGGACTGCTCTTTCTGCCGTGGCTCGGCGGCGTCGCCGCGCCCAGCGACGACCCGCGAACGCGCAGCGCGTTCGTCAACCAGACGCTCCGAACGACGCGCGGCCACTACGTGCGCGCGGTGATGGAGGGCGTCGCCTTCAACCTGCGCTGGCTGAGGCGCCACGTCGAGCGCTTCGTCGGGCGCCCCTTCCCGCAGCTCGGCTTCGTCGGCGGTGCGGCGCTCTCGCCGACCTGGGGGCAGGTGCTCGCCGACGTCCTCGGCGTTCCGGTGCGCCAGATGGCGCACGCGCGCCACGCGAACGCCGTGGGCGGCGCCCTCGCGGCGTTCACGGCGCTCGGCGAGATCCGCATCGACGACGTACCCTCGCGCGTGAAGGTCGACGCGGTGCACCGGCCGGATCCGGCGGCTGCGAAGCTCTACGACGAGCGCTTCGCGGACTTCCTCGATCTCTACCGGCGAATGAAGCCGGTCTACCGGCGGATGAACCGCCCCGCGCAGGGCGGCTGACGCGCTTCGACGAGCGTGGAGGAGAGCATGGGCAACGAGGCACCGAAGAAGGCGAGCGGCGTGTTCGCGAGCATGCACCCCTACCGCGAGGAGACGCAGACGCTGGTGGCGCTTCCCGCGAAGGGCCGAAGCCGCGACGAGGTGCTCGCCGAGCTGAGCGGCTTCGCGAGGCGCGAGGACGCGCGCTGGGAGACGGGGCAGGTCTCGGGCAGCTACTACCACGGCGGGCGCGACCACTACACGTTCCTCAACGAGATCTTCGCGCTCTTCTCGCACGTCAATCTCCTGCAGCGCGACATGTGCCCGAGCGCGACCAAGCTCGAGGGCGAGATCGTCGCGATGACGGCGAAGATGCTGCACGGCGACGCCGAGGTCTGCGGCACCGTCACGAGCGGCGGCACCGAGAGCATCATGCTGCCGATGCTCGCCTACCGCGAGCGCGCGCGGACCGAGCGCGGGATCACGCGGCCCGAGATGGTGGTTCCGGACACGATCCATCCGGCTTTTTCGAAGGGGGCCCACTACTTCGGGATCGACCTCATCCGCGTTCCCGTGGGCAAGGACTTCCTCGCCGACGTCGACGCGATGGCCGCGCGCATCACGAAGAACACGATCGCGCTCGCCGCCTCGGCCGGGAACTATCCGCACGGCCTCATCGACCCGCTCGGCCGGCTCTCCGATCTCGCCTCGCAGTACGGCCTCGGCTTCCACGTCGACGGCTGCCTCGGCGGCTTCCTGCTGCCGTGGATCGAGAAGCTCGGCTACGACGTCCCGCCATTCGACTTTCGGCTTCCGGGCGTCACGTCGATGTCGTGCGACACGCACAAGTGGGGCTACGGCCTCAAGGGCACGTCGGTCGTTCTCTACCGCGGCCGCGCGCTGCGCCGCCATCAGTACTTCACGGCGACCGACTGGGCGGGCGGGCTCTACGCCTCGCCGACCATGGCGGGGAGCCGCTCGGGCGGCCTCACGGCGGCGACGTGGGCGGCGATGGTCACGCTCGGCGAGGAGGGCTACCTCCACGCCGCGCGCCAGATCATGACGGCGGCCGACACGATCCGAGCGGGCATCGCGTCGCTCCCCGAGCTCGTGGTGATCGGCAATCCGACCTTCTGCATCGCGATGCGATCGGACGCCTTCGACATCTTCCACGTGAACGACCATCTCGCGACGAAGGGCTGGAGGCTCAACGGCCTCCAGCGCCCGCCGGGCGTACACCTTTGCGTGACGCTCCCGCAGGGCCGCCCCGGCGTCGCCGAGCGGTTCGTCGCCGACCTGCGCGAGGCGGTCGGCTATGCGAAGCAGCAGCCGCCGCAGACTCCGGCGCGAAGCGGCGCGATCTACGGCGGCGGCGCGATGCCCGCGGGCGCGATCGAGCAGATGCTGATGGCGTGGCTCGACGAGAGCTACGAGCCGTAGCCGCAGCGCCCGGCCTGCCGCCGGCAGGTCAGAACCGGTACTGCGCGCTCATTCCGAAGACGTGGACGTCGTAGTTCTGGTTGCGGTTCGCGAGGAAGACGTCCTGCGAGGGTGTGGGAGGAGAAGCGGGCGCCGGCGGGCTGGGGATGTTCGAGGCCGGCATGTACGGCTGCAGGGTGTCGATCTGGAAGTCGTCGAGGCGATACCGCTCGTAGCGGTAGCCCGCGCGCAGGGTGACGTGGTCGGTGACGTGCACGCTCAGCGTCGGCCCGATCGAGAGAAGATTGTCGCCGTCGAAGGGCCAGTCGACCGCGCGCGCCGCGATTCCGGTCGCCGAGGTCTGGCTCTGGCTGGTTTCGAAGAGCCAGTCGAGCTCGAGGTCGACGCGGCCGGGCCAGAGCGTCAAATCGGCGGTTGCGCCGGCCGTACTCACGCCGGAGCGGAAACGGCTGAACCAGTCGTTCGCCGCGAGGTCGATCGTCGCGCCGCCCACGACGGGCCGATAGCGCGAGCTCTGATTGTCGCGTGCCGATTCGTAGGTGTAGTAGGCGCTGACGCCGAGCCAGTCGAACGGGTGATAGGAGAGATCGAACCCGGCATTCCAGTACTGCGAGTTCATGAGGCCGAAATCGCTCGATTCGAAGTTCCAGTAGCCGTACGATCCGCTGGCCGAGAGCTCGAGCGTCTCCGCCAGCGTCACCTGCGCGAGAGCGTCGACGGCGTTCTCGATTCGGTTCGCCTCGTCGAACTTCCGAAGGCCCGGGAGCTCGCCGGGGGCAGGGACGTAGACTCCGCCTCGCCGTCCCGACCAGGTGTAGCCGGTCCGGAGGACCACTCCCGCGACGGGCCGCGCCTCCAGATGGGCTCCGGCGACGTGGTCGTCCTGGTGACGCAGCTCGCGGTAGCTCGATCGGCGCCAGCTCTGCCAGGCGTAGTCGAAGTCGAGCTTCCAGTCGCGCGCGAGGTCGTAGCCGGCGTCGAAGCCGAAGTCCTGGCGTAGCCAGTCGAGCGGCGTGGTCTCGAGCGGCGCAGGCACGAAGCCCTGATCGTTCACGACCTGGGACGAGAAGGCGAACGCTCCGGTCGTGTTGTCGAACTCGTAGACGCGGTAGCGGATCGTCATGTCGAGGTCGTGCAGCGGGCTTCCCGTCAGGACGACGTTCCCGAGCCAGGTGTTCACCTGCCCGTGCAGGCTGTCCCGCGGCAGTACGAGCAGCGGGCTCGTGAGCGCGGTGTTGATCGTCTCGGGCAGGAAGTCGGCGTTCTGCACGCGAAGCTGGTACGCGAACGTGCTCGCGATGCGCAGCGGGAAGCCGACCGGAACCAGCGCCGCGCTCGTGAGGCTGATGCCGTTCGCAGAGTTGTCCGGCGGCGCGGAGAGCCGCCCGCGGCTCGACGCCGTCGCGATGTCCGTCGCGCGGAGCGGGTTCGCGACGGTGATCGAGTCGAGGGCGTCGGCGTAGAACGAGCCGTCGTAATCGACCGCGACGCTCCACTCGGGCTCGGCCCACTCGAGCCGCGCGCGAACGTCGTGGATTCGGTCGTCGACCGGAGCGGCGAAGTTGGCGAAGTTTCCCCCCGGCGACCCGAATGCCGCCGAGAACGGGCGGTTCCCGCTGCGCTGCAGCGTGAAGTAGCGAATCCGCCCCTCGGCCTCCGTCGTCGGCCGCCAGTAGCCCTCTGCGTGGCCCTCCTCGATCTCGAAACCGAGCGGGATCTCGACCGCGCCCTGCAGCGCCTGGCCGAGCGCCGCGCTGCGAGCCGGAGCGGCGGCGATCGCCTGCAGGCGCGGCTGGAGCCCCTGCGGCAGCGTGAAGGTGGCGTCGGGACCGGCCGTGTAGAGCGTGCGCGCGGTGTTGCTGAGCGTGCGCGGGTACTCGTCGTAGCCCGCATCGAAGCCCCACCGCCCGTACGCTCCGCCCTCCACCCGGTAGAGCTGATCGCGGGGGCCGACGTACTGGATCTGGCTGCGCAGCCAGTGCTGCAAGGCATCGTCTTCGATCAGCACGAGGCCACGCGTGTAGGCCCCCGGCACGAAGTCCTGGTACTCCTGGAACTTCGACGCGTCGAAGTCGCCCGACATCGCGCGGCCGCCGACCTCGACCTCCCCCGTGACGCGCGCGGGGCCGAGGTCGGTCTCCGCACGCGCCGGATCGATGCACGCAACGCCGAGCGCGCCGGTCAGGATCGGAACGTGGACCAACCGCGAGATTTGCGTTCTCTTCATCGGGTGTAGAGATTCCCGCTCGGATGATTCGAGCCATGGACGTCGACGTGACAGCTCTGACACGCCGCGCCGATCACGAAGCGACTGCCGGGGGCGCGCGGATCGGAGGGATGCCGGTCGCCGATGTGGCACTGCTGACACAGGCGCGGAGCCGCCTGCTTCAGCATGTAGGGCTGGGTCGAGCCGTGCGGGACGTGGCAGTTGAGGCAGTTCTCAGTGACGGGCGGATGCTCGAACGCGAACGGCCCCCGCTTGTCGGCGTGACATTCGTAACAGCCGTCGTTCACCGTGATTGCCTTCAGCAGGTGCTCGCTCACCGTCCCGTGCGGGTTGTGGCACGAGGAGCACTCCATCTTTCCCTCCCGCTCCGGCTGGTAGCCGGGCCGCAGCGGCATGTGCGAGCGACGGTAGAGCTGCGAGCGGATCGTCGGATGGCACGACGCGCACGTGTCGATCTGGTCCTTCTTCGCGAGCAGGTGTCGGGGGGAGATCTCCTTCATCACGGCATGACAGCTCGCACAGGCGAGGTCGGTGAGCTGGTGCGCGCTTCCCTTCCAGAGCGTCTGCGCGCCGCGCTGATGGCACTCGAGGCAGACCGCGTTCTCCGTGGCGATCATCGCAGGAGAGGATGCGCCGAACGCGACGAATCCCGGCACGTCGGTCGCGCCGTTTCGCTCGGCATGGAGCGACGACGGGCCGTGACACGCCTCGCAGCCGAGCTTCATCCGCGGCGTGAGCGCGTTCTCGGCCCGGAAGAGCTTGCCGTGGACGGTGTGCGCGAAGGGCGCCTGCTCGTCGGCGTGGCAGGCCACGCACGCGGCGTCGCCGATCAGCGCGGGCGCGGGGTCGTTTGCGCGCGCCGGTGCGACGGCCAGCAGGATCGACGCCAACAGCGGGAGCAGGCGCCGCGACGGCACAGACGTCTTCCGCATCTCAGGGCTTCAGCCCATCGGCGGCCATCTGCCGCGTGTGGCGCGCCACGGCCGAGATCTCGTCGGCCGTGAGCTTCGACGCGAGCGGCGGCATGCGCGGCACCCCGTCGCGAACCGCCTTCTCGATCTCGGGAACGGCGGTCGCCGAGGCCCATCGCGCCGTCGCGAGGTCCTTCACCTGGAGCGCCTTGCCCGCGGGCGTGCCTCCCCGGCCGTCCGCGCCGTGGCACGACGCGCAGTGCTTCGTGTAGAGAGCGGCGCCGTCGGGGTCCGCCCATGCCGCCGTCGCGAGCAGGCCCGCCGCCGCCAGCGCGCCGAGCGCGCACGCCGTTCGAAATCGCATCATTGCGTGCCTCCTCGTTTCGATTCGCCCCGGCCTCGTAGGCGCGCCGCCGCGTACACTGCGATCGAGAGCGCGAGCAGCGGCATCCCGAGAAACGAAAAAGCCGTCGCCGTGGCTCCCGTCGTCTCACGGAGGAGAGACGCGAGGAGGACGAGGGCTCCGAGCTGCAGCGCGCAGGCGATCCGCATCATCTCGGCTGCGCCGGCGCGACGAGCGCGCTCTCGGGGTGCGGCGCGGCGTGGCAGGCGCCCGTGCAGGCCATGCTTCCATCGAGGAGCGCCTGCTGGATCTCCGGAGGGCGATGCGCGTCCTGTTTGCGAAAGGGCTCCGACTGCGCGTGGCAGTCGAGACACTGCGCGACGTCGTAATGGCCGTTGATCTCGAGCGGATAGCGGACCTGGCCCGTGAGGTTCGTGATCATGTGACGAACGCCGGCGACCTTCGCCTTGATTCCGCCGAAGACGCCGTAGCCGGCGTGGCAGCCGTAGCAGACCTCCCGGGAGGGGATGGCCGCGATCCGGACGTGCCGCGAAGCGAGGGTCCCGTCGTCCACGCGAAGCGAGGCCGCGATCGGCTGCATCACGTGGCAGGAGCCGCAGAATTCGGTCTGCCGCGCGACCTGCGGGAGCTGGATGTTCGCGAGGCCGTAGGCCGCGAGTGGAAGCACGACGAGGCCCATCGTCGCCGGGCCTCGCGGAAGGCGCCCCCGCACCAGACCGGCGAGCGCGATCAGGGCCGCAGGAGCCGCCAGCGCGAGAATCAGCGCGACGACGAAGCTGTCGCCGTCGGACAAGGGTCGCTGGAAGAGCGGACCGAGACTCTCGGGATTCACACCCCCCCCGCCTGTGCTCTCCTACCAGCTCCGAAGTGAGGGAGTCAACGAAAACCTCGCTCGCGGCCAGCCCCGCGGCCCTCGCGCCCTCGAGCCAGCCGCGCTTCGATCCTGCGGTACGCGAAGGCGAGCGCGAAGGCCGCGAGCATCAGCTCGAGAGCCCGCCAGGCCGCGAGGTTCACGAGGGCGCGGCCGCCGCCCTCGACGCGGCCGACGGCCTCGCCGAGCCGGCCGAATCCCGCGTCGCGCTCGCCGTCGCCGCCGAGCGCGCGCACGTCGGCCAGCAGCGCGCGCGCCTCGGCGGCCGCGAGCGTCACCTGCTCCGCGGCGCGGCCGTACTCGGCGATGTCGAAGGGTCGCGCGGGCGGCTCTCCGGGCGCCGGCGGCGGGCCCGGCGCACGGGCCTGCTCGACGAGTGCCGTCCATGCTTCGCCCGCCTGCTGCACCTGCGCCGCGGTCCGCGTGAGGCTGTCCGCGAGCGGCGAGAGTCGATCTCCTGCGCCGCTCACGTCGCCCGCGAGGGCGCGCGCCTCGGCGAGCGTGCGCTGCAGCTCGCTCTGCCCGGCTTCGATCTGGCGCACCAGCAGCGACGCCTGCTCGCGCAGGTCCGCCGGCAGCGAGGCGACGGTCCGCGAGAAGGCGTCGGCGCTGCGCGCGACGCTGTCGAGCGACGCGCGCGCCGACTCGAC
>JAYRMX010000308.1:0-13885 GCA_041912475.1 Myxococcota bacterium
GAACAGAGCGTTCCGGAGCCATACGGCGCTCGAGAAGGGAAAAGGGAACAAGATGAGCAAGCTTCTTCGCAAGCGCCGTGGTGGCTTCACGCTGATCGAGCTCATGATCGTGGTCGCCATCATCGGCATTCTCGCCGCGATCGCGATTCCGAACTTCGTCCGCTTCCAGCTCCGGTCGAAGTCGAGCGAGGGCAAGACGAACCTCGCCGGCATCCGCACGGCGGAGGAGTCGTACTTCGCCGAGTACGGCACGTACATCACGGCGACGACCTCGCCGGCGATGCTCGCCGCGCCGTCGTCGTCCAAGCAGAACTTCGTCGACGCGGGCGCCGCGGGCGCGAACTTCGACACCATCGGGTGGAAGCCCGAGGGCCAGGTGTACTTCCAGTACGCCGTCAACTCGATGGCGACGGACTACACGGCGGACGCGCAGGCCGACATCGACGCGAACGGCGTCAACCAGCTCTGGGGCTACGCACGGACGGCGAGCGGCGCTGCGCCGACGGTCGTCGGGTCGCTCGGCTGCACGGGCGTGTGGGATCCGACGACGTCGATGGCGAACCTGCCGAACCAGGTCGGCCCCTGCAACGGCACGTCGGGCCAGAGCGTCTTCTAGAGCGTCGTGTCCTTCGAGGCGGGCCGGGCGCGGCCCGGCCCGCCTCCATCACTCCCCCCTTCATTGCATCACAGCCACGAGGAGCGAGACATGAAGGGTTCGCGTCGTCACCGCGCGGGATTCACGCTGATCGAGCTCATGCTGGTGGTGGCGATCCTCGGCGGGCTCGCCGCCATCGCCGTGCCTTCGTTCATGCGGTACCAGCTCCGCGCCCGCCGCAGCGAGGCGTACGCCAACCTCTCCGCGATCGCGAAGGCGCAGTCGAGCTACTTCGCGACGAACGGGCTCTACGCGAATACGGGAGCTCCGCAGCCGGGAGGCGGCCTCGGCGCCTCGAAGCGGCCGTGGACCGCAGCGGCCGACACCGCCTTCGCGACGGTCGGGTTCCGGCCCGAGGGCAACGTCTACTACGACTACGACGTGAACGCCGCCTGTGGCTGCGTGGCGTGCTTCACGGCGACGGCCTACGGGGACGTCGACGGCGACGGAAACGTCTCGGCGCTCATGTACGTGCATCGCGACGACCTGGGCGGCGTGTGCCCCGACGGCCTCGGCCTCGGTCTCGGGACACCGATCGAGAACGGGGGGCCCGTCTACGATCAGGTCGCCTGGAACGCGGCGGCCGACGACTTCTAGGAGCGAGCGAGGGCCGAGGACGGGCGGCTGCGGCGGGGGGGCGTCGTGGGTGTGATCTCGCGAACCGGGGCGCTTCGCGCTCTGCTGATCGCGCTGCTGGCCGCCACGGCGGCCGCGGCGCACGCGCGCATCGCGGCGCGGCCGGGCGCGAACGACGCCGATCTCTGGGTGCCGCGGCCCGAGGTCGCGCGCCTCGCGGCCATCGGCTTCCAGAACCTCGTCTCCGACTACTACTGGCTGCAGGCGCTGCAGGTGGTGGGCGGCGCGACCGAAGATCCGGCGCGGCAGGGTCCGCTGCTCGGCCGACTCGTCGACGTCGTGACGACGCTCGATCCCTGGGTCGATCATCCCTACCGCTTCGCGGCGATCTGGATGACGGACAGCCCCGAGAGCGTCCGGAAGGCGGACGCCATGCTCACGCGCGGCATCGAGCACCATCCCGGCGACTGGCGCAACTACTTCTATCAGGGCTTCAACCGCTTCTTCCATCTCGAAGAGAACGAATCGGCCGCCGACTCGCTCGAGGGCGCGGCGCGCATTCCCGGCTCGCCGCGCTACCTGCCGCTCCTCGTCGCGAGGCTGCGCGCGGGCGGAGACGGCCTCGAGGCCTCCGCGGCGATGCTCGCCGCACTGATCGAGAACGCCGAGGACCCGTACGAGAAGGCCGAGTACGAGAAGGCCCTCGACGAGGTCGAGACCGAGCGGCGCGCTCGCGCGCTCGATGCGGCGCGCGACGAGTTCCGCCAGCGCCACGGGCGCGACATCGCGCGCGTGGAGGATCTGGCGCAGGGCCCCGGCGCGGTGCTCGCCGAGCTTCCGCCGGAGCTGCACGGCTGGGAGTGGGTGATCGATCCGGCGTCGGGCCGGATCGTCTCGTCGTGGTACGGCGTTCGGTACGAGCCGCTGCTGCAGGCCTCGGTGCGCGAGGAGCGCGAGCGGCAGCGGGGAGTGAGGCTCGTTCCGTACACGGAGGCGCGGTGAGCGGGGCGCAGGAGATCGTTCGTGTCGACGGGCTCGTGAAGGAGTTCCGGAGCAGCCTCGGGCTGCGCCGGAGGCGCGCGCTCCGCGGCATCTCGTTCGGCGTTCGCGAGGGCGAGATCTTCGGGTTCGTCGGGCCGAACGGCGCCGGCAAGACGACGACGCTCAAGCTCCTCATGGGTCTCATCCGCCCGACGGCGGGAAGCGCGACGATCCTCGGCCACGACGTCGCCGAGACTGCGTTCCGCCGGCACGTCGGGTTCCTGCCCGAGAACCCGTACTTCTACGAGTACCTCACGGGCCGAGAGATCCTGGCGTTCTACGCACGGCTCTCGGGCGTCCCGGGCGGCCGCATCCGCGCACGCACCGAAACGCTTCTCGCGTGGGTCGGCCTCGAGCACGCGGCCGATTCGCGGCTTCGCACCTACTCGAAAGGGATGCTCCAGCGAATCGGCATCGCGCAGGCGCTCGTGCACGATCCGTCGGTGGTCTTCCTCGACGAGCCGATGAGCGGGCTCGACCCGATCGGCCGCAAGGAGATCCGCGACCTCGTGCTGCGCCTGCACCGCGAGGGAAAGACGGTCTTCATGAACACGCACATCCTCTCGGACGTCGAGACGCTCTGCGATCGCGTCGCGATCATCGTGAAGGGCGCGATCCGGTACGAGGGTCCGACCGAGGCGTTCCTCCACGCCGACGAGCGGCACAGCGACGTCGTTCTCGCGCGCGTCTCGCCCGCGCTCGCGGCGCGCCTCGAGGCGCGCTGGGGGCCTCTCGGCGGCCGCGGCGAGCGGGTCGAGCTCCGCGTTCCGGAGAAGGCGGTCGGCGAAGCGCTCGCGGACGCGCTCGCGGCCGGAGCCGAGGTCGTTGCCGTCGCCCCGCGCGGCGCGTCGCTCGAATCGATCTTCCTCTCCGCCGTTCGCGAGGCGGAGAGCGCCGAGCCGGGAGAGCGGCCGTGACCTCCGCCGTCCGCGTCGGCGTGATCGCCGCGAACACGGTGCGCGAGGCCATTCGCAGCCGCGTTCTCTACACGCTCCTCTTCTTCGCGGTGCTGCTCATCGGGACGGGCGTCCTGCTTTCGACGCTCACGTACGTCGAGGGCGAGCGGATCCTGCAGAGCATCGGGCTCGCCGCGATCCGGCTGTTCGGTGCGGCGATCGCGATCTTCGTCGGCATCGGCCTCATCCATCGCGAGGTCGAGAGGCGAACGATCTACACGATCCTCTCGAAGCCGATCTCGCGCAGCGAGTTCCTGCTCGGAAAGACCCTCGGTCTCGTCGCGACGATCTGGCTCCAGCTCGCGATCATGGGCGCCGCCTTCGCGATCGTCTCGCGGCTCGCCGGTGCGCCGCTCACGCATCAGATCGCGCTCGCGATCGGCCTCGCCGCCGTCGAGCTCGGGGTGATCGTCTCGCTCGCGACGCTGTTCTCCTCGTTCACGACGCCGATGCTCGCGGCGCTGTTCACGACCGGGCTCTACGTGCTGGGCCACCTCTCGCGCGACCTGCGCGACATCGGCGCCCGCTCGGAAGACGAGACGGTGCGCTTCGTCGCGAAGGCACTCTACCGGCTGCTCCCCGACCTCGAGAGCTTCAACCTGACGACGCAG
This sequence comes from Myxococcota bacterium, assembly GCA_041912475.1. Classification (GTDB taxonomy): domain Bacteria; phylum Myxococcota_A; class UBA9160; order UBA9160; family UBA9160; genus MYXO. The sequence goes on from JAYRMX010000308.1 coordinate 3,840, forward strand.
GCGCTCCACGCACTCCCCGTGTCGGGTCACGAGGTGGCCCTCGCGGCGCTCTACGGCGCGGGCTACGCCGCGGCGCTGCTGGTGCTCGCCGTCGTGGTGTTCGACCGCCGCGACTTCAAGTAGCGTCGCGTCGATGACGGATCTCTCCGGCGACGCATCGAGCGCCTTCTTCGCCGGCGCATTCGTCCTCGGCTCGCTGGTGGGCTCGTTCCTCAACGTCGTGATCCACCGGCTTCCGCGCGGCGAGTCCGTGGTTCGCCCGCGATCGCGCTGCCCGCGCTGCGGCCACGGGATCACGGCGCTCGAGAACGTCCCCGTACTCTCGTATCTCGCGCTTCGCGGCCGCTGCCGCGGCTGCGGCGAGCGGATTTCGCTGCGGTACCCGGCGCTCGAGCTGGCGACGGGATTCGCGTTTCTGGCCGTCGCGCTGCGGTACGGCGCCAGCGCCGAGAGCCTGCGCTACGCGACCTTCGCTTCGCTGCTGATCGCTGCGTCGGCGATCGATTTCGAGCACCAGCTCATCCCCGACGAGATCTCGGTCGGCGGCCTGCTCGCGGGTCTCGGCCTCGCGCCGCTTTGCGCCGGGCTCGCCGGCGAGAACGCGTCGGCCGCGCTGCTGCGAGGCGCTGCCGGCGCGGCGCTCGGATTCGGGATGCTCTGGAGCGTCGGCTTCGCGCACGCGCGCATGTGCGCCGGCGCGGGTCGCCGCTTCCCGCACTGGCCGGGAGACGGCGAGGGCTTCCCGCGCCCGGGGTCGCTCGACTACTGGACGTGGTTTCCCGGGATGGGCTTCGGCGACGTGAAGCTGATGTCGATGATCGGCGCGTTTCTCGGGCCCGTGGGCGCCGTCGAGGCGCTCGTCGCCGGCGCGGCCGCAGGGCTCGCGCTCGGGCTCGCCTGGATGGCCGTGCAGCGCGACTGGAACGCCCCGTTCGGCTTCGGACCCGCCCTCGCGGTGGGCGCGCTGGTCGTCGCGCTGTCGCCGTGGCGCCTCCCGCTGCCGCTCTGAAGCCGCGCAGGCGGGACCGTTGCTCGCGCTCTCGGCGCGCAGGCTGCCTGCGGTGCGTGCGCGCTGCGGCCCGCGAACGAGGATCGGGCATACTTGCCCGGCGGGTCGCCCGCCGGAGAGAAGCCGCATGACGAACGCCCCCGTCGCGAACGCCGAGATGCACCGCTACTGGAACGAGGTCAGTGGCCCGCGCTGGGTTGCGATGCAGCAGGTGATCGACCGTCAGATCGCGCCGCTCGGTCTGCGCGCGCTCGCGGAGGCGGATCCGCAGCCGGGAGAGCGGGTCCTCGACGTCGGATGCGGGTGCGGGGATTCGGCGCTGGCCGCCGCGGCGCGCGTGGGACGGGCCGGCGAGGTCCTCGGCATCGACCTCTCGGCGCCGATGCTCGAGCGCGCCCGCGCGCGGGCGCGAGAGGCCGCCGCGACGAACGTTCGCTTCGAGCAGGCCGACGCGCAGACCGCCGCGCTGCCGCAGTCGTTCGATCTCGTGTTCTCGCGCTTCGGCGTGATGTTCTTCGATGCGCCCGAGGCGGCATTCGCGAACCTGCGGCGCGCGCTGCGCAGCGGCGGGCGGCTCGCGTTCGTCTGCTGGCAAGAGCTCGCGCGCAACCCCTGGATGCACGTGCCCCTCGCCGCAGTCGCGGGGCTCGTGCCCCTGCCGGCGCCGGCGGCGCCGGGTGCGCCGGGACCCTTCGCCTTCGCAGACCCCGAGCGCGTCGCGCGCATCCTCGATGCGGCGGGCTTCGCGCAGGTCCGCATCGAGGCGGTGCACGAGCCGCTCGCGGTCGGCCCGCCCGATCCGGCGGAGGCGGCGCGCTTCCTGCTCGCGATGGGACCCGCCGCCGCGGCACTCCGCGACGCGCCGCTCGGCCCGGAGGCGCGTGCCGAGATCGAGCAGGCCGTAGGACGCGCGATCGCGCCGTATGCGACCGGCGACGGCGTGCGCATGCCGTCCGCGAGCTGGGTCGTGACCGCGCGCAGCCCGCAGGCGTGAGCCGGCCCGCGCGCCCGTGGTTCCCCGGGATGGATTCGAACCACCATTCGCAGGTTCAGAGCCTGCTGTCCTGCCGTTAGACGACCGGGGAGAAGGGCGAAATCGAGCGGGCCGAATCTACCGGACGCGCCCGCGCCCGCAACGCCGGCTCCGGCCGGGCGTCGCGGCGCGCAACCTGCGCGGCGGGGCCGGGTTGACCCGGGTGTGCGTCGCCGCTCTCGCGAGCGCTCGCCGGGAGGTCGTCCCATGTCGCCCCGCAAGATCGCCGCGCTCCTCGCCGTCGCCGGCGCGTGTCTGCTCTCCTGCGGAGATCCGAACTACTGGCCGCCGATCTACGTGCTGTTCAACGTCCACGGGCACGACTACCAGCTCTCGGGCGCCGAGGTTGCGCGCCCGGACTGGTGGGCGATCAAGGCGCAGCGCTACGCACGCCACCGCGAGGAGATCCTGTGGGTGCGCGACGAGGCCGAGCGCCACGGCATTCGCGTGAGCTTCCAGCTCAATGGCGAGTACGCGCGCGATGCCCGCGTGCTGCGCACGGACGGGGACGGCGACGATACCGACCACATCCGAGATCTCGTTGCTCGCGGGCACAGCGTGGGCGTTCACTTCCATCCCGCGCGCTTCACGGGCGTACGCGAGTTCTGGGAGCCGGTGCCGATGTCGCTCGTCACGCCGGCCGTTGCGCGCGAGATGTTCGAGCAGCACGTGGGCGAGGTCGAGGCGGCGCTCGGCGCGAGCGTGCGGCGCATCGATGCCGCGCTCGACTGGAGCTCGGCGGAGATGGTCGCCGAGTACGCCGCGCTGATGGCGGAGTTCGGTCTCGACCTCGAGCCCGCTGGCGAGGACTTCACGTACACGCCGTGGCAGGGCCTGCCGTGGAGCCCGTTCCGCCGGCAGGGCGGAACGAAGCTCCGCGAGGACGCATCGAGCCCGTGGCTCACGATCCCCACGCACGGGCAGACCGGCGAGGCGATTCCGCGAGGCCTGCACGCCGTCGTGGGGACCGTGCCGCAGCTCGAGCGGCGATTCCTCGAGCTGGTCGCGGAGCGCGACCATGCGCGCGCCACGGGGCAGCCGTGGCGCGTGTGGGCGATGGGATTCCTCACGCACCCGGACCAGAACGCGCTGTTCCGCGAGGACGTGACGGCGCTCATGGACTGGCTCGTGGCGCAGTTCGGGCCCGCCTCGCCGCGGCCGATCGTGCAGTTCGTGACCGACGCCGAGCTCGCTTCGATCTTCGAGACGTGGGAGGCGGCGAGGCCCGGCGCGTCGTCGTTCGACTTCGACTGGGAGGGCTGGCTGGCCGGCGTGTTCACGGCCGACCCGGGAGACGACGTTGCGGACCCGTACGGCACCGAGGGCGTGGCGCTCGCGCTCGCCGACGCCGAGGTCGTTCGCCGGCGCGACGAGCTGTCGGCGCAGGGGATCGTGGTCTGGGAGCTCGAGCACCGTGCCGTTACGCGCGGGCCGAGGCAGGAGAACGGGCTCGAGCCCGTTCTCGGCGTCGGCGACGCCGACGCCGAGCACCCGCTGTTCCTCGTCTACTCCCTCGGCGGCGAAGCCCGCGTCGACTTCTCGGGTGTCCTCGCCGGCACGCTCTTCGTGAAGGACGGCGTGACCGGTGAGGTATCGACGACCGGCGCCTCCGATCTCGCGGTCGGCCCGGCACCTCGCGTCGTGTCGGCGACCGACCTCTACCTGCGCTGATCCGCGGTCCGCGCCGAACGCGGCCGAGAGAGCGCGCCGGGCCCTCGTGCTGCGCCGCGGCCGGCGCGCGCGCCGGCGCAGCCAGGGCCCCCAGCCGGCTATCCGTGCCGGATGAAGTGCAGCGCCTCGGCGATGCGGCCGAGCGAACGCTGCGGGCCGAGCACCTCGAGCGTGTCGAAGATCGGCGGCGAAACCACGCCGCCCGTGATCGCGACGCGCACGGGCTGCGCGAGCTTGCCGAGCGGAAGATCGCCGTGCGCGGAGCGGACCGCTTCGAACGCGGCCTCGATCCGCGCGGCGCTCCACTCGCCGGGCGCGGCGAGCCGGTCGTGCAGCGCAGCGAGCGCGGGCTCGATTTCGCGTCGCAGGTGCTTCTGCGCCGCCTTCTCGTCGTAGGCGACGTTGTCGACGAGAAAGAAGTGCGCGAGCGACGCCATCTCGGCCAGCGTGTGGCTGCGCTCGCGCAGCAGGTCGACGAGGCGCTCGAGGGCAGGGCTTCGCGGGACCGGATGCCCCGCCGCCGCATCGAGGAAGGGCTGGAGTTCGGCGAAAAGCGCCTCGCGCGGGAGCGTCTTCAGGAAATGCTGCGAGAGGAACGAGAGCTTCGCGGCGTCCGCACGCGCGCTCGCGCGATGAACCGCATCGAGGTCGAAGAGCGCGGCGATCTCGTCGCGCGAGAAGATCTCCTGATCGCCGTGCGACCAGCCGATTCGCACCAGCCAGTTCCGCATCGCGTCGACGGGGTGGCCTTCCTCCCGGAACTGCTGGACCGACACGGGATCGCGTCGCTTGCTCAGCTTCTTGCCGTCGGCGCCGACGATCAGCGGGACGTGCGCGAACAGCGGCGGAGCGGCGTCGAGCGCGCGGTAGATCGCGAGCTGGAAGGGCGTGTTGCTGTGGTGGTCGGCGCCGCGGATCACGTGCGTGATGCCCATGTCGACGTCGTCGACGACGACGGCGAGGTTGTAGAGCGGCCCGCCGTCGCTGCGGCGCACGATCATGTCGCCGATCTCGCGGGCGGCCTGCCCGCTCGGCCCGTAGACGAGGTCGTCCCAGCGCAGCTCCGCGTCGGCGTCGAGGCGAAGCCGCACCGTGTGCGGCCCGCAATCCGGCCCGAGGCCCGCGTCGCGGCACCGGCCGTCGTACGTCCACTTGCGGCCCGCCGCGATCGTCGCCTGCTTGCGCGCTTCGAGGTCCTCCCGGGTGCAGACGCAGCGGTAGGCGCGGCCCTTCGCCAGCAGCGCCTCGATGGCTTCGCGATGCCGGCCGGCGCGATCGCTCTGCCGGACGGGGCCCTCGTCCCACTCGATCCCGAGCCAGCGCAGGCCGTCGATCACGGCGGCCTCCGACTCGGCCGTCGAGCGCTCGCGATCGGTGTCCTCGATCCGGAGCACGAAGCGGCCGCCGTGCCGGCGGGCGAAGGCCCAGTTGAACAAGGCCGTTCGGGCCCCACCGATGTGCAGGAAGCCGGTAGGACTCGGGGCGAAGCGCGTGCGGACGCCGTGCATGGGCCGCGAGTCTATCCGAGGCCGGCGCCGGGGCGCGCGGCTTGTGCCGGGGGGCGCGCTCTGCTATCCGGTTCGCATGCAACCTCCCGGAACGGCTGAAGTTTTCACCTGTTCTCGGGCCCGGAGCCGACCCTGAAGATCCTCCTCGACCGCCTCACGGACTCGCCGCGCCGCTACGACTTCGATGCGGAGCCCGCGTGGTGGGAGGCCGCGCGCACGCGGCTCGCCGAGCTCGCGGGCGCAGACCGCGACCAGTTCCACTTCGAGATCACGGCCTACCGGATGGGCCAGGACGTGTACCTCGAGGGACAGATCCGGGGATCGATCGAGCTCGAATGCGGCCGCTGTCTGGCTCGCTATGTTTCGCCGCTCCGCGAGTCGTTTCGTCTGGTCCTCGAGCCGGCCGGAGACCGCCTTCCGGCCGAGCCGGAGGCTGCGGCGGCGCTGGCGCGCGATGGCCTGTGCCTCGGGGACGAGATCGAGACGGGGTGGTTCCGGGGCCGGGAGATCGAGCTCGGCCCGTTTCTGTTGGAGGTGGTGACGCTCGCTCTTCCGGTGCAGCCGCTGTGCCGGGAGGATTGCCGGGGTCTGTGCCCGCGCTGCGGCGCGGATCGCAACCAGACGGCGTGCCGCTGCGAGGAGGCGAAGCCCGCTTCCGCGTTCGCGGCGCTGCGGGCGCTCCGCCGTGATTCGAGCGAAGGAGAGAGCTGATGGCCGTTCCCAAGGGCAAGACGTCGCGCGCCAAGCGGGACAAGCGACGCACCCACGACGCCCTCGCCGTGCCGGCGCGCTCCGCGTGCCCGCAGTGCGGCGCGCCGAAGACGCCGCACAGGATCTGCGGGAGCTGCGGCTTCTACCGCGACCGCACGGTGATCGAGACCGACGAGGAGTAGGGCGCGTGCTCGCGCTGCTCTTTCCCGGACAGGGATCCCAGGAAGTCGGCATGGGCCGCGACGTCTTCGAGGCGTCGGCCGCCGCGCGGGCCGTCTTCGAGGAGGCGGACGCCGCGCTCGGCTTTCCCCTGTCCCGGTTGTGCTTCGAGGGGCCGGAGGACGATCTGCGGCGCACCGAGCTGCAGCAGCCGGCCGTTCTCGCGACCAGCATCGCGCTGCTGCGCGCGCTCGGGGAGCGGACCGCGGTGGAGCCGCACGCGGTCGCAGGGCACAGCCTCGGCGAGTACACCGCGCTCGTCGCGAGCGGGTCGCTGCGATTCGCCGACGCCCTGCAGCTCGTTCGGGCGCGCGGCCGCTTCATGCAGGAAGCCGTTCCCGAAGGCCGCGGCGCGATGGCGGCCGTGCTCGGCTGCGGGCCGGACGCGGTGCAGCGTGCGTGCGAGGAGGCGCACAAGACCTCGGGCAAGGTCGTCTCGCCCGCCAACTACAACGGCCCGATGCAGACCGTGATCGCCGGCCACGTGGTGGCGGTCGAGATCGCATGCACGCGTGCTCGCCAGCTCGGCGCGCGCCGGACCCTCGCGCTTCCCGTCTCGGCGCCCTTCCACTGCGCGCTCATGGAGCCTGCGGCGGATCGGCTGGGGCCCGAGCTCGCGCGCGTCCCGTTCGCCGACGCGAAGCCCCCCGTCGTGACGAACGTAGAGGCGGCGCCCAACACCGACGGCGCCCGCGCTCGGGAGCTGCTCGCGGCGCAGGTGACGTCTCCCGTCCGCTTCACGGAGATGATCGAGGAGCTGGCGCGGATGGGCGTCACGCAGGTGCTCGAGGTCGGCCCCGGCCGGGTGCTGAGCGGCCTCGTCGCGCGCATCGCCCCCGAGCTTCGCCGCGCGAGCCTCGCGGCGCAGGCCGATCTCGACGCCGCGGTGGCGGCGCTCGCGGGAGCGGCCGGGTAGGATTCCGGCGCAGGACGAGCGGGCGGCCCGTGCGCAGCGGCGGGCGCCGCATCGACGAGCCATCCGAGGGAGGACGAGACGAATGCAGCTCGAGGAGCGGGTCACCAACATCATCGTGAATCATCTCAACATCTCGCAGGAGGAGGTGATCCCCGAGGCATCGTTCGTCGACGACCTCGGCGCCGACTCGCTCGACATCGTCGAGTTGGTGATGGCGATGGAGGAGGAGTTCGGGATCGAGATCCCGGACGAGGACGCCGAGAAGATCCAGACGATCGGCGACGCCATCGCGTACCTGAAGGAAAAGCTCGGGGCGTGAACCGATGAGGCGCGAGCCCAGCGCGCGAAGGCGCGTCGTCGTGACCGGGCTCGGGTGCGTAACGCCGGTCGGAGGCCGCGTCGATTCGTCGTGGTCGGCGCTGCTCGCGGGCACGTCGGGAATCGGCCCGATCACGACCTTCGACACGGCGGGCTTCCCGGTCCGAATCGCCGGCGCGGTGAAGGAGCCCGTCGACGCGGGCGACCTCTCCGCGAAGGAAGTGCGGCGGCTCGACCGCTTCCTGCTGTTCGCGCTCGCCGCGGCGCGCGAGGCGCTCGGTGACGCAGGGCTCGACCCGCTGCCCGCGGGCGTCGCGTCCGAGCGCGTGGGCGTCGCGATCGGCTCGGGCATCGGCGGCCTCGCGACGCTCACCGAGAACCACGCGAACTATCTCGCCGGCGGGCCGCGTCGCGTCTCCCCGTTCCTCATCCCGATGACGATCTCGAACATGGCGAGCGGCTACGTCTCGATCCGTCACGGCCTGCGCGGCCCGAACCTGTGCCACGTGAGCGCCTGTGCGACCGGAGCGCACGCGATCGGCGAGTCGCTCCGCATGATCGAGCGCGGCGATGCCGACGTCGTGCTGGCCGGCGGGAGCGAGGCGCCGCTCCTGCCGCTCGCGGTCGCGGGCTTCGCCGCGATGCGCGCGCTGTCGGTGCGCAGCGACGAACCGGCGCGCGCGAGCCGGCCGTTCGACGCCGACCGGGACGGCTTCGTGATGGCCGAAGGCGCGGGCGTCGTCGTCCTCGAAGCGCTCGATCGCGCGCTCGCACGCGGAGCGCGGATCCGCGCCGAGCTGCGGGGCTACGCGGCGACGGCGGACGCCGCCCACCTCGCTCTCCCGCTCGAAGACGGGCAAGGGGCGCGCCGCTGCATGGAGCTCGCGCTCGCCGACGCCGGCGTCCACCCGGCCGAGGTGGGCTACCTGAACGCTCACGCCACGAGCACGCCCGCCGGAGACGAGATCGAGGCGAGAGCGATTCGCGCCGTGTTCGGCGGGCACGCCGACCGCCTTCCGGTCTCCAGCACCAAGTCCGCGACCGGCCACCTGCTCGGCGCGGCCGGAGCGGTCGAGGCGATCTTCTCGGTCCGGGCGCTCGAGACGGGCTGGCTCCCGCCGACGATCAACCTCGACCGGCCCGATCCGGCGTGCGCGCTCGATCACGTGGCGCACAAGCCGCGGCAGGCGTCGCCCCGGATCGCCGTCTCCAACTCGTTCGGCTTCGGCGGGACCAATGCATCGCTCGTGCTCGAGCGCTGGGAGGGCTGATGGCGGATCAGACGGCAGCAGGGGCGCGCGGCGCAACGCCCGCACTCGATCGGACGGACCCCGCGATTGCGGGCCTGCTGCGCGCAGAGGCGCGCCGCCAGGCCCTCGGGCTCGAGCTGATCGCGAGCGAGAACTTCGTCTCCGAAGCGGTGCTCGAGGCCGTGGGGTCGGTGCTCACGAACAAGTACGCCGAAGGCTATCCGGGCCGCCGCTACTACGGCGGCTGCGAGGTGGTCGACGAGGTCGAGACGCTGGCGATCGAGCGCGCGAAGGCGCTGTTCGGCGCCGACCACGCGAACGTCCAGCCCCACTCGGGCTCGCAGGCCAACGAGGCCGTGTACCGCGCGCTGCTCGACGTGGGCGACACCATCCTCGCGATGAACCTCGATCACGGCGGGCACCTCACGCACGGCAGCCCGGTGAACTTCTCGGGCAAGCTGTACAAGATCGTTCCCTACGGCGTTCGCCAGGACACCGAGCGCATCGACTACGACGCGCTGCGCAGCCTCGCGAAGGAGCACCGCCCGAAGCTCATCCAGTGCGGGACGACGGCGTACTCGCGCATCCTCGACTTCGACGCGTTCCGAGCGATTGCCGACGAGGTCGGAGCGCTGCTGTTCGCGGACATCGCGCACATCGCCGGGCTGGTGGCCGCGGGGCTGCATCCGAGCCCGGTCGGCAAGGCGCACGTCGTGACGACGACGACCCACAAGACGCTGCGCGGCCCGCGCGGCGGCCTCATCCTGTGCGATGCCGGCCACGCGAAGGCGATCGACTCGGCGGTCTTCCCGGGCGGGCAGGGCGGCCCGCTGATGCACGTGATCGCGGGCAAGGCCGTCGCGTTCGAGGAAGCGCGGTCGCCCGCGTTCAAGGGCTACTGCGAGCAGATCATCGCGAACGCGCGGCGGCTCTCGGAGGCCCTCACCGGCCGCGGCTTCCGGATCGTCGCGGGCGGGACCGACGTCCACCTGTTCCTGCTCTCGCTGGTCGACCGCGACACGACGGGAAAGGCGGCGCAGATCGCGCTCGACCGCGCGGGCATCACGGCGAACAAGAACATGGTCCCCTTCGATCCGCGAAAGCCCGCCGTCACGTCGGGCGTGCGGATCGGGACGCCGGCCGTGACGACGCGCGGGATGCGCGCGCCGGAGATGGACGCGATCGCCGGGCTGATCGCGCGCGTGCTCGCGCACCCGGGCGACGTCGACGAGCTCGACCGCGTTCGCGCCGAGGTCGAGGCGCTGTGCAGGCGCTTCCCGCTCTACACCACGCGGTGGGACGACGGGAGCTGACGGCGTGCGCTGCCCGTACTGCGCCGACGAGGCCAACCGCGTCATCGACTCGCGGCTCGGCAAGGACGGGCTCGAGATCCGCCGCCGCCGCGAGTGTC
>JAYRMX010000309.1:0-7026 GCA_041912475.1 Myxococcota bacterium
GGCGAGTACGTGCGACTGTCGGTCATCGACGACGGGTGCGGGATGGACGAGGACTCGCTCGAGCACATCTTCGAGCCGTTCTACACGACCAAGCCCTCCGGCAGAGGAACGGGGCTCGGGCTCGCCTCCAGCTACGGCTTCGTAACGGAGAGCGGAGGCGTCATGGTCGCGAGCAGCATGCCGGGCAGCGGCACGACGATCCGCGTGCTGCTGCCGCGCGTCACCGCGCCGGCTGCCACGCCGCCGCCTGCGACGGCCGGTGAGCCGAGTGGCGGACCGGAGACCATCCTGCTGGTCGACGACGACGCGGACGTTCTCGCCGTCACGAAGCGCGTCCTCGAGGCCGCCGGCTACCGCGTGCTCGCGGCCTCCGGCGCGAAGGACGCGACCCGCGCGGCTGCACTGTACGACGGCACGATTCACCTGCTGCTCAGCGACGTCGTCATGCCGGAAACGTCGGGGCCCGAGCTCGCCGCGCGGCTGAGCGCCGCCCGGCCCGGCCTCGCCGTGCTCTTCATGTCCGGGCATGCGGACGCTGAGATCACGCAACAGGGCGTCTTCGACCCGGCAGCGAGCTGCATCGACAAGCCCTTCGACGTCGCGACCCTCACTTCGCGCGTGCGCGAGGCGCTCGACGCAGCCGCGCGGTCGCGCGCGAAGGCGCCGGCGTAGGACGAGGCGAGCGGCGAGCTCCGCGGGCGCAGGCAGGCCGGGGGAGCGCGCGGCGGCTCGGACTCACGCCGCCGCCGCATCAGCCCCGCGCGCCGACGATCGCTCGCAGGCGCCGCGGGTAGTTCGTGAAGATCCCGTCGACTCCCATGTCGAGGAAGCGCCGAAGCTCGGTCTCCTCGTCGACGGTGAAGACGTGCACGAGAAGCCCCGCGTCGTGCGCCTCACGCACCAGCTCGGGCGTCGCGATGCTGTCCTCGGGATGGAGCGCCTCGGCGCCGAGCGCCTTCGCCCGCGCGACGGCCCGGTGGGGAAACTTGCGCGAGATCAGCAGGCCGACGCGCGCGGTGGGCGAGAGCGACCGCAGACGCGCCAGCACGGGGTCGTAGAACGACGAAAACAGCATGCGCGGCAGCAGGCCCCGGCGCTCGACGGCGGCGAGCGCCGCCTGCTCGAGGCCGGCGTACTCGCGATCCGTGGCGCGCTTGAGCTCGAGGTTGAAGGCGATGCGCTCGCCGAAGGCGTCGAGCACCTCGTCGAGCGTGGGAACGCGCTCCCCCTCTCCCGCGTCGAGCGCACGCACCTGCGCGAGCGTCGCACCGGCAATCTCGCCCGCGCCGCCGAGGCCCTCGAGAAGCTCGTCGTGGGTGACGACGATCGCCTCGTCGCGCGTCCGGTGAAGGTCGATCTCGATCATGTCGGCACCCTGCTCGACCGCGAGCGTGTACGCCGACAGCGTGTTCTCGGGGCGCTCTCCGGAGGCGCCCCGGTGCGCGATCACGAGCGTCATGCCACCTCCCACGCGCGGGCCCGCTCGACCGCGCGCCGCCAACCGGCGTAGAGCGCATCGCGCCGGTCCGCCGTCATCGTCGGCTCGAAGATCCGTCCGGCGCGAACGGCCGACTCGAGATCGGTGCGGTCGCCCCAGAACCCCGTCGCGAGCCCCGCGAGCGCGGCGGCGCCGAGCGCCGTCACCTCGAGCCCGGCCGGTCGCCGCACCGGGATTCCGAGAATGTCGGCCTGGAACTGCATGAGGAAATCGTTCGCCGACGCGCCGCCGTCGACGCGCAGCACCGGCGGCGCGACGCCGGCGTCGGCCGCGAGGCATTCGACCCGATCGCGCGACTGGTAGGCGATCGAGTCGAGCGCCGCGCGGACGAGGTGCGCACGGCTCGTTCCGCGCGTGAGGCCGACGATCGCCCCCCGCGCGCGCTCGTCCCAGTACGGCGCGCCGAGGCCGACGAACGCCGGAACGAAGTACACGCCGCCGCTGTCGGCGACGCTCGCCGCGAGGCCCTCGGTCTCGGCGGCGGACGCGACCAGGCCGAGCCCGTCCCGCAGCCACTGCACCGCGGCGCCGGCCACGAAGACGCTCCCCTCGAGCGCGTAGTCGATCCGGCCGCCGATTCCCCACGCGATCGTCGTCACGAGCCCGTGCTTCGAGCTGCGCGCGGCCTCGCCGGTGTTCATCAGCAGGAAGCAGCCCGTGCCGTAGGTGTTCTTGGCGCTGCCCGGCGTGAAGCAGCCCTGCCCGAACAGGGCGGCCTGCTGGTCGCCGGCCATCCCCGCGATCGGCACCTCGGCGCCGAGCCACTCGGCGTCGGCCGCGCCGAAGCGGCCGCTCGAGTCGCGAACTTCCGGGAGCATCGCCCGCGGGATCCGCAGCTCGCGTAGCATCGTCTCGTCCCACGCGCGCGCGTGGACGTCGTAGAGCATCGTCCGCGACGCGTTCGAGAGCTCGGTCGCGTGGACGCGGCCCTTCGTGAGCCGGTGGAGCAGCCACGTGTCGATCGTCCCGAACGCCAGCTCGCCGCGCTCAGCGCGGGCCTGCGCGCCGGGCACCGCGTCGAGGATGAAGCGCACCTTCGTCGCCGAGAAGTACGCGTCGATCACGAGGCCGGTCCGCTCGCGCACGTGCCCTTCGAGCCCGCGCGCCCGAAGCTCGTCACAGATCGGTGTCGTCTGGCGCGACTGCCAGACGATCGCGGGGTGGATCGGCTCGCCGGTCTTGCGGTCCCAGACGACGGTCGTCTCGCGCTGGTTCGTGATGCCGATCGCGGCGACGTCTCGCGCCGTCGCGCCCGCCTCGCCGAGCGCGCCGCGCGCCGCGCGGAGCTGCGTCTCCCAGATCTCGGCCGGGTCGTGCTCGACCCAGCCGGGCTGGCGGTAGTGCTGCGCGAACTCGATCTGCTTCACGGCGGCGACGCTCCCGGCGTGGTCGAAGAGCAGCGCCCGCGACGAGGTCGTGCCCTGATCGAGTGCGAGAACGAACCGCATGCGAGGATCTCCCGGCGCCCTACCCGAGCCGCCGCCTGCGTTTGATGAAGTCGACCACCGTGAGCCGGGCCGCCGTGTTGAACGTGTGCGTGCCGAGCACGCCCGGCGCCCAGTCCGGCTCGATCCCGCCGGCGTCGGATTCCGCGTACCCGCTCGCGTCGAGGCGCTCGATGCGCCGGAAGCGGACGGCGCGGCCGTAGCGGCCCGCCCCGTCCTGCGCCGGGCGGATCCAGCGGCCGTCGCGCAGGAACGGACGCCCCGCCGGCCGGGCGCAGCGCGCGTCGCTCACGACCGGGTTTCCCGGCACGGGAGACCAGGGCCCGAGGGGCGACGGCGCTTCGAAGAGATGAAGATCGTCGAATGCGCGCGCACCGGGCGCCGCCATCGCGACGAACATCCACCAGCGTCCGCCCTGCTCGTGGAGCGTCGCGTCGGCCGCGCGGACACCGCGCAGCAGCACGCGGTCGAGCGTCCAGCGGTCCGGGTAGCGCTCGGCGCGGTAGAGCTCGACGGTTCGGTTCTCCGCCGTCTCGGGAATCATCCACACCGCGCCGTCCCACGCGAAGACGAACGGGTACGAGAGATGGTACGGGCGTTCGAGCACCGTTCGTGGCGGCGTGAAGCCGCCGCCGGCGGCGAGCTCCATCACCGAGACGTGCGCGCGGGGCGAGCCGGCGAGGCACTCCTCGAAGAACACGTGCAGCCGCCCCTCGTGCTCGAACGCAAAGGGATCGGCCCAGAGCCGGTCCTTCGGCGGGAGCAGCTCGCTGAAGCGAGGCGTCTCTCCGGAAGCGGTATCGAGCGCGTACGCGAGGCACCACTGCTCGAAGAACGGGACGCGCAGCAGGCGATCGCGCGCCGCGCGGCCTCCGATCCGCGCCGCGGCCGCGAGAGTCTCTGCGGTGCCGGGCGCGCCGCTCGGGCGCTCCGCCGCGGCCTGGCGGCCGCGCGGGACGGCGGCGGGCACCGCGGCCCCGCGGCGCCGCAGGTCGCGAAGCGCGCAGCCCAGGAGAGCGGCGCCCTTCCACGCGAGCTCGCTCCGGCCCGCGCGCAGCGAACGCGGATCGGTCGCGATCCACGCTCTACGCAATACGGTGTCTCCCTCGCCCGGCTCGTGCAGCCGGACGACCGCGACCGCCGTCGCCGGCTCTGCGGCCGCCACTTCCCGAAATCCGGCCGCCCCCTCGCACGCGCCCGGCTCGCCGCCCACCCGTAGCGACCACACGCCGTGCCGCGCGACGCCGAGCGCGCGGCCGCGAACACGGCGAAAGCCGAGCCGCAGCAGCACGTCGAGGTCGTGCTTCGCGATCCGCCCGACGTCGGCCTCGTCGAGCCGGTCGCAATCGGCGCCGCGCTCCGGCACCACCGGGAGGACGGGAACCTCGCCCAGCAGGTGGCCGAGCGAGCGCGGAGCGAAGGCGTCGTCCGGCCGCGCGTAGAGCGCATCGTCCGCGCGCCGGTAGAGGCGGTACGCGAGCGCGTCCTTCTCGCGCCACCAGCGCGCGAGCCGCCCTGCGGCCGGCTCGGGAGGCGACGCGTCGACGACCGCGAGCGCGAGCCGCGCGTCCCCGCTCGCCGCGAGATCCGACACCGCCTGGTGAACCCACGCGGGCGCGACGAGCGCATCGAGCAGCAGGCCGACGCGCAGCGTCGCCGCGCTCTGGCCCGCAGTCGCCGCGGCCGGCGTCACCGTGCCGCGGCCCCCGGCTCCGCGCCCGCGTCGAAGAGGGCGTCGACGAACTCGTCGGCCGAGAAGTCGCGCAGGTCGTCGACTCCCTCGCCGACCCCGACGTACTTCACGAGGATCCCGAACTCGTCGGCGAGGCCGAGCAGCACGCCGCCCTTCGCCGTTCCGTCGAGCTTCGTGAGAACGAGCCCGGTCACCTGTCCGGCCTCGGTGAAGACGCGCGCCTGCGAGATCGCGTTCTGCCCGGTGTTGGCGTCGAGGACGAGCAGGCTCTCGTGCGGCGCTCCGGGGATCTCGCGCCCGAGAACGCGAACGATCTTTCGCAGCTCCTCGACGAGCGGCTGCTTCGTCTGGAGGCGCCCGGCCGTATCGCAGATCGCGACGTCGGCGCCGCGTGCGAGGGCCGCTTTCACGGTGTCGAACGCGACGGCCGACGGATCACCGCCGGGCTTTCCCGCGATCACCTCGCAGCCCGCGCGCTCGCCCCACGCCTGGAGCTGCTCGATCGCGGCGGCGCGGAAGGTGTCGCCCGCGCCGAGAACGACGCGCCTTCCGGCAGCGTGGTGGCGCGCCGCGAGCTTTCCGATCGTCGTCGTCTTGCCGGATCCGTTCACGCCGAGAACGAGGATGACGTGCGGCTTGCCCGTGACGGCGAGCGCGCTCTCGCGCGCGGGCTCGACGCGCCGCAGCTTCTCGAGCATCGCCGCGCGCAGGGCGCCGCGCACGGCCGCCGCATCGCCGCCCGCCGCCTGCTTGCGCACCGCGGCGAGCAGGCTCTCCGCCGTCGAGACGCCGAGGTCCGCCGTGTACAGCACGTGCTCGAGATCCTCGAGCACGGCGGGATCGACGCGGCGGCCGCCGAGCACCTGCTCGAGGCGGCCGACGAGCGCCTCGCTCGTGCGCCGCAGCCGGTCGCGAAGGCGAAGCGGGCGCGCGGGCGCCGGCTTCGCCGCGGGTGCGGCCGGCGGCGCAGGCTGCGGCGCGACCCCGGCCGATTCGGCGGCGGAGGGCTCGGCGACGAGGGCGGCGGCGGGCTCGAACGCCTCGACCTCGATTCCCGCGGCCTGCGCTGGCGGCGCGAGCTCGAGCGCCGCTCCCTGCGCCGCCTCCGGCTCCGCCTCGAGGCGCGCCGCCGGCTCCACGGCCTGTGCCGCTTGCGTGGCGGGATCGGCTGCAATGCGGCCGAGCCGCTCGACGACGCGCTCCGCAGCCGCGGCAGCCCCGGCCGCCTCCGCCGCGGCGCCCTCCTGCGGCTCGGCCGACTTCGGCGCCGCTTCGGCGCGAACCGGCGCCGCAGCGCTCGCGTCCGGAAGAGCGGCGACGCGCCGCCGCCTGCGAACGCCGTAGTAGAGCAGCAGCGCGAGCACGAGCACCGCAGCGGCCGACACGAAGAGGGTCGGCTCCGCCCGCGCGCTCGAAAGGGCGGCCTCCGCCGCCGATTGGATGCGCTCGAAGCCCCCCGCCAGCAGCCGCTCGATTTCGTCCCGGTTCATGGGCGCGGAGGATACCCCGCTCGCGACGGAGATCAGCCTCCGGCGCGAGAGCCGCCGCCCTCGCTACGCCCCGTCGCGCAGCTCGACCGAGACGAGCTTGCTCACGCCCTTTTCCTCCATCGTCACGCCGTAGAGGACGTCGGACACCTCGATGGTGCGCTTGTTGTGCGTGATGAGGAGGAACTGCGAGTCCTTCGCCAGCTCGCGGACGATCTCGTTGAAGCGGCCGACGTTCGCATCGTCGAGCGCGGCGTCGACCTCGTCGAGCAGGAAGAACGGGCTCGGGCGGACCTGGAAGACCGACACGAGGAGCGCGAGCGCCGTGAGCGTCTTCTCGCCGCCCGAGAGCAGGTTGACGCTCTGCAGCCGCTTGCCGGGCGGCGACGCGACGATCTCGATCCCCGCGTCGAGAACGTCCTCCTCTTCGGTGAGCTGCAGGTGCGCTTTTCCGCCGCGGAACAGGCGCGGGAAGTTCTCGACGAAGCGCGCGTTCACCGCCTCGAACGTCTCCTCGAAGCGCTTTCGGCTGGTGCGGTTGATGCGCAGGATCGCTTCGCGCAGCGACCCGAGCGTGCTCTCGAGGTCGGCCTTCTGCTCGGAGAGGAAGCGGAAGCGCTCGGCCAGCTCCTCGTGCTCCTCGATCGCGCCGAGGTTCACTTCGCCGAGCGCCTCGAGCTTGCGCCGAACGTCGGCGGCGCGGCGCTCGCGCTCGTCGCGCGCGAGCGCGACGTGCAGGAACTTCACCGCGACGCGTCGCCCGAGCGCCTCGTTCTCGGCATCGAAGACCACGCCCATGCCGCCCTCGCCGAGGATGCGGTCGAGCCGGTACTTGCCGGCGATCACCTGACCCGGAGCTGTCTCCACCCGAGGCGAGCATACCCCGGCGCGATCAGCCGGCGA
>JAYRMX010000310.1:0-18821 GCA_041912475.1 Myxococcota bacterium
GAGAACATCTCGACGGCCGAGGATCCGGTCGAGTTCAACCTCGCCGGCATCAACCAGGTGCAGATGCACGAGGAGATCGGTCTCAACTTCGCCGCTGCGCTCCGCTCGTTCCTGCGGCAGGACCCGGACATCATCATGGTCGGCGAGATCCGCGACTTCGAGACGGCCGAGATCGCCGTGAAGGCCGCGCTCACCGGCCACATGGTGCTCTCGACCCTGCACACGAACGACGCGCCGTCGACCGTGAACCGTCTCCTCAACATGGGAATCGAGCCCTTCCTCGTCGCTTCATCGGTCAACTGCATTCTCGCGCAGCGCCTCGCGCGCAAGGTCTGCGACGAGTGCAAGCAGCCCGACCCCGACGTCACGAAGGAGGCGCTTCTCGAGGCCGGCCTCGCCGAGAACGAGGCGGGCGCCGTCGTGCCGCTGAAGGGCAGGGGTTGCCGGGCCTGCTCGGAGACCGGCTACAAGGGCCGGATCGCGATCTACGAGGTGATGGAGATGGCCGAGGAGCTCAAGGAGTTCGTCCTCAACGGAGCCTCGGGCATCGAGCTCAAGCGGGAGGCGATCCGGCTCGGCATGACGACCCTGCGGCGCAGCGCGCTCAACAAGCTCCGCGAGGGGATCACGACGCTCGGCGAGGTGCTGCGCGTCTCGGCGGCGGACCGCTAGGGCCGCAGGGGGCGATCGAAGCATGGCGAACCTGCACCAGCTCCTGAAGGCGATGATCGAGAAGGGGGCGAGCGACCTCCACATCACGACGAACAGCCCGCCGCAGCTCCGGATCGACGGCAAGCTCCACCCGCTCAAGATGCCGCCGCTCTCGCCTCCCGAGACGAAGCAGCTCTGCTACTCGATCCTCACCGACGCGCAGAAGCACCGCTTCGAGGAGACCTGGGAGCTCGACCTGTCGTTCGGCGTTCGCGGCCTCTCGCGCTTCCGCGGCAACATCTTCATGCAGCGCGGCGCGGTGGCGGGCGCGTTCCGCTCGATTCCGTACAAGATCCTCAGCTTCGAAGAGCTCGGGCTGCCGAAGGTCGTGACGGATCTCGCGCGCAAGCCGCGCGGGCTCATCCTCGTCACCGGCCCGACCGGGTCGGGCAAGTCGACCACCCTCGCCAGCATCCTCGACCGGATCAACACCGAGCGCAACGAGCACATCGTCACGATCGAGGATCCGATCGAGTACCTCCACCCGCACAAGGGATGCGTGGTCAACCAGCGCGAGGTCGGCGCGGACACCAAGGGCTTCAATGCCGCGCTCAAGTACATCCTCCGGCAGGATCCCGACGTCGTGCTGATCGGAGAGATGCGCGACCTGGAGACGATCGAGGCCGCCCTCGTCGTCGCCGAGACCGGTCACCTGGCCTTCGCGACGCTCCACACGAACTCGTGCGTGCAGACGATCAACCGGATCGTCGACGTGTTCCCGCCGTACCAGCAGGCGCAGGTGCGCGCGCAGCTCTCGTTCGTTCTCGAGGGCGTGATGTGCCAGTCGCTGCTCCCGCGGGCGAACGGGGCCGGACGGGTGATGGCGATCGAGGTGATGGTGCCGAATCCCGCGATCCGGAACCTCATCCGCGAAGACAAGATCCACCAGATCTACTCGCAGATGCAGATCGGGCAGGACAAGTTCGGGATGCAGACGATGAACCAGTCGCTGGCGTCGCTGTGCCAGCGGCGCCTGATCACGCTCGAAGACGCGATGGGCCGCAGCCACGACGTCGACGAGCTGCGCAACCTGATCGCCAGCGGTGGAGCCGTCGCCGGCGCGAGGCGGGCGGCGGGGTGATGAGGCGCACACGCGCGGGGCAGCGGGCGGCCGACGAGGCGTCCGGGGCCGGCGCGAGGGAGTGACGAGATGCCCGTCTACGCATACGAAGGGCGAACGCGCGCCGGCGCGAGCAAGAAGGGCGTGATCGAAGCGGCGAGCGAGGCCGCCGCGATGGCCTCGCTTCGCGCGCAGCAGATCCTCCCGACCGCGGTGAAGGCGAAGCCGAAGGCCCTGCTCGCGGGCCTCAAGCTGCCGCAGTCGGGCCCGAAGACCCGCGATCTCGTGATCTTCACGCGGCAGTTCGCGACGATGATCGACGCGGGCCTGCCGCTGGTGCAGTGCCTCGACATCCTCGCGGAGCAGCAGCCCAATCGGCCCTTCCAGACCGTTCTGCGGCAGGTGAAGGCCGACGTCGAGCAGGGATCGACGTTCGCCGACGCGCTCCGCAAGCACCCGCGCGTCTATACCGACCTGTACGTGAACCTCGTCGCGGCCGGCGAGGTGGGCGGCATCCTCGACACGATCCTCAACCGCCTCGCGGTCTATCTCGAGAAGGCCGACGCCCTCGCGCGCAAGGTGAAGGGCGCGATGGTCTACCCGATCACGGTCCTCGTGGTCGCGCTCGCCGTCGTGGTCCTCCTGCTCGTGAAGGTGATCCCGGTCTTCCAGAAGATGTTCGCCGAGTTCGGCGGCGCGCTCCCCGGACCGACGCAGATGGTGATCGACGCCAGCGAGTTCATGCAGGCCTGGATCGTCTACATCCTCGTGGCGCTCACGGGAGCCGTCGTCGCGTTCTTCCAGGCGCGGCGGCGCTCGCGGACGTTCCGTTACCGAACCGACGCGATCTTCCTGAAGATGCCGATCTTCGGGCAACTGCTGCGGAAGGTGGCGACCGCACGCTTCAGCCGAACGCTCGGGACGATGATCTCGAGCGGCGTCCCGATCCTCGACGCGCTCGAGATCGTCGCGCGAACGGCCGGCAACCTCGTCGTCGAGCAGGCGGTGCTGAGGACGCGGGCGGCAATCTCCGAGGGCAAGACGATCGCCGAGCCGCTCGCCGAATCGAAGGTATTCCCGAGCATGGTCGTCCAGATGGTCGCGGTCGGCGAGCAGACCGGGTCGATGGACGCGATGCTCCAGAAGATCGCCGACTTCTACGACGACGAGGTCGACACCGCCGTGTCGGCGCTCACGCAGCTCCTCGAGCCGCTGATGATCGTCTTCCTCGGCGGAACGGTCGGCACGATCCTGATCGCGATGTACCTGCCGATCTTCAAGATCGCCGATGCCGTGAAGTAGCGAGCGCACCGCCGCTCGGAGGGGGAGTTCGTGACGCCGCCGCCTCTCGCGCAGGCGAGGCTGCGCGCGCGCCGCCGGCTGGCGTGGCTCGCCGGCGTTCGGCTCGCGCTCGCGCTGGCGATCCTCGGAGCCGCGTCGGGGCTGCAGCTCGCCGGACGAAGCGGCGCTTCCGAGGCGACGGGCGGGATCCACGCGACGCTGGCGTTCGCGTGCCTCGTGAGCGCGGTCTCGGCCGCGCGGCTGCGGCGGGCCGGCGACCTGCGCCGCTTCGCCGCGACGCAGGTCGCGCTCGATCTGGTCGCGGTGGGTGCGCTCGTGCACTTCACCGGCGGCGCCGACTCCGTCTTCGCCTCTCTCTACGTTCCGGTGGTGGCGTACGGTGCGCTCTTCTTCGAGCGTCGTGGCGTGCTGCTGGCGGCGTGCGTCGCCGCGGTCTCGTTCGGAGCGGTGCTGGTGGCGCCGGAGCTGGGATGGATCCGGAGCTTCGGGCCGCTGCTGCCCGCGCCGGTGCTCGCGACCCTTTGGGGCGTGCAGGGCGGGGCGCTGCTCGTCGTCGCGCTGCTCGCGAGCTTTCTGTCGCGTGAGCTCCATCTCGCGGGAGAGGCGCTCGCCCGGAGCCGGCACGATCTGCACCGGCTCCGCTGGCTCCATGCCCGGACGGTCGAATGCCTGGTCTCGGGGCTGGTGACGACGGATTCCGACGGACGCATCACGTCGCTCAATCCCGAGGCGAGGCGCATCAGCGCAGTCGCCGGCAACGAGCTGGTCGGGCACGACGTCGAGGAGCTCCTGCCGGGCGCGCGAACGGTCCTGCGGCACGGCGAGGGAGTTCCGCGCGCGCGCATGCCGTACCGGAACCGGCGCGGCGACGCTCTCCATCTCGGCCTCGCCGCGTCGGTGTTGCGCGAGGCCGACGGCTCGCCCGCGGGCCACGTCATCATCTTCCAGGACGTGACGTCCGTGGTCGAGATGGAGCACCAGCTCGTTCGCTCCGAACGCCTCGCCGCCGTCGGGCAGCTCGCCGCCGCGATCGCTCACGAGGTCCGCAACCCGCTGGCGGCGATGTCGGGCGCGATCCAGCTCCTCGCGGCCGGGCTGCCCGAGGAGAGCCGGCACGCGGAGCCGGGGCGCCTCATGGACATCGCGCTGCGCGAGACGGACCGGCTGAACCGCCTGATCACCGACTTCCTCCAGTACGCGCGCCCCGCGCCGGCACGGCGCGAGGCCGTCGCGCTCTCCGGGGTGGTCGCGGAGACCGCCGAGATGCTCGGCAAGGGCGAGGGGAAGGGGATCGCGATCGAGGTCGACGTTCCGGGGCACCTCGAAGTGCTCGCCGACGCCGCCCAGCTCCGCCAGCTCCTGTGGAACCTGCTGCTCAATGCCGCGCAGGCCATGCCCGACGGCGGGGTGCTGCGGGTCTCCGCGCTGCCGCAGCCGCGCCCCGCCGCTCAAGGCGAACACGGGCCGGTCCGAACCGAGGGGGAGGGGGAGGCCTTTCCCGGAGTGGAGATCCGCGTCGCCGACACCGGCGTGGGCATCGCGCCGGAGGTACTCGACCACATCTTCGACCCCTTCTTCACGACGAAGCGGGCCGGGTCGGGGCTCGGCCTCGCGACCGTCCACGCGATCGTCGAACGCAACGGGGGGCAGCTCCGGGTGGAGAGCGCACAGGGAATCGGAACGACGTTCCGGGTCTGGCTGCCGCGCGCGGAGGGCGCACAGTGAGCGCCCGCGCGCGGATCCTCGTCGTCGACGACGAGCGCAGCATGCAGGAGTTCCTCGAGATCTGCTTCCGGGGCCAGGGCTACGACGTTGCGACCGCCGGCGACGTCGACACCGCGCTCGCGCTGATCGACGCGGACGATTACGACGTCGTGCTCTCCGACCTCCAGATGTCGGGACGCAGCGGCCTCGATCTGCTCCACGCCGTTCGCGAGACGAGCCCCGAAACGGCCGTCATCCTGATCACGGCGTTCGCGACGACCGAGACCGCCATCGCCGCGATGAAGGAAGGCGCGTACGACTACGTCACCAAACCGTTCAAGGTGGACGAGCTGCGCCTCGTGGTCGAGAAGGCGCTCGAGAAGAAGCTCCTCTCGCGCGAGAACCGGCGCCTTCGCAGCGAGCTCCAGAGTCAGCTCCGGCAGCGCGATCTCGTCGGGACGAGCACGGCGATGCACCGTGTCTACGAGCTCGTGAGCCAGGTCGCCGAGACCCGAACCAACGTCCTCATCTCGGGCGAGAGCGGAACCGGCAAGGAGCTCGTCGCGCGCGCCATCCACGCGCGGAGCGACCGGCGCGACCGGCCGTTCGTCGCGATCAACTGCGGCGCGATCCCGGAAAACCTGCTCGAGAGCGAGCTGTTCGGTCACGTGAAAGGGGCGTTCACCGGCGCCGTTTCGGGAAAGGAAGGCCTGTTCGAGACGGCGGACGGCGGCACGCTGCTCCTCGACGAGGTCGGTGAGCTGCCCGCCTCGCTCCAGGTCAAGCTCCTGCGCGTGCTCCAGGAGCGGACGATCCGGCGCGTCGGCGGAACCAGCGACCGGCGCGTCGACGTCCGCATCCTCGCTGCGACCAACCGCCGGCTCGAGCAGGAGGTCGCGGGCGGACGCTTCCGCGAGGATCTCTACTACCGGCTCAACGTGATCCAGATCGCTCTGCCGCCGCTGCGCGAGCGTCGCGACGACATTCCGCTCCTCGTGCAGCACTTCGTCGAGAAGTACGCGCGTGAGCTGGGCAAGCCGATCCGCGGCGTGGGCGCTGCCGCGGCCGAGCGACTGCTCGCGTACTCGTATCCCGGAAACGTGCGAGAGCTCGAGAACGCGATCGAGCGCGCGGTGGCGCTCTCGAAGGACGGCGAGATCGAGCCGGGCGCGCTGCCGCCGCAGATCCTCCACCCGGCCGAGCCCGCGCGGGAGACGCGCGTCGGCACCGCCGGCGTCGATCTCGACTCGCTGGTGAGCGAGTACGAACGCGGACTCCTCCTCGAGGCCCTCGACCGAGCGAAGGGCGTGAAGAAGCGCGCGGCCGCGCTGCTCGGGATCTCGTTCCGATCCTTCCGCTACCGGCTCGAGAAGCTCGGCCTCGAATCGCCCGCCGGCGACGACGACGAGGCCTGACGTGCGAGGAGCCAGCCGCGGCCGAGGGTTGATGGCGGAGACCCTCGGCGGGCTCGCTCTCCTCCTGTTCGCCGCCACCGCGGTGCTCGCGACCGTCCTCACGATGCACCACGACGCCCAGCAGCGCGATCTGCTCGCGCGGGCGCTCGGCGCCGAGGCGATCGGGCCCGGCGTGCCGCCGGCGCTGTTTCGCGACGGCGTGTGGTGGGACGTCTCGCCGAGCGGGGATGCGCGCGGCCGGGACGCGGGCTCCGGCGCGATCGACGGTGAATCGCTCGCGCTCGCGCGTGCAGCGCGCGAAGCGGGAGCGCCCCTCCTGCGCGAGGGGCCGCCCTGGGGGTACGTGCGGTTCGCACGGCCGCTCGCAGCGGACGGGCGCGTCGCGGTCGTGAGGATCCCGGCGGCGTCGGTGCCCGGTGGCGGGGCGGCGCCTCGCCTCGTCGCGCTCGGGATCCTCGCAGTCGATGCGACGATCTTCATCGCGTTCGGCGCGTCGCTGCTCCGGCGGCGCGTGGTCCTGCCGCTGCGCCGGCTGGCCGGCGCGGCGCGCGCTCTCTCCGACGGTACGACCGGCGTCCGCGTGCCCGTCGGCGGAGCTCGCGAGACCGCCGAAGTCGCGCTCGCGTTCAACGAGATGAGCGACGCGCTCGCTGCGCGGACGGACGAGCTCGAGAAGGCGGTCTCGGACCTGCGTAGCGCGAACCGCGAGCTCCGCGACGCGCACGCGGGCCTCGCCCGCGCCGAGCGCCTCGCGGCCGTCGGGCGTCTCGCTGCCGGCGTCGCGCACGAAGTCGGAAATCCCATGGGGGCGCTGCTCGCCTTCCTCGATCTCGCGGGACGCGACTCCGGGCTCTCGCCCGAATCGCACGGGCATCTCGAGCGTGCCAGCGCGCAGGTCGAGCGCGTTCGGCGGATCCTGCGGCAGATGCTCGACTTCTCGCGGCCCGCGCTCCGGGAGAGCGTTCCCTTCGATCTGGCCGCGGTGACGGAGGACACGGCGGCGCTCCTGCGCACACAGGCGGGACGGCGAAGCGTCGCCATCGAGGTCCGCCACGAGGCCGGCGCCCCGCTCGCGCTCGGCGACCCGGCGGCAGCGGCGCAGATCGTCCTCAACCTCGGCCTCAACGCGCTCGATGCCCTCGAGGGCGCCGCGGCGGCGCGAGTCGATTTCGTCGTCCGCCCCGCGATCGCGCGGGTGCGCGCCGGAGAAACGCCGGAGGTGGCGAGCGGACGCCGCACTCCGGATTCGGTCGAGTGCGTCGTTTCGGACAACGGCCCGGGCGTCGCCCAGGCGGATCGCGAGCGCATCTTCGACCCCTTCTTCACGACGAAGCCGCCCGGCAAGGGAACGGGTCTCGGCCTCTCGAACGCGCTGCGGCTCGCGGAAGAGCTCGGGGGAACGCTCGACCTGCTGCCGGACGGCCCCGGAGCGCGATTCGCGCTGCGCCTTCCCGCGGCGCGGTCCGAAGCGGATTGCGAGGTGCGCACGCGCCTGCGGAGCGTGCCGCCGCCGGCGCCCGGGGCCGAGGAGCCGGAATCTCAAGGCTGACGCGGGCCTCGCCGATCGCTCGCACATGGCATGGCGCTTGCTCTTTCGAGGCGAGGCCTGTCGCGGGGAGCGATCGATGGAACACCGGACGCGAGGCGTCACGCTGATCGAGATGATGATCGCCCTCGCGATCATCGGTGCGGTGACCGCGCTCACGACGCCGGCGCTCCGCACGTACTTCGACGACCAGCGCTTGAAGCAGGCCGCGCGGTCGGCCGCGGACGTCCTCAGCCTCGCGCGGACCGAAGCGATCCGGACCGGGCGAAACCACATCGTGTACTTCTCACAGGATCCGACCGGCGCGGCGCTGGTCGACGACGGCGGAACCGTCGTGCCGGTGATGCTCGTCCAGGACGACGACGGGACCGGGCCTCTCCCGGCGCCGAACGGGCAGGTCGACGCCGGCGAGCGGCGGATTCCGGTTCGGGCACAGGCCGGCGTCAACTGGGGCGTCACGTTCGCAACGGGCGCTGCGCCCGGCGACACGGGGATCGCGGCGAACTACGCGACGGGGAGAACGTTTCGGACGCCCGGCCTCGCGGCCGCGCGCTGGGTCGTCTTCCGGCCCGATGGCGTTCCGCGTGCGTACTCGGTCGGGCCCTACACCGAAGGCGCGATCGGAACCGGCGGGGGCGGCGTGTACCTCACGAACGGACGCCGCGACTACGCCGTCGTGCTGACGCCGCTCGGCGGCGTGCAGGTGAACGTGTGGAACCCCGCGCTCGGGCAGTGGAGGAACTGATGCGGTGGCGACGCCCTGCGCGGCGCGCGCTCGCGCGCGCCGGCGGATTCACGCTGGTCGAGGTCGCGATCGCGCTCGCCGTGCTCGGATTCGGGCTGCTCGCGATGGCGCTCATGCAGCTCACCGCGATGAGCGGCGCGCGCGCCGGGCGGCACACGACGCAGGCCGCCGTGATCGCGCGGGACCAGATGGAGACCTTCCAGCGCCTCGCGTGGACGTCGCCGCAGCTCGCCGCGACCGCAGGCTGGAGCATGCCGGTGATCGTGACGAACGTTCCGGACGGCGGGCCGGGAATCGAGGAGAGCTACTCGGTGTCGTGGCGGGTCACGAACGTCGACGCGAACTGGATCAAGAACATCGACGTCCAGGTCACGTGGAACGAGCCGACGATGCCGGGCAAGACACTCACCATCTCGAGCACGAGGTACAACGACCCGTGGTGACGTCTCGCCGGCGCGCGGCCGGCTTCTCCCTGATGGAGCTCATGATCGCGGTCGCGCTGATGGGCGTCGTGGTGATCTACCTCGTGCAGACGTTCACGACCCAGCACCGCACCTACGTGATGGTCGACCAGGTGACCGAGGCGCAGCAGAACCTGCGGGCGATTTCGGACCTCGTCGAGCGCGAGATCAGGGCCGCGGGCTTCATGGTCGACGAGGCGGGCGCCGTGTGCGGCGTCGATGCGACCAATGGCCCCGACACGCTCTTCGTGAGCGACGGAGCGGCGCTCGACCCGTCGGCCGCGATCCAGCCGTCGCTCGGCGCCCGGCTCGCGGTCGGCAGCTCGCCCGGGGCCGGCACGGTGACGCTCTCGCTCGGCCTCGGCGACACCACGGTCCTCGACGGTCAGCCGGCGTACGACACGAACGGCGACGGAGCGAACGACAGCGACTTTCGCGTAGGCGCGGGAGCGATCGTCTACGACCGCAACAATCCCTCACGGGGTGCGGCCTGCGGGACGGTCGCGGCGATTCCGTCGACGACCAGCCTCCGGGTGACCTTCCTCGCGTCGACGCTCGGCGGCGTTTCGGCCGGACAGCAGCTCGTGGTCGTACCCGCGCACGTCTATCAGGTGAACAACAACGCGCAGCTCCTCCGCGACGGGCTCGTGCTCGCCGAGGACGTGGAGGACCTGCAGGTCGCGTATTTCTTCGACCAGGACGGAGACCTGACGGTCGACCCGGGCGAGAACCCGGGCAGCGCCGGGACGCCGTACGCGGCGTTCGCGTGGGACAACTCGAACCTGCGCGAGATCCGCGTGAACTTCGTCGTCCGCACGCGCGGCACCGACCCGACGTTCACGAGCGGCGCGTTTCAGACGACCGAGAACCGCGCCGCGCCGGCCGCGACTGCGCAGGATCCGCAGACGCGGCGGCGCGTCCACACCACGACGGTGCGCGTGCGCAACGTCGGCAACCGGGGGCTCCTCGGATGAGCGAACGACGACCGCGACGCAGCGAACGAGGGGCCGCGCTCCTCGTGGCCGTGCTGATGCTCGTCCTCATGGGCATGCTCGGGCTCGCGGCGCTCGACACGGTGACACAGGACCGTCAGGTCGCGGGCTTCCAGACGCGGGCGCGGGCGGCGTTCTACGCCGCCGAGGCCGGAGTCGGGACCAGCAAGAACCTCGTCCGGACCGCCGGAGAACGAACCGTCGTCCCGGCGCTGCCGACCACGAGCCTCGGCGACACCACGACCTATCCGTACGGGCGCCCGAGCTTCACGGGAGACCCCGACTTCGCGAGCCCCGTCCGCTACGTGCGGGACGGCGCGCCGTGGTCGCAGGGCGGCGATCTGCGCGTGGGCAAGCAGAAGCTCGTGAACACGCTGTGGCAGGCGAACGTCCGCGGCGACACCCCCGACGGCGCGAGCGCGCGGCTCGAGGCGATGCTGACCAAGCTGCTCGCGTCGGGCTACGGCGGATGACGGGCGGCGGCACGAAACGACGGAGGGGTGGGGAGAGCGCAATGACCGGCCGGTCTCGGACACGACTCGCGAGCGCACTGCTGGCCGCCCTGGCGCTGGTTCTTCCGGCGCGCACGGGCCGGACCGACGACAGCGAGCTGTTCTCGACCGCCGTGCCGCCGAACGTGATCCTCTACGTCGACAACTCCGGATCGATGAACAACGTCGTGTGGCATCCCGCCTTCGACCCGACGAAGGCCATCGGGTACTACGGGTGCTCGTACAAGACGTCCGACGGCGAGACGCTCTACACCTCGAGCTTCACCCCGAGCAGCGTTCCCGCGGGCTGCAACCGGCGCCTCGTCTTCCTCGATCCGGCGATCGGCAGCGACGCGACGCGCTGGGACCATCGCTATCTCGACTGGTACCTGAGCAACGCGACGAACGCGCTCGGGACGAGCGGGCTTCCGATCTGGCAGGAGGTCCAGGCGACCTCGAACGGGAGCAACGGCTCGTGCGCGCAGGGGCTCGGCGCGCCCGCGACGTACGGCAAGTACCGGCGCGCCCGCGTGACGGCGGTGCAGGACGTTCTGCGCAACGTGATCTGCGACGTCAACGCCGCCGGAAAGGTGCGCTTCGGCCTCGCGCAGTTCCGGCGCTCGGGAAGCGACAACGATCCGAACGGTGCGTACGTACTGGTGCCCGTGAACGACTACAAGTGGGACAACGACTCGAATCCGGCGACTCCCGACGTTCCGTACTCGTACACGCTGAACGGCGTCACGCGCACGCACGAGGAGCACCTCAAGAACGCGATCGTCGGCCTCGACGGCGAGACGTGGACGCCGCTCGCCGAAGGCCTGTTCCAGATCTACACGTACTTCATGAGCCGAACGGACGCGAACCGTCCCTTCGGAAAGGATGCGGTGACGCGCTTCCCGAAGTACGTCTACCGGACCGACGACACGACGTCGAGCAACAACGGCGGCAGCTACAGCACGTCCGGCGCGCCGACCGTCCCCGACAGCCCGGTGCAGTACTCGTGCCAGAAGAACTTCGTCATCGTTCTCACCGACGGCGAGCCGACGAAGGACGACTTCGACAAGTCGAACTCGTCGACCAACACCTGGCAGGGCTTTCCCGACTTCACGGCAAAGCTGATCGGCGACTTCAACGCGGACAACACGAACCCGGAGTCCGGTACCGAGGTTCCGGGCGCGGGCGACGAGCGGAGCTGGTACCTCGACGACGTCGCGAAGTTCATGCACGAGCGCGACTTCCGGCCCGACATGGCGGGAAGCCAGACCCTGGACGTCTACACCGTCGGATTCACGACCGGTGTGAACACGGACGCGGACTACATCCTCCGGAAGACCGCGAGCGTGGGCGGCGGCACCGCCTACAGCAGCAACGATCCGGACGCCCTCTCCGACGCGATCGTGAACTCGATCGCCGACATCGTCCAGAAGTCTCAGGCGTTCACGGCGGCGACGGTTCCGGCCACGCGAACGGCGGCGGGCGGGAACTTCTACACGAGCCTCTTCGTTCCGTACGACGGGATCCCGTACTGGGAAGGCCACCTGAAGGCGTTCCAGCTCGCCGCCAACGGCGACATCCTCGACCGAAACGGAAGCTGCGCGGTCGATGACCCGACTGCCGGACAGTGCAAGAGCGGACCGTTCAAGAGCACGGCCCTGCCGTTCTGGGACGGCGGCGCGCAGATCCCGTCGCCGGGCCTGCGGAGGCTGCTCACGTCGGTCTCGAACGCACGGACGAACTTCGAGATGGCGTCGATTTCTGCGGCAGACCTCACCGGCCTTTCGTTCGCGACCCCGTATGCCGGGAGTACGGCGACGAACATCGAAGGACGCGCGGACGAGATCGTCCAGAACGTTCGCGGCTGCGTCTTCGGAACCGGCGTCTCGACGAACGTGTCGGTTCCGTCGGCGTGCACGCCGCGCTCGTGGCTGCTCGGGGACATCTTCCATTCGAACCCGGTCGTGGTCGGCCCGCCGGCGTCGTACCTGAACGAGGATTCGTACAAGGCCTTCGCGTCGACGACGGCGTACGCGACGCGCAGACGCGTGATCTATGCGGGGGCCAACGACGGCTTCCTGCGCGGCTTCGATGCCGGGACGTACCAGCCGGCGGCGTCGCCGCCGGGCTACGACCGGGGGACCGGGACCGAGCTGTTCGGGTACATGCCCTGGCCGATCCGGCAGAAGATCAAGGACCTGCCGCGAACGACGGATCGCCGGGGGCTGTACTACGTCGACGGCTCGCCCGCCGTCGCGGACGTGTGGGTACATCCGACGCCGACGACGACGAGCAAGGCCATCAGCGGCAGCGAGTGGAAGACCGTGCTGATCGGCGGTCTGCGGCAGGGCGGCAAGGGGTACTACGCGCTCGACGTCACGGATCCCGCGGCGGCCTCGTACCCCGGCTACCTCTGGGAGTATCCGCGGGAAGGCGATGCGGCGTCGCTGGCGCTGCTCGGCGAGAGCTGGTCGGACCCGGTGATCACGCGCGTGCGGGTCAGGATCGGGAGCGGCACCTACGAGCGCTGGGTCGCGGTCGTGGGCGGGGGCTACTCGGTCACCGGCGACCCGAACAACGCGGGCTACTCCGCCGCGGCAACCGCCGGACGGGGCATCTTCATGATCGACATCGCGAGCGGGCAGCTGCTCGCGAAGAAGGTGTTCGGGACGGGAAGCGGGCAGGAGCCCGGGATGCTGTACGCGATCCCGTCGACGCCCGCCGTCCTCGACCTCGACTTCGACGGCTTCGCCGACGTGATCTACGTCGGGGACCTCGGCGGAAACATGTGGAAGTGGGTCGTGAGCGCCGCGGGCGACGATCCCGTGAACGACGGGGCGGGAAACGTCACGCAGCCGAGCTGGCCGTTCAAGAAGTTCTTCTCTTCCCCGCCGGCGACGATCGGCGGCTCGACGTTCTACAAGAGCGTCTTCTATCCGCCGGCGGCGACGTACGTGTCGAAGCAGCTCTGGCTGGCTTGGGGAACGGGCGAGCGGACGAATCTGCGCTTCGCCGACCCGGCGCCGGCGAGCACGGCCGACAACAACCGGCTGTACGCAATGGCCGATCTCGATCCGTACGAGACGGCCCTTCCGGCGCGGGCGACGCTCACCGAGACGGATCTCGACGGCGCCCCGAGCGCGACCACGTGCAACCCGCCGGCCGGCAACAAGCCGGGCTACTACGTCATCGCGGGCGATTCCGAGAAGTTCGTCACGAACGTCGAGATCTTCGCCTACTACGTCTTCGCGGGATCGTTCACGCCGACGAGCACGACCGACCCCTGCAGCTCGGGAGGCGAGGCCGCCCTCTACGTGGTGCGGATCCAGTGCGGCCAGGGCTTCTTCGGCTCGAGCGTCAGCCCGACGCCGCGGCGGATGACGCTCGGAGTCGGAATGCCGACCGATCCGCGGCTCACAATCAGCTCGGACGGAGCGGCGTCGGACGGAAACCGCGTGATCGTGAACAAGCAGCAGGGCGACGTCAGCAACATCCAGGCGCCGGACGTTCCGAGCGGCGGCGCCGGGGTGCTCTACTGGCGCGAGCGTCCGTGAGGAGCGTGCGATGAAGAACCCCCGGCGGTCGATCGGTCTCGTGATCCTCCTCGCCGCGGCGCTCGGCGGTCCGAGCCTCCAGCCGGGCCGCAGCGAGACGGCGGCGCGGAGCGGGCCGGACACGCACGCGAGCTCCGGCACCGGGCTCGTCGACGCGAAGGACGTACGCGGTGCAACGGTCTCGATCTCGGGAGAGGTCTACGGGGTCACGCCCGCTACGCGAATCTTCAGCGCGCACGGTGAGCCGATCCCGCTCGACGAGCTGCCCGTTGCGCGGGTGTTTCGTGACGAGCCGCGCGTCGATACGGACGCGCTCGTGAGCTTCGAGGCGACCGAGACCAGCCGCGGCTGGGTTCTCGAAGTGGTGCGCGTGCAGGGAACGCTGCCGCGATGAGCCGGCGAGGGAGGGGAGCGATGCAGGGCGACTCGCGAGCACGGGCCATGGCGGCGCTGGCGCTGCCTCTCGCGCTCGCATGCGGAGGAGCGGAGGAGAAGCCGCAGCCGACGGGGGCGCCGATGGCGAGCGCTGCCGCGACGGCGCCGGCGAGCGGCGAGGCCCGGCCGCCCGCGGTCGAGCGCGTGCGCATCGAGCCGGACGAGCCGATTCCCGGGGGTCGCGCCCGAGCGCTGGTCGAGGTGAGCGATCCCGACGGCGGTCCGGTGCGGCTGCGGTACGCATGGACGCTCGCGGGCGCTCCGGTCGGCGGAGACGCACCCGAGCTTTCGCTCGAGCAGGGCCGGAAGGGGCAGGAGCTCGAGCTCACGGTCGTTGCGAGCGACGCCGGCGCGGAGAGCGAGCCCCGCCGTGCTCGCGTGGTCCTCGGCAATCGCCCGCCTCGCCTCACCGGCGTCGCGCTCGAACCCGCGAACGGGCTCCGCGCCGGCGGCCGCGTGAAGGCGGTGCCGGACGCGACGGACCCCGACGACGACGCCCTTCGGTTCGAGGTGACCTGGCGCGTCGACGGCAATGTCGTTCCGGGCAGCGGCCTCGAGCTCGACACGAAGGGGCTGCGACGCGGAGATCGCATCCGCGCGGAGATCCGCGCGAGCGACGGCAGGGTGACGACCGAACCCGTCGCGAGCCGGGAAGTCGAGATCGAGAATACGGCGCCGCAGATCGTCTCGCGGCCGCCGACGCAGTTCGAAGACGGCATCTTTCGCTACGTGGTCGAGGCGAGGGATCCCGACGGGGACCGCAACCTTCGCTTCTCGCTCGAGCGCGCCCCCGAAGGCATGACGATCGACCGCTTCGACGGCGCCATCCGCTGGGCGCCCGCAGCCGGCCAGACCGGCGCGCACGCGGTCGAGGCCGCCGTCGAAGACGGGCAGGGCGGAAAGACCGTGCAGGGCTTCGAGGTGACGATCGGGCGCGAGCCGCACGCGGGAGCGCCGCCGGCAGCGCCGGCCGACCGCTGACCTACGCGCCCTGCAGCCCGTACTCCTTCAGCTTGTAGAGAAGCGCACGGTGGCTGATCCCGAGCAGGCGTGCGGCGTGCGTCCGATTGCCGCTCGTCGCTGCGAGCGCGCGCTCGATCGCCTGCGTCTCGCATGCGCGCCGGGCCTCGCGTAGCGAGAAGTCCGCGACGCCGCCGGGAGGCGCCTCGCGGGCCGGCGCCGTCACGTTCGGCGGGAGGTCGCGCGCGCCGATTCGCTCGCCCCGCACGAGGATCACGGCGCGCTCGATCACGTTCTCGAGCTCGCGCACGTTTCCCGGCCAGGGGTATGCGACGAGCTTCGCGAGCGCGTCGTCGGAAAGCTCGCGGACGGGCTTTCCCAGCGTGGCCGCGAAGCACGCGAGGAAGTGGTCGACGAGGAGCGGGATGTCCTCGCGGCGCTCGCGAAGCGGCGGAACGCGAACGCGCAGGACGTCGAGCCGGTAGAAGAGGTCCTCGCGGAATCGCCCCGCGCGGACCTCTCCCTCGAGGTCGCGCGCCGTCGCCGCGATCACGCGCACGTCGACGCGCCGCGGCTTCGATTCTCCGACGGGCCGCACCTCCTCCTCCTGGAGCGCGCGAAGGAGCTTCGCCTGCAGGGGGAGCGGCAGCTCCCCGATCTCGTCGAGGAAGAGCGTGCCTGCGTCGGCTTCGGCGAACAGGCCGCGCCGCGCCCGGTCGGCGCCGGTGAATGCGCCGCGCGCGTGGCCGAAGAGCTCGCTCTCGAGAAGGTTTTCGGGAATCGCCGCGCAGTTGACGGCGACGAACGCCTCGCCGCGCCGCGGCGACTGCGCGTGGATCGCGCGCGCGAGCACCTCTTTGCCCGTTCCGCTCTCGCCGGTGAGGAGCACCGTCGACTTGAACTCCGCAGCGCGCTCGACGAGCTCGAGGACCTCGATCATGCCCTGCGACGCGGCGACGATCGGACGCTCTCCCACCGCGCGCTGGACGTCGCGGCGCAGGAGCGCGTTCTCGCGGCGCAGCCGCTCGCGCTCGCGCGCCTTGCGGATCGCGAGCAGCACCTCGGACGGCGCGAACGGCTTCGCGAGGTAGTCGTAGGCGCCGCGCTGCATCGCCTCGATCGCGAGGTCGGGGCCGCCGTGCGCGGACATCAGGATCAGCGTCGCCCCGGGCAGGCGGCGGGCGAGCTGGGGGAGCAGCTCGAGACCATCGACGCCCGGCATCCGCAGGTCGCAAAGGACGACGTCCGCCGGGCCCTTCTCGAGCAGCGCCAGGGCGGCCTCGCCATCGGCCGCAGCGAGCACCTCGTAGGACTCCGCCGCGAGCACCAGCGCGAGGCTCTCGCGCAGCGCTTCGTCGTCGTCGACGATGAGGATCCGGAGCGCCATCCGGTGTCCCGTATCGGCAGGCCGGCGCGTCTCGTGAAGCCGCAGCCCGCCGGCAGGCGCGCACCGCGCGCGCGCCGGCTGCAGCCGCGTTGCCGGCGAGCGGCGTGTGATCCGCGTCACCGGGAAGCCGCGCAAGCCGCCTCAAGTCCGCGGAACTCCGGGCCGATATGGCCTCTCGTCAGGGCGGCGCGCGCGGAAAGCCGGACCGCAGCGCCGCATTTCGGGGGGAATTCTCGTGAACAACGTCCAGCGCTTCCGCGAGGCGCTGATGATGAGCAAGGCGGAGCTGGCGCGGAAGGCCGGGCTCTCGACGCTCACCATCGACCGGCTCGAGGCGGGCCGCCCCAGCCGCCTCGACACCAAGCGGAAGGTCCTCATCGCTCTCGGCCTCAAGGTCTCGGACAAGGACCGCGTCTTCGGCGAGAGCGAGGCCTGCTCGCCGGCCCCGGTTTGCTCGCGTTCGCTTTCGGAAACGCTCGAGCGCCCGTAGGGCGCGTGGGAGGGCGAGTCTCGTGAAGCTCCCGTTCCGACAGTTCAAGAGCAAGACGCTGTTCGGCCTCGACATCGGCTCGTCGTCGGTGAAGGCGGTCGAGCTCAAGGTGAGCGCACGGGGCTTCGAGCTCATGCACCTCGGCGTCGCGAAGGTCCCCCACGAGGCCATCGTCCAGGGCGCCTTCCTCAACGCCGGAGCGATCGCCGACGCGATCCGCGAGGCGGTCGAGAACGCGAAGATCAAGAGCGCGAACGTCGCCGTCGCGGTCTCGGGGCACTCGGTGATCGTCAAGAAGATCTCGCTGCCCACGATGACCCGCGAGGAGCTCGAAGAGTCGATCCGCTGGGAGGCCGAGCAGTACATCCCGTTCGACGTGAACGAGGTGAATCTCGATTTCGAGATCCTCAACCCCGGCGCGGTCGAAGGGCAGATGGACGTGCTCCTCGTGGCCGCGAAGAAGGAGCTGATCGACGACACCGTGAACGTCCTCGCCGAGGCCGGGATGACGCCGAGCGTGATCGACGTCGCGGGCTTCGCGGTCGCGAACGCCTGGGAGGCGAACGCAGAAGCGGGGCCGGACGAGGTGATCGCGATCGCCAACATCGGCGCCCAGAGCACGAACATCAACGTGCTCGCACGGGGCGTTCCGGCGTTCACCCGCGACATCTCGATCGGCGGCAACGCCTACACCGAAGAGATCCAGAAGACGCTCTCGATCAGCTTCGAGGAGGCCGAACGCATCAAGCTCGGCGGCTCGCGCGAAGAGGACAGCGAGGACGTCGTCCCGCACGAGGTCGAGCAGGCGATGCGGAACGTGAGCGACCAGGTGATCGGCGAGATCTCGCGCAGCCTCGACTTCTTCTCGGCGACCTCGGCCGAGAACCGCGTCTCGAAGGTCTTCCTGGCCGGCGGATCCTCGAAGGTCCCGGGCTTCGACAAGCGCTTCGAGGAGAAGACCGGCTTCCCCGTCGAGCGGCTCGAGCCGCTCGCGCGGATGCTCCCGAGCTCGATGTACGAGTCGGCTTTCGTGACGGACATGGCGCCGTTCCTCGGTGTCGCCGTGGGGCTCGCCCTGCGCGAAGGGGGGGACCGATGATCCGCATCAACCTGCTGCCGGTGCGGGAGGCCCGCCGCAAGGCGGACATGCAGCAGCAGCTCCTGCTCCTCGGCCTCGTGATCGGCGTGTCGGTCGTCGTGTGCCTGATCGGGCAGTTCGCGATGCTCGCGAGCATCTCGAGCGCCGAGGGCCGCGTCGCGCAGCTCAACTCGCAGATCTCGGAGTTCCAGAGCCAGCTCCAGCAGGTCGAGGAATTCAAGAAGAAGGCGAGCGAGATCGAGCGCAAGCTCGACGTGATCCACAAGCTCGAGCTCTCGCGCAGCGGCCCGGTGCGCCTGCTCGACGAGCTGGCGAGCCGCGCGCCCCAGAAGCTCTGGATCACGAGCCTGCAGGCCGAAGGGACGCGGATCCAGTTGAAGGGGATGAGCCTCGACACGGAGCTCATCGCCGAGTTCCTGAACCGCATCAACGACTCGCCGTATCTGAAGGACGTCGAGCTCAAGAGCACCGA
>JAYRMX010000311.1:0-2390 GCA_041912475.1 Myxococcota bacterium
GCCGGCCGCTCCGCTCGCATCGCCTCGTTCAGCAGCAGCTCGAGGGCCTTGCCCATGCCCCCGAGCCCTTCCTCGCTCAGCACTTCCATCGCCTGCGCTCCGCCGCAGTAGCCTCGCCGTCGTGGTGGGCCATCTCGCATTCCCTCCCTTGTTGGTCTTGCAACCCAAAGGAGAGCGAGATCGACCCACCACCTCAACCCTACACCGATCGGCGTAGGAACTCACAGAAGGCAGGATGCACGAACTCACACTTACACCGCGCGGCGTAGGAACTCAGAGAAGGAAGGATGCATCAAGGGGCCAGCCTGGGCGCTGGCCGGGTTCGAGATCGCGGTGGTGCTCGGCCTCGCGCTCGTGATCACCCTCGGCGGTGAGCGCCGCGGACGGAGGTTTCTCGAAGGCGAGTGTGCGAGCTGAGCGGCGGGTGGCGCGAACGCCGCGACGCATCCGTCCGCCCCGCAGGCTCGTGCGCTCCGCGGTCCGGGTGCGCGCGGGCCGCTCGGCCCTGCCCGCAGCCAGACGCTCCGCAGCGGCCCGCAGCTCGGCGAATGCAGCGCGGATCTCGTCCGCACGCAAAGCCGGATCGGGCAGCGCGCCACCGTCGGAGCTCAGGCTCCAGCAGAGCCCTCCGTCGTAAGTGGAGAGCGCGACGATCGCGCCCGGCCGCGCCACCTGCGCCTCGAATCGCCCACTTCCCTCACGAGGGGTGCCCGCTCCTCCCGATGCCGTCGCGGCTCCTCCCTCTCGGGGCGCCCCTCGCCGATCCCACGGATCCGCGGCTCCGCCCGCCCCGCCCGCAGCGGCAGGCGCGCGGCCGCAGGGAGGAAAACGCGCCATGGCCCAGCACATCTCGCGCCGGCTCTCGTCTGGCTACGCCGCAGCCGCCCTCGGGCTCGCCCTCGTCGCGGCGCCCGCCGGCGCCGATCCCATCGGCCCGGGCGGCTTCGATCTGCTTCACACGGTCCCCTTCGTCACCACGCTCGGCCCGCTCGGCCAGGTGGCGCTGCGGGGCGCGCCGATCGGTCCGGGCGACACCGACACGATCGTGCGTAGGACTGGTGAGCTGCCGTCCGGCGGAACGGGGACGATCGACATCGAGCTCGTCGCACTCTCGCTCGAGAGCAGCGCGCCGATCGAGTTCGGCGGGAGCTTCTTCGACGTCTTCGTCACGATCAACGCCCTCGGGCTGCCGGGGCTCTCGCAGCCCGACGCGCTGCAGCCGTCGCTCGGCATGATCACGATCACGTCGCACGACGACGCGGCCGGAGGCGGCACCTTCGACTCGTTCTTCGACGTCTTCGCCGACGTCACCCTGGTTCCGGTCGGCGCGGGGCAGCCGTTCCACACGCCCGCACCGCTGCTCCACCTCGAGAACACCGGCGGAACCTGGTCGCACGATCCGTCCGCCGGCTATCCCGAGACCCGCGCCTTCCCGGCGAACGGCTTCTATCCCGGCCCGATCCCGCACCAGGGTGCGCACCCTGTCGTGCCGTCGTCGCCC
Source organism: Myxococcota bacterium (assembly GCA_041912475.1). GTDB lineage: Bacteria > Myxococcota_A > UBA9160 > UBA9160 > UBA9160 > MYXO. Next base: position 1,502 of record JAYRMX010000311.1, read on the forward strand.
GAGCCCTCGACGCTGCTGCTGCTCGGCGCCGGGACCGCCGCGCTCGCCGCGCAGCGGCGCGGGCGCGGCCGCGCGGAGGCTCAGAGCCAGGCGTAGGCGCTGCGCAGCACCTCGCGGCCGTCGTGCTCGACGAGGTCGCCGTGAGCGAGCAGGATGCGCTCGATGTCCCAGCGCAGCATGCGGTCGACCTGCTGGCGCGCGGCGGCGCGGTCACGGACGGCGATGCGCTCGAGGTGGCCCTTGCCCGGCGCGCTGTTGCCCATCAGGAACGCGACGACGCGCGTGAGAGGCGACGGGTGTCGCGAGAGGTTGAGGAGCGCATCGGCGGTGAGGAGCGTCCGGCTCGCGCGGTGGAAGAAGACGACCTCCTTCTCGAAGCGCGCCGAGAAGAAGACCTGATCGAGGTCGGCGGACCAGATCACGTTGGGATCGTCGCTGAGCGTCCCGGTCCAGCGCAGGTCGGCGCGCTTCTTCTCGAGGCCGGGGCAGGCGAAGAAGGCGGCGTCGGGATACGCCGCCATCCACTCGCCCGCGTAGAGATGGTGGTAGAGGCTCGACGAGACGACCGCGCGAACGGGGCCGAGGGCGTCGATCTCGCGCCGCGTCTGCGCGTCGAGCGCGACGGGGCAGTGGACGAAGAGCCCGCCGCCGGTGAGGCGGACGACGTTCATTCGCGTCCCGGTCTCGAGGCCCCAGAAGCGCAGCGGCCGCGCGGTGGTCCAGACGTCATCGGCGAACTTCGTGAGGCTCATGGCTTCCTTTCTCGCGCGCTGCAGGCCGTCGCTGCGCGCCGTGCGCACCCTTGGTTCGCCGCACGGCTCGCTTCGCTCGCCGGCAGCGGCCTTCGCTCGCCTTCGGCTCGCTGCGCGGGCGCTGCGCGCCCTTGCCC
>JAYRMX010000312.1:0-5428 GCA_041912475.1 Myxococcota bacterium
CGGGCCGGGGCTGCGGGGGCCGTGTTGGCCCCCACCCGTTCCTGGGAATCGCCGCACCGCCCGGGGGGCGCCCGGGCCGACCCCCCGGGGGCGCCGGGCGCGGCGCTCTGCTCGGGCGGCGCCTTGGGCCGCGGCGGGACCCCGGCGGCCCCGGGAACGGTCGCCGCGGGGTGCCGCCGCCCGTCAGACCGGCGTCACGCTGCGGCGCTTGCGCGGCGGGGTGTCGCGGCGGCCGCGCGCGGTGCGAAGGCGCGCCGCGATCTCGTCGCGCAGGTGCTCCGGGGCGACCACGGCGTCGACGACGAGCTCGCTCGCGAGCTTCTCGATGTCGACCTCGGCGGCGTACTCGTCCCGGAGCCGCTGCACCGTGGCCGCGCGCTCGCCCTCGGGAAGCGCCTGGATCTGGTTGTAGTAGACGGCGTTCACGGCGGCCTCGGGGCCCATCACCGCGATCATGGCCGACGGCAGCGCGATGCACGCCTCGGGCTCGAATCCCGGGCCGCTCATCGCGTACAGGCCCGCGCCGTACGCCTTGCGGACGATCACCGAGATCCGCGGAACGGTCGCCTCGGACATCGCCATGATCATCTTCGCGCCGGCGCGGATGATGCCCTGGCGCTCGACCTGCTTGCCGATCATGAAGCCGGGAACGTCGGCCAGGAAAACGAGCGGGATCCCGAACGCGTCGCACAGCCACAGAAAGCGCGCCGCCTTGTCGGCGGAGTCGACGAACAGGACGCCGCCCTTCACCTTCGACTGATTCGCGACGATGCCCACGGGCCGCCCTTCGATGCGCGCGAAGCCGGTGAGGATCTCGCCGGCGAAGAGCTTCTTCAGCTCGAAGAACGACTCCGCGTCGACGACGCGGTCGATCACCTCGCGGATGTCGAACGGCTTGTTCTCGCCGTCGGGGATCACGCTCTCGAGGTCGGCCGCGCTCTTCGCGGGCGCTCGCGCCGGCGCCTCGGGCAGCGCGGCGTCGGCATTCGACGGGAGGTACGACAGGTACGTCCGCGCGGCGGCGAGCGCTTCGGCCTCGGACGCGGCGAGCAGGTCGCCACAGCCCGACACCGAGCAGTGCATGCGCGCGCCGCCCATCTCCTCGAGCGTCACCTTCTGCCCGATCACCATCTCGGCCATGCGCGGCGAGCCGAGGTACATGCTCGCGTTGCCTTCGACCATGAAGACCACGTCGCAGAACGCCGGGATGTAGGCGCCGCCCGCGGCCGACGGCCCGAACAGCAGGCACACCTGCGGCACCATCCCCGAGAGCCGGATCTGGTCGTGGAAGATGCGGCCCGCGCCGCGCCGGCCGGGAAACATCTGCACCTGGTCCGTGATCCGCGCGCCGGCCGAGTCGACGAGGTAGACCAGCGGAACGCGAAGCCGCTCGGCGCGCTCCTGGATCCGGAGGATCTTCTCGACCGTCCGCGCGCCCCACGAGCCGGCCTTCACGGTCGAGTCGTTCGCCATCACGCACACCGTGCGGCCGTCGATCGTCCCGGTGCCGGTGACGACGCCGTCGGCCGGGAGGTCGGGCGCGAGGCTGTTCGCGAGGGCGGCGTCCTCGACGAAGGAGCCCTCGTCGAGCAGCAGGCGGAGCCGCTCGCGGCAGAAGAGCTTGCCCTGCTTCCCGGCTTGCTCGTGGTAGCGCGGCGCGCCGCCGCGCCGCACGCGCCCGAGCGCCTCGGTGACGTCCTTCCCGCGCTTCATGCTCGCTCCTTCCTCGTGACCGTCCGCTTCACGCCGGCCCGCGCGCCGCGGCCGCCCGCTCCCGCTCGCCGAGCCGCGCCCGCAGCACGCGGCCCGGCAGGCGCCGGCGCAGCACGTCGCGCTCGAGCCAGGCCGAAACGTCGACGAGCGCGTCGAGATCGACGCCGGTCGCGACCCCCGCGCGCTCGAAGAGATCGACGACGTCCTCGGTCGCCACGTTGCCGGACGCTCCCGGCGCGTACGGGCAGCCGCCGAGCCCGCCGAGCGAGGCGTCGAACGTGCGGACGCCGGCCTCGAAGCCCGCCTGCACGTTCGCGAGCGCGCGGCCGTAGGTGTCGTGCAGATGGAGCGCGATGCGCGAGAGCGGAACCTCGGCCGCGACCGCCTTCACGAGCGCGCGCACCTGCGCCGGGTGGCCGACGCCGATGGTGTCGCAGAGGGAGATCTCGCCGACCCCGAGCGCGACGAGCGCGCCCGCGAGGCGCGCCACGGCCGCCGCGGCGATCGCCCCCTCGTACGGGCAGCCGCACGCGGTCGAGACGTACGCGCGCGTCGCAACGCCCGCCTCGCGCGCCGCGTCCAGCACGGGCCGGAAGCGCTCGAGCGACTCCGCCACCGAGCAGTTCACGTTGCGGCGGTTGTGCGTCTCGCTCGCCGAGACGAAGACCGCCGCCACGTCGAGCCGTGCCGCGCGAAAGCGCTCCCAGCCGGCGAGGTTCGGAACCAGCGCGCCGTAGCGGACGCCGGGCGCGCGGGGCAGCGCGCCGGCCACCGCGTCCGCGTCGGCGAGCGCGGGGATCCACTTCGGCGAGACGAACGACGTCACCTCGATCTCGCGCAGGCCGGCTGCGGCCAGCCGCGAGACGAGGCTCACCTTGTCCGCGGTCGGAACCACGCCGGGCTCGTTCTGGAGCCCGTCGCGGGGACCGACCTCGGTGAGGACGACCTCCGGGGCGGCCGGCACCCGCGCTCGCTAGGCCTCGTAGTTGTAGAAGCCGCGCCCGCTCTTGCGCCCGAGCCAGCCCGTCTCGACGCGCTTCTTGATCTCGAGGCACGGCGCGTACCGCGGCTCGCCGTACTCTCGATACAGGCTGTCGAGGATCGCGTAGACCACGTCGAGGCCGACGAGGTCGGCGAGCGCGAGCGGACCGAGCGGGTGGTTGCAGCCGAGCTTCATGCACTCGTCGATCGACTCGGGCGACGCGACCCCCTGCTGCAGCGTGAACGCCGCCTCGTTGATCATCGGGAACAGGACCCGGTTCACGACGAAGCCCGGAGAGTCCTTCACGTCGATCGGCACCTTACCGAGGCTCTCGGCGAGGCCGCGCACCGCGGCAACGGTCGAGTCGCTGGTCCGCATCCCGCGCACCACCTCGACCAGCTTCATGAGCGGCACCGGATTGAAGAAGTGCAGCCCGACGAAGTGCGCCGGACGCTTCAGGTACGACGCGAGCTTCGTCACCGAGAGGCTCGACGTGTTGGTCGCGATGATGCTCTCCTCGCCGACGATGCCGTCGATGCGCTGGAGCAGGTCGCGCTTCAGGTCGTGGTCCTCGGGCGCGCACTCGATCACGCGGTCGCAGCCCTTCAGCTCCTCGAGCGGCACGACGCCGCGGATTCGCTCGAGGGCGTCGCTCATCTCCGCCTGCGTGAGCTTCTGCTTCGCGACGAGCCGCTCGAGCGACTTGCCGATCGCCTTCAGACCGCGGTCGACCGACTCCTGGCGCCGGTTCTGGAAGACCACCGAGTATCCGGCCTGCGCCGCGGCCTGCGCGATGCCCTGCCCCATGGTGCCGGTGCCGACGATTCCGATCACGTGTCTCTGGGTCGCCATCTAGAGCAGCTCCACGCCGAGGGCCACCGCCTCGCCGCCGCCGATGCACAGGCTCGCGATGCCGCGCCGCCCGCCGCGGTCCTTGAGGGCGTGCAGGAGCGTCACGAGGATCCGGGCACCCGAGCAGCCGATGGGATGCCCGAGCGAGACTGCGCCGCCGTTCACGTTCACGTGCTCGGGGTCGAGGCCGTGGTCCTTGATCGCGGCCATCGTGACGACCGCGAAGGCCTCGTTGATCTCGTAGAGATCCCAGTCGCCGGCCTTCGTCCCCGTCTTCGCGTACAGGCGCCGGAGGGCCTCGACCGGCGCGATCGTGAACCACTTGGGCTCGACGGCCGCGGAGGCGTCCCCGACGATTCGCGCGAGCACGGGCATCCCGAGCCGCTTCGCAGCGTCGGCCGATGTGACGACCAGCGCCGCGCCGCCGTCGTTGATGCTCGACGCGTTCGCCGCCGTCACGGTGCCGTCCTTCGAGAACGCCGGCTTCAGCTTCGACATCTTGTCGAGCTGCGCCTTGCCGGGGCCCTCGTCGTGCTCGACCACGACGGGCTCGCCCTTCTTCGACGGCACGGAGACCGGGACGATCTCGGCCTTGAACTTTCCGGCCTTCTGGGCCTGCAGCGCGCGCTCGAAGCTTCGCTTCGCGAAGGCGTCCTGATCCTCGCGCGTGAAGCCGTACTTCGAGGCGACGAGGTCGCCGCAGACGCCCATGTGGACGTTGTCGTACGGGTCCCAGAGGCCGTCGTAGATCATCGAGTCGACGAGCGTGCCGTTGCCCATGCGGTAGCCGGCGCGCGCGCTCGGAAGCAGGTACGGAGCATTCGTCATCGACTCCATGCCGCCCGCCACCACGACGTCGGCCTCGCCGGCGAGGATCTCGCGACGCGCGAACATCACGGCCTGCAGGCCCGACCCGCAGACCTTGTTGAGCGTGATCGCGCCGGTCGAGACCGGCAGGCCCGCCTTGATCGTCGCCTGCCGCGCCGGCGCCTGTCCGATCCCGCCCGCGAGCACGCAGCCCATGAACACGGCGTCGACCTTCTCCGGGCCGATGCCGGCGCGAGCGACGGCCTCGCGGATGGCGACGGCGCCGAGCTCCGGCGCGGGGAGCGCCGAGAGCGCGCCCTGGAAGCTCCCGATCGGGGTGCGGGCGGCGCTCGCGATGACCACTTCCGTCTTGCTCATGGGCACTCTCCTGCCGCAGCGGGCGAGGGCACGGCGGGAGCGGAGGCACCGGCCCCTCGCAACGCGCGCGCCGACGTGGACGCGCGAGGCTACACGAGAGCGCGCCGGTCAGTCAAACGCGGCCGCCGGGAGGGGGTCAGCGGTAGCCGAGCGCGTCGATCCGCTCGCGCCTTCGCGACCAGTGGGGCTCGACCTTCACGCGCAGCGCGAGGTGAACGCGGCACCCGCACAGGCGCTCGATCTCGATCCGCGCGCGTGTGCCAATCCGCTTCACCATCTCGCCGCCCGCCCCCACCGCGATGCGCTTCTGCGACTCGCGCTCCACGAGCAGGTCGGCGTCGATCCGCACGAGATCCGGCCGGCTTTCGTCGAAGGCCGTCACCTCGACCGCGACGGCGTACGGCAGCTCCTCGTGGAGCGCCCCGAACGCGGCTTCTCGCACCAGCTCGGCCGCGAGAAAGCGCAGCGGGCGGTCCGTCAGCTCGTCCTCGGGATAGTACGGCGGCGCCTCGGGCAGTCGCTCGACGATCGCCGCGATGAGCGCCGCGATGCCGTGGCCCGTCTGCGCCGAGACCCGCAGCACCGCAGCCGGGGCCGGATCGACCGCGGGCGGCCACGGCGCCCCCGCGGCCGCGGGCAGGTCCGAGTTGGGCCCCACGAGCAGCACGGGAGCTCGCCGCGGCGCGAGGCGCGCGC
>JAYRMX010000313.1:0-2145 GCA_041912475.1 Myxococcota bacterium
CGCCGCGCGCGCCGAGTCGCTGCTCTCGCGGATCGCGGGCGCGGGCCGCGTCGAGGTGCGCGTGCATGCGGAGCTCGACCGCAGCCGTCGCGAGGAGACGCTCGAGCGGTTCGACCCGGAGGGCCAGGTCGAGCGATCCGAGGAGCGGACCACGGCCGCGGCGGGCGCGGCGACCGAGCGCGTCGAATACGACGTCGGGCGAAAGGTGATGCGCACCGTGACGCCGCCCGGCGCGATCGAGCGCCTTCACGTTGCCGTCCTCGTCGACCGCAAGCCGGGCGGAGACGGCGCCGGCTCCGCGCCGTGGTCGCCGGACGAGCTCTCGCAGATCGAGACGCTCGCGAAGCAGGCCGTCGGCTTCTCGGCCGAGCGTGGCGACACGCTCACGGTCGCGAGCGTCCCCTTCGAGACGCCCGCTCCCGGGCCGCTCGCGGTCCTCGGCGGCGACGCCGCGACCGCGCTCGCGCTCGTCGCGGCTCTTCTCGCGCTCGCCTTCTTCGCGCTCCGCACGGCCCGGCGCGCTCCCGCGATCGCCGGCCTGCCGATGCCGGTCTCGGAGCTCGAAGCGCTGCTGCTTCGCGCCGGCGCAGCGGACGAGACGCCTTCGGCCGCAGACGCTCACGCGGGCGGCGAAGCCGCGCTGCGGATCGATCTCGCGGGCGACGCCGGTGCGGCTGCGGTTCGCGCCTGGCTCGAGGAGTAGCGGCGTGGAGTTCGAGCGAATGACGGGTGCGGAGAAAGCCGCGGTGCTGGCGCTCACGCTCTCTCCCGAGGCTTCGCGCGAGCTCTTCGCGCGGCTCGGCGACGACGCCGTCGAGCGCGTGCTCGCAGCCGTCGCCCGCTTCGGCGAGGTGCCGGGCGAAGTGCGGGAGCGCGTGCTCGCCGAGTATCGGGACGCGACTGCGCGGCATCGCGATGCGCTCGTCGGCGGACGGGCGCGCGCCAGCGCGCTCGCCCGCGGAGCGCTCGATCCCGAACGTGCGGCGCGCGTGTGCCGGGGCATCGGACGGGAGGAGACGCGGATCGATCGCGCGCTCGCCGCCTTCTCTCCCGTGTTCGTCGCGCGAACGCTCGCCGCCGAGCATCCGCAGACGGTCGCGCTCGTGCTCTCGCAGCTCCCGGACGAGCGCGCCGCCGCCGTGCTCGCCGAGCTTCCCGAGGAGCTCGGCGCGGACGTCGTGATCCGGCTCGCGGGCCTCGGCGCCGTTCCGGCCGACGTACTCGACGAGATCGAAGCCGGAGTCGCCGAGCTCTTCGACGCGGGCCGCGGGCCCTGCGCCGCGGCCGGCGGGCAGGAGGCCGCCGCGCGGATCCTCAACCGCGTGCCGCGCGGATCGGGCAGCGCGATCCTCGACGGCGTCGGCGCGCGCGCGCCCGAGGTCGCGAGCGAGATCCGCCGCCGCATGCTCCGCTTCGAGGACCTTCGCCGCCTCGACCGGCGCGACTTCCAGACCCTCCTGCGCGAGATCCCGATCGAAGATCTCGTCCTCGCGCTCAAGGGCAGCGGCGACGAGATGCGCGAGAAGGTGTTCGAGAACGTCTCGCACCGAGCGGCCGACCAGATCCGCGAGGAGGCCGAGCTGATGGGGCCGGCGAAGCGCTCGGAGGTCGACGCCGTGCGCGAGCGCATCGTCGAGGTCGCACGCCGGCTCGCCGACGATGGGCGGATCGACCTTCATGGCGAAGACAGCGGCGATGCGCTGGTCTAACGGGCGGCGCGGCGCGCTGCTCGCTGCGGCGCTCCTCGGGGCGCTCCCGGCGTTCGCTGCGCCGGCGGGCGAAGCGCCGCGTCCGGCGTGTACGCAGGCCGAGAGCGATGCCGCCGGCCTGCTCGCGCAGATCCGCGCCGAGCGCGAGGCGCTCGCGCGGCGCGAGCGCCTCGTTCGCGAGCGCGAGCAGACCGACGCCGCCGCGCAGCAGGAGACGGCGCGCCGGCTCGCCGAGCTCGAAGCGCTTCGCGTCGCCGTCGAGGAGCGAATCGAGCGGCTGGCCGCCGCCGGCGACGAGCGCGCTGCGCGCCTTGCCGACCTCTACGCCCGCATGCCCGCCGATCGCGCGGCGGCGATTCTCGCCGCGCTCGATCCGGAGCTCGCGGCGCAGATCCTCGGCCGCATGCGCCGCACGCGCGCAGCCGGCGTGCTGGCC
>JAYRMX010000314.1:0-13981 GCA_041912475.1 Myxococcota bacterium
AGCCGAAGATCCTCGGGATGCTCGCCGACGCGTTCCTGCGCGCCGGCCGGCTCGCCGAGGCGGACGCGATCGCCGCTGCGGCCGCCGCTGCGGCGAAGCGCACGGAGCAGCCGTTCTGGGACGCCGACCTCGAGCGGATTGGCGGCGAGGTGGCGCTCGCGCGCGACGGGAGCGGCCGGGCGGAGGCGGAGTGGCGCTTTCGCTCGGCGGTCGCGATCGCGCGCGGGCAGCGGGCGCGCGCGCTCGAGCTGCGCGCGGCGACGAGCCTCGCGCGGCTGCTCGCAGGGGATGGGCGCCGCGACGAGGCGCGGACCGTCCTCGCGCCGGTCCACGATTCGTTCGACGAGGGGCTCGAGCTCGCCGATCTTCGCGACGCACGCGCGGTGCTCGCCGGCCTCGGCTGACCGCGGCCCGCCGCTCTCAGCGGCCCTTGAAGACGGGCTTTCGCTTCTCGACGAAGGCGCTCGTCCCCTCGCGCGCGTCCTCGGTGTGCGCCGACATCGTCGCCGCAACGGCCTCGTAGTCGATCATCTCGTCGAGGGTCGACGTGAGCGACTTGTGGATGAACCGGCGCGCGAGGTCGATCGCGACGCTCGGCCCGCGGGCGAGCTCCTTCGCGTAGGCCAGCGCGCGCGCGAGCGCCTCGCCGGGCTCGACCAGCTCGTCGAGAAGGCCCTCGCGATGACACTCGTCCGCCTCGAGGATCCTCCCCGTCTCGACCATCATGAGCGCGGTCGAGAGCCGCGTGATGCGCGGCAGGAAGTACGTGATCCCGCAGTCGGGCGCGAAGCCGAGCCGCACCATCGCCGCGCACATGCGCGTGGTGCGGTCGCCGATGCGGCGGTCGCACGCGAGCGCGAACGAGAGCCCCGCGCCCATCACCGGCCCCGACAGCGCCGCGATCACCGGCTTGTCGACGTCGACGATCATGCGCGTGAGCTCGCCGACCGGGCCGGCCGGCGTCTTGCGCTGGTAGCGCTCGAGCGGGGCGTCGGAGAGGCCCGGCATGCCGCGCGAATCGGCGCCCGAGAGCCAGCCGGCGTCGCCGCCCGAGCAGAAGGCTCGGCCGGCGCCGGTGAGAACGAGCGTCCGCACCTCGTCGCGCTGCCTCAGCTCGCGCAGGAGCGAGACGAGGTCGGCCGCCATGTCCCACGTGATCGCGTTCAGCCGGTCGGGGCGATGCAGCGTGAGGATCCCCACGCCTTCGTCGACCTCGAAACGCACGTGGTCCTTCCGTTCTCCGAGCGTCGCTTCGCCGTTCACCACGCCTCCTCGCGCGCGCCGCCGCGCCGCGCGGCGAGTCTATCCGGCACGGCAGCCGCGGGCCAAGGCGCGCGGGCCGGGCGCACGCGCGGCGAAGCGGCGCTGCGCGCCCGAGAGCCGCGACGAGACTCACGCGCGCCGAGACCGCGAAGCCTCGCCGGCCGCGGGCCGATCGACGCTCCGCCGCGGCCCGTCCTGGCGGCCCGTGGCCGCCAGGACTGCGCCCTGCGCGGCGATCGGAAGCGGCTTCGCGAGCGCTCGCGCGCGGACGCCGCGGGCATGCGGCTTGCTACGGACGATCGGCGCGGGGGTGCGGGAGGAACGCGTGCTCGGATTTCGCAGCCTGCTGTGGATCGGTCCCGGCGAGGACCTCGGATCGGATCTCGTGGCCGACGCGCCGACGCTCGAGTTCTGCTGGAGCCGCGACGTGCGCGATGCGGAGACGCAGCCGCTCGAGAGCTTCGACGCCATCGTCCTCACGGCGGCGGGCGAAGCCCCGGCGCTCGCGGCGCTCGCCGAGCTGCGCCGTCAGTCACCGCTGCCGCCGGTTCTCGTTCGCGTGAACAACGCGGATGCCACGACGAGAGAAAGGCTGTCCACGGCCGGCGCGGCCGGCGTGATCCTCGCCGGCGGCGGGGCCAGCGCGCTGCTGTCCGGCCTCGAGGACGTCCTCGTCCGGCGCCGGCCCAGGCCGGTCCGACACGCGCGTGCGTCGCAGGAGGCTCCCGCTCCGCCGCCTGCGGCTCCGACGCGAAGCCCTGCGATGCGGGCCGCGCTCGCCCTCGCCGACCGCGCGGCCGCCTCCCGCGCGTCGGTCCTGCTGTGCGGAGAGACCGGCACCGGCAAGGAGGTCCTCGCCCGCGCGATCCACGCGCGCAGCGCGCGCGCCGCCCGCGCCTTCGTGGCCGTCAACTGCGCGGCCTTCCCGGAGCCTCTGCTCGAGAGCGAGCTCTTCGGCCACGTGAAGGGGGCGTTCACCGGCGCCGACCGCGACAAGAAGGGGCTGTTCGAGGTGGCGGAAGGCGGCACGCTCTTCCTCGACGAGGTCGGCGAGATGCCGCTCTCGATCCAGGCCAAGCTCCTGCGCGTGCTGCAGGAACGCGAGCTGCGCCCGGTCGGGGGGACGCGCGCGCGGCCCGTCGACGTGCGGCTCGTGGCCGCGACCAACCGCCAGCTCCGCGCGGAGATCGCGGCCGGACGCTTCCGCGCCGATCTCTACTACCGGCTCGCCGTGTTTCCGATCACGGTGCCGCCGCTGCGCGAACGGCCCGAGGACGTGCTGCCGCTGTGCGCGCACTTTCTCGCCCTGCACGGCGCGCGCGAGGGCAAGGACGGCTGCACGCTCTCGCGCGATGCGGCGAGCCTGCTCCTCGCGCACGGCTGGCCGGGAAACGTCCGCGAGCTCGAGAACGAGGTCCAGCGCGCGCTCGCGCTCGCCGAGTCCGGCGACCCGCTCCTTCCGGAGCACTTCTCCGAGCGCCTCGGGTCGGTGCTCGAGCCCGTCGAGGCCGCCGGCACCTGCGAGGAGACGCTGCGCCAGCAGCTCGGCCGCATCGAGGCCTGGCTCATCCGCCGTGCGCTCGACGCTCAGGGCGGCCGCCGCGCGGCGACCGCGCGCCGGCTCGGGATCACGCGCGAAGGCCTGTACAAGAAGATGCAGAAGTACTCGATCTCGTGACGGTGCACCGCGCGCGCCCGCTCACCGCACGGCGCTGCGACGCCCGCGCGCCGCCCCGCCGGCATGCGACGCGCAGCGCCTCCGCGCGCTCAGCGCGCCGCGCCGAGGGCTTCGCCCGACCGCGCGGCCGGCGGCGAAGGGCACGCGGCGCAGGGCTCGGCCGAGCGGCCCGCGTCGTGCGGCTCGAGCTGGAAGGTCGTGTGATCGAGGCCGAAGCGCTCCTGCGCGAGCCGCTGCAGCGCGCGCAGCACGCTCGCAGCGTCCGCGGCGTCGCCGACGTCGACGTGAGCGCTGATCGCGTGGTAGCCCGACGTGAGCGTCCAGACGTGCAGGTCGTGGACGTCGACGACGCCCGGCACGGCGCGCATCCCGCGAACGAGCGCGGTCATGTCGACGTGGCCGGGAGCGGCCTCCATCAGAACGTCGAGCGACTCCTTCACGAGCCGCCACGCCGAGACGAGGATCAGCACGGTGATGAGCAGCGCGGCGATCGGGTCGGCGAGCTCCCAGCCAAAGGCCATCAGCAGGACGGCGGCGGCGATCGCGCCCACGGAGCCGAGCGCGTCGCCGAGCACGTGCAGGAACGCGCCGCGTACGTTGAGGCTGTGGCGGTGGCCGGCGTGCAGCACGGCGGCCGACGCGAGGTTCGCGAGCAGGCCCACGACCGCGACGCCGAGCATGAGGCCGCCGCGCACGTCGGGCGGCTGGACGAGGCGGCCGATCGCGTCGACGGCGACCATCACCGAGACGCCGACGAGGACCAGACCGTTCGCGAGCGCTGCGAGGATCTCGGTGCGCCGGTAGCCGTAGGTCTTGCTCGCCGTCGGCTCGCGCTCGGCGACCCGCAGCGCGAAGAGCGCGAGGGCGAGCGCAGCGACGTCGGTCGCCATGTGACCGGCGTCCGCGAGCAGCGCAACGCTTCCCGAGACGAGCCCGCCGGCGATCTCGACCGCGAGGAAGACGGCCGTGATGACGAGCGCCGTTCGCAGCCCGCGGGCGTCGCGGCTCATCGACTTCGGCTCCGCGGCCTCGAGCGAGCGCCGCCGCTCCCGAGGGCACGCGTCGCCTCGCGCGGAGCGCCGCCGCTCACCAGAACCAGCTCCGCCGCTTCGCGCGAGCGTCGCGGATCAGCGTTCGGATCTCGCTCTTCACGCGCTCGACCTTCGGCTCGATCGCCGCGTCCTCCTCGTTCGAGTCGCCTTCGAAGCGCAGCGGCTCTCCGAAGTGGATCCGGAACTTCACGGGAAGCGGCAGGAAGCCGAGCAGGCCGAGCCACGGAAAGAGCGGCGTGATCGGGAACGCCGGCGAGCCGACGAGCCGCCCGAGCCAGCGTACGTTCGCGATCCCCGGCGACTGCTCCTCGCCGCCCACGATTCCGACCGGGACGATCGGCGTGTCGGTCTCGAGCGCGAGCCGCAGGAAGCCGAGCCCGAAGCGCTGGAGCTGGTAGCGCTTTCGCCAGGGCTTCACGAACCCGCGCTCGCCCTCCGGAAACACCATGATCGCCTCGTCACGCTCGAGGAGCTGCGCGCAGTTCTCCGGCGTCCCGACCACGGAGCCCATGCGCTGCATGAGGATGTTGAACCACGGGATCGTCGGCAGGTAGTACTCGCCCATCCCGCGCACGATGCGCGGAGGCTGGCCCTCGAGGTAGAGCGCGGCCATCAGCATCGTTCCGTCGTACGCGAACGTGTTGCCCGCGTGGTTCGCGATCAGGAGCACGCGCCCCGGCGGGACGCGCTCGATGCCCTCCGTCTCGACCCGCAGCCAGTAGCGGTAGAAGAGCGCGGCGGCGAGGAGCAGCGGCTGCGCGTAGTCGGGGTCGAAGCCGAAATCATCGACCCCGAACTCGTTGAGCCGCGTGGGAAGGTGCGCGGCGCGCGCCTCGACTTCGCTGCGCAGCGAGCGCAGCGGCTCCGGCAGCGGCCAGTGACCGCCGTGCGCGCGGATCCTCGCCGCGCGAGCCGGCAGGGAGAGCGCGCCGGGGCTCATCGGTGCCAGCATACCCCAGCCGGATCGGCCGACCGGCGCGCGCGGCGCGCTACTTGAGGCCGGGCAGCGGGTCGGGAACGGCCGGCGACTCGATCACCGTGATTCCCGGCGCGGGCGGAGGCGGAGGCGGACCGCCGCCGGGCGGGCCGCCACCGGGCGGGCCGCAGCCCACGTCGCACGGCTGCGGCTGCGGGCCGGGCCCCGGCCCGGGGGCCGGGGGAGTGAAGCCGCCGCCGGGAGCAGCCCCGCCGGCCGCGACGTCGACCGGCGAGAAGCGGTCGCTCGCCGCGCCGATGTCGCCGTCGCCGCACGCGCCGGCTCCGCCCGCGCCGCCGTCCTCGCCATGGCCCCGCGCGCTCGCGCACGCGCCCGGCGGCGCGATGCGGTGCATGCAGCTCTTGCCCTCGCGAAGCTGCCCCTCCGCGCACGCGTCGCCGCCGGCCGTCGCGGGCGGCCCGGCCGCCGGGTCGGCATGCGACGCGGCGCCGAACGCTGCGACGAACGCGCCCGCGAACGAGGCGAGCGCGAGCCGGCGAACGCGGACCGAGAACCTCATCGAAGCGCACCTCCCGGGGGGCCGGGCTCCCGTACGGTGAGTGACGCCGGCGGCCCCGGAGGTGACGTTGCCGGCGCGTGAGAGGAGCGGCCGATCCACTTCGAGGCCGGCCGGATGCGGCCCGAGCTGCGGCCCGCCTGCGTCTCGAGCGCTCATGGCTGCCGGAACGAGACCGTGAGGTATCCGCCCCAGATCTGCTGCCGGTAGTTGAAGACGTTCGTGTTCGAGCCGTTGTCGAGGTAGTAGTAGCGAGCCGACGCCTTGAGCCACGGCGTCACCGGGCGCTCGAGCTTCACCTCGAACTGCCAAACGTTGTCGCGGCGCTTCACGCCCGCGTACTCGAGCGGAAGCGTGTTGTTCTGCGGATACGTCGAAGGGTGGTAGAAGGCGCGGTAGATGAAGCCGGCCTGGCCATCGAGCGCGATCTCCCAGAGCAGCGGCGCGCGAAACCCGAGCAGCGCCTCCCAGCCGTCGAAGCGCCACTCGGGGCCGACGGACCAGTAGTGCAGGTAGTTGCCTCCGCCGCGCAGCTCGATGCCCGTCGCGGGGATCGGCAGCGTGTGCACCGCGCCCGCCGTGAGGCCCCAGCCGTCGCGGTTTCGCGCCGCGGCTTCGTCGACTCCCGGCGGGCCGAACCCGCCCGGCTGGCCGATGTCCGGGTAGTCGACGTTGTCGAAGAAGAAGTCGCCGCCGTAGAACTTCGCGTAGCCCCACGTGAGGCCGTAGTCGTGCCAGCTCTGGTAGACCTGCGGCGAGAGGCCGCCGTACACCTCGTACGGGCGGTAGCCGTACCACGCGTAGCTGAAATCGCTCTGGAAGCGCAGCGTCGTGTCGTCCGAGAGCGGGCGATCGATCCAGACCGAGAAGCCGGGGTACTCGAGGTCGAACTCGTAGAGCGTCGTGTGCGCATTGCCGTAGTAGCTCGCGAGCGCACCGACCGCGAAGCTCTCGCCACGGTAGATCTCCGCACCCGCGACGGCGGACCACATCGTGTCGATGTCGCGCCGGCCGGAGATCTCGCCGGGCGTGATGTCGCTGCCCGCGAGCGTCACGTTGGTGTTCCACTCGGTGCCCGACGAGATCTCGGCGAAGGCGTGTCGCGGGCCCCATCCGAGCGCGGTCTCGAGCCTGCGCGCGGCCGCCTGCGCCCAGTCACTTCCCGGCGCGAGCTCCTGAACGCGCCGCAGCGCGTCGCGCGCGCCGTCGCGTTCTCCCGCGGCGTCGAGCGCGACACCCTCGTAATACGACGCCACCGGCTCGACCGCGGCGGCGTCTCTCGTCCGCGCGCGGGCGAGCGCCTGCGCCGCTTCGCGAGGCTTGCCGCGCTGGAGGAGAACCAGGCCGAGGTAGAGATCGGTATCCGCGCGGCCGGGGCTGGTCTCGCGCGCGGTCTCGAGGCTGCGCTCGGCCGCGTCGAGATCGCCCGTGTGGTACTCGGCGATCGCGCGGTACAGATCGGCGTCCGGGAGCCGCGGATCGAGGCGTCTCACGTCGGCCAGCGACGCGAGCGCCTCGGGGTACCGCTTCAGCCGGATCTGGCACTCGGCGGCGAGGAGCGCGAGCCGGGCATCGCCCGGATCGGCCTTGCGCGCTCGATCGAGCGCCGGCAGCGCGCGCTCGCAGCGGTGAGCCTCGACGAGATCGACCGCCTCGCGTCGCGCGTCGTCCGCGCGCGCGAGGCCGGCCTGCGAGGTGGTGAGCGCGACGGCGAGCAGCGTGCGAGCAAGGGCCGCGAATGCGGAGCGCGGGGGGGAGCGCCTCGCGGCGCCCGGCGTCAAGCCCGCGACCGTCTTGCCATCGCGAGCGCCATCAGGCCCGATGCCAGCAGCAGCGCGGTCGCGGGCTCGGGGATCGGCCCCCCTGCCCGCTCGAGCCCGTATACACCGAGAGGCGGCATCACCTGTTCATTGCCCGAGAACGGCATGTCGCCGCCGACGATATATCGCATCGTGAACTGCGTCGACTGGGCATGCTCACCGGCCGACCCGTCTCCGTTGCCGAGCGGACCGAGCGACACCATGCCGAAGTAGTACGTCTGCCCGCCCGCCGTGTACTCGAGGATGAAGATCCGGTTGCCGTCGAGGGCCACGGGGATGTCCGGATAGCCGCCGCTGAGCGAGACGCGCGTGAAGACGAGCATCACCCACGCGAGATCGCGTCCCGTGTTGTTCGTGACGGTCCAGGTCGAGTCGGCGATGAACGGGTTCTCCGGCGTCTGACACACGTCGCCCTCGTGGCAGCCGGCGGCCGGATCCTGGTAGTCGGCCTGCGGGTTCTGATGAATCGGTCCGAGGCTCTGCGTGATCGAGAGCTGCGGGCCGTAGATGGCGTTGCCCGCGGTGAGGAACTGATCCGCCGGCGTCGCGTGATCGACGACCGAGAGCCCCGCGGCCTCGACCGCCGACTGCGAGAAGCCGAACAGCCCTCCGCCGAGGAAGTAGATCGGGTTCGTGTCGTCGATCGTGAGCGCCCGGGCGCCGCCCGCGGCGAGCACACCCCACGCGATCGCGAACGCACCGAGAACGCGGCGGCAGGCCAGCCGCCCGGGTACGAGACGGAACGACGCACGCATGCAGCTCACCCCCGACCCGCAGCGGATCCCTCCGCCGCCGCGGCTCTGTGGGTGAGTGCGCGGCAAGGGGCGCGAGGTGTCAGTGCGGCCCCCCTGCCGGCGCAATCATGTGCAGAGCGCGTCGAAAGACCCGCGATCGGGGAGGGGAAAGCACCCGGAGGCGAAGCCGGGTCGCGCCGGAGTCGCCCGGCTCAGCGCGCCGCCCGCACCGCCAGCACGCCTTCGAACGGGTCGCCTTCGGGAAAGCCGGCGAGCGACGGGAAGTCCTCACCCGGCGGCGCGGCCAGCAGCTCGGCGAGGCCCACGCCTGCGCGGCTCGCCGCCCTTCGCACGAGCGCCTCGAGCGTGCGGCTTCCGGCGCGATCGTTTCGGCACACGAGCAGACAGCCGCGCGGCGCGAGGCGCCCGAGCGCGCTCTCGACGAGCGGCTCGAGATCACGCCGCACCGACCAGAAGCGCCGTCCGGCCGCCGCGGCGGTCGGCGGATCGAGGACGATGCCGTCGAATCGCTCGTCGCCGGCGAGGCGCTCGAAATAGCGCCGGCTGTCGCCGCGCACGGAGCGGTGGCGCGCGGCGTCGAGCGCGTTGCGCTCGAGTGTCGCATCGAGAGCACGCAGCCAGGCGGCCGAGAGGTCGACGCTCACGACCTCGGCAGCGCCCGCGGCGAGGAGCGCCGCGCTGAAGGCCCCCGTGTGCGCGAAGAGGTTGAGCCAGCGGCCGCCGCGCGCTCGGTGCGCGAGACGCTCGCGGTTCTCGCGCTGGTCGAGGTAGAGGCCGATCCCGGGCGACGGATGCGCGGGTCGCGAGAGGCCAGGATCCACCTCGAACAGAAGGCCTCGCTCGCGAACGACGACGCAGCCTCCCTCGCGGGTTGCTTCGGGCGCGAGCGTCCCGCGCGCGAGCCGCACGCACTCGAGCATTCCGGGCGGAGGCTCGCGCAGGTGCAGCACCTCGACGACGGGGGTGTCCGCACGCATCGCGCCGCCGAGCGTGCGGAGCGTCGCATCGATCGCCCGCGGCACGATCTGCGCGCACGCACGGCTCGTCACGAGCACGCGCAGGCACGGGCCGAGCCGATCGATCGCGAGACCCGGAAGGCCATCGGCCTCGCCGTGCACGAGACGAAAGGCGTCCGTCGCGCCGTCTCGCTCCGCCGCGGCGAGGAGCCTGCGGCGCCGGCCGATCGCCGCCGCGACACGCGCTTCGACGCTCGCACCCGGCGAGTCGCCGCGCGACCACACGCGCGCCGCGAGCGCGCCCTCCCCTTCGATGCGAGCAAAGCCTCCGGGCTCGCCGCTCGGCCCGCGCAGCGCAACCAGCGCGCCCGGACGAAACGCTCCGGCGTCGCCCGTCTCGCCGTCGGCGAACACCCACGGATGCCCGCGCGCGAGCGCGCGAAGCGTCGCGAGCGACACGACGAGCGACGCCGCTTCGCCCGCACGCTCGCCGCCGCGCCCGCTCGGCGCAAAGACCGGCTCCTCGGGCCAGACGCCCTCCGGCGCGTCGCATTCGACATCGATTCCCTCCTCGGGGATCCGAAGACGCACGCTCCACAGGCGAAGCCCGCCCGCAACGAGGCGCCCGCCGAAGCGCGCGTCGCCGACGATCGCGGCGCCCGCGCGGCCGAGCGTCTCGCGCAGCGCGCCGGGAGCGAGCGCACCGGGAGCGAGCGCCACTTCCGCCACGCCGTCGCGCTCGCACACGACCTCGAAGCCGAGCGACGCGCTCTCCTTCGCGCCGGTCGCGAGCACGCCGCTTCGCCAGAGAGTCGCCTCGACGAGGGCGCGCTCCTCGCGCGCTCCGCCGCGAACGAGCGCGGCGAGCAGGCGCGCACGCGCCGCCTCGCTCGTCGCGAAGAGCGACAGCGAGCACGCGGCCGCGTCGCCCTCGATCACCGGGAGCAGCGGCTCCGCTGCAGCGTCGAGAGGGTCCTCGCCCGCCCTTCGCAGCGCCGGCACGCTCGCCGCAGCGCCCGCCGGCGCTCGGATCGCCGGCGGCCGCGTCTCGACGACGACGAAGTCGGGGCCGCGAAGCCGAACCCGCGACCGATCGGGTTGCCCGACGGCGGCCGCCGGCATCCCGGTCGCGGCGATGCGCGCTCCCGGCGCGACACGAGACGCCGGGTCGCGCTCGACGCGGCCGGCCACGCGAACGCTCCCGCCGCGGACCGCGCGGGCGATCGCGCCCTCGTCCGCCTGCGGCATCGCGCGCGCGAGCAGCGCCGTGAGCGAGAGCGTCGTCCCCGGCGCTCGAAAGCGGAGCGAGTTCATTCCGGCCTTGTACCTCGCGGCGAGCTCCGCCGCACTCGGCGCCGGCCGGGTACACTCGTCCCGATGTCCCTTCCCCGTGCGGCCGACGATGCGGAGCTGCTCTCCCGCGCGCTGTCTCCCGCCGTCTGCGCGCTCGCCGCACGCCTTCGCAGCGCCGGGCACGAGGCCCATCTCGTCGGCGGCTGCATCCGCGACGCGCTGCGCGGGCAGGCGATTCACGACTTCGATCTCGTCACCTCCGCGCCGGCCGAAGCCGTCCTCGCCCTCTTTCCGCGCGCGATCGCCACCGGCATCCGACACGGAACGGTGACGGTCCCGACCGAGGCCGGGATGGTCGACGTCACCACGTACCGCGCGGGAGCGAGCCTCGAAGCCGACCTCGCGCATCGCGACTTCACCGTGAATGCGATCGCGCTCGATCCGGCGACCGGAGCGCTCGTCGATCCGTGGGAAGGCCGCAAGGACCTCGCCGCCGGCTGCCTGCGCGCGGTCGGCTCGGCGTCCGACCGCCTCGCCGAAGACCCGCTCCGGGCCCTTCGCGCGGCGCGGCTCGTCGCGACGCTCGGCCTCGAGCCCGACCCCGCGCTCGAGGCGGCGCTGCCGGGAGCGCGCGACGCCCTCGCGGGCGTCGCGCGCGAGCGCATCCGCGCCGAGCTCGAGGCGCTGCTGTGCGGCGCGTGGGCGGCGCAGGGGCTCTCGCTGCTCGCCCGCACCGGCCTCGCGCAGCGCCTCGCGCCGGGCGCTCGCGCGGACGCGCCGGGCGTCGTCGCCGCGCTCCCCGGCGATCTCGCGCTCCGCCTCGCCGCGCTGCTGCGCGGGACGCGCGCGCAGTCCATCCTCGCCGGCCTTCGCTTCCCGCGCCGGACGGCCCGGCGCGTCGCGCTGCTGCTCCGGCACCATCCCATCGAAGGCGGCACCGATTCGGGATGCGACACCTCGCTGCGCCGGCTGCTCCAGCGCGCGGGCGAGGAGAACGTCCTCGCGCTGATCGCGCTGCGACGCGCCGAGATCGGCGCGGCCGCTCGCGGCGACGACGCGCCCGCTCGCGCGCGCCTCGATGCGCTCGAAGCCGGCCTCGCACGCGTTCGCGCCGCGGGCGCGCTCGCGCTGCATCGCTTCGACCTCGCGATCGACGGCGAGGGCGTGATGCAGGCCCTCGGCTGCCGGCCCGGCCGCACCGTCGGCGCGGCGCTGCGCTTCCTCACCGAGCGCGTGCTCGAAGATCCCGCGTGCAACACCCCCGAGCGGCTTCGCGCACTGCTCGCCGGCTGGACGCCGCCGCAGTGACGAGCCCGCGTCACGGCCCGGAACGGAAGCCCGGCTCCCGTGCGCTCCCGGCCCGGCCCTCTGCGATCAGGAGCCGGCCGGCGGCGCCGCACCGCCCGCCACCGCGGGCAGCGACTCGAAGCGCCGGATCGCGGCCCGCACGTTGAAGAGCATGCGCTCGCGTCCGAACCGCTCGAAGAGCCCCGCGTTCCGGACCACCTCGAGCACGCCGGGATTCAGCCCGACGATCCAGAGCGCGACGCCCCGCGTGCGGGCGCGGTCGTCGCTCTCGACGAGCGCCGTCAGCGCCGAGTACTCGAGATCGGGGACGCGGCTCATGTCGAGCACCAGCACCCGCGGCTCGTACCGCGTCACGAAGGCGTCGACCTGCGCCACCACGTCCTCCGCGTTGACGAAGAAGAGGCGCCCTTCCGGACGCAGAATGAGCAGGCCGTCGAAGGTTTCGTCGTCGGGGTGCGCGTCCGAGAGGGGCCTCAACACGTCGGCCCCGCGCTTGCGGCCGATCACGTACACGCGGGGATGCGCGGTCTGGCTGGCCAGTCCGATCATCGACACGATGATCGCCACCACGATCCCTTTGAGGGTGCCGAAGATCAGCACGCCCACGCACGCGACGAGCGCCCAGCGGAACTCCATCGCCCGAACCCTGCGGATGGCGCGGAACTCGGCCGGCTGGATGAGCCCGACCGAGTAGACGATGACGACCGCAGCGAGCGTGGCGTGAGGGAGCAAGCCGAGGACCGGCGCCAGGAACAGCATCGTCGCGGCGGCCGCTCCCGCCGCGACCAGCGATGCCGCCTGCGACCGGCCTCCGGACGCGCGTACGACGCTGGTCTGCGACGTGCCGCCCCCGGCCGGCATCGAGCCGAAGAATGCGCCGGCCAGATTCGCCGCACCCGTCGCGAGAAGCTCGCGGTTGGCCCGGATCGGAGGCTCGCCACGCCGCGCGAAAGCGCGCCCCGCGGCAACCGACTCGGTGAAGCTCATGAGCGCGATGCCGAGCGCGCCCGGCGCCAGCACGCTGGCGAGAGCAAGATCGGGAATCGTGAGCGAGGGGAGCCCGCGCGGAATCGAGCCGACCGTCGAGACTCCCTCGGCGGCGAGGTGGAAGAGCCATGACGCTGCGATGCCGCCACCGGCGGCGATCAGGGGAGCCGGCGAGCGCGGCCACAGACGCTCCAGCCCGATGAGGATGCCCAGCGTCGCGACCGCCACTGCGAGCGTCACGAGGGAAGTCTCGGGCAGGTGGTGCGCGGTGCTCAGCACGTCGCGAAAGAATCCTTGCTTCGCGATGTGGATCCCGAGGAGCTTCGGCGTCTGGTCCAGAACGATCACGAGGCCGATCCCCGCCTTGAATCCCGTGAGGACCGGCGTGGAGATGAAGTTCGCGACGAATCCGAGACGCAGCAGCGATGCCGCGACCAGCGCGACGCCGACGAGGGCGGTCAGTGTGCAGGCGGCGACGGCGAGCTTCGCCGGGTCGCCGTCCGGCACGACGAGAGCGAGCTCGGCTCCGGCGAGGATCCCCAGCGTCGTGGTGGAGCTCACGCTCAGGACCCGTGACGAGCCGAGCAGCCCGTAGACGAGCATCGGGAGGAAGGCCGTGTAGAGCCCCGCTTCGACGGGCAGCCCGGCGACGGTGGCGTACGCCATCGCCTTCGGCAGGACCACGGCCGCCGCCGTGAGGCCGGCGACGACGTCGAAGCGCAGCGCAGCCGAACGCGGAGGCTCCGCCCCGGCCGCCATCGAATACCCCATGCTTTCATTACACCACGCCGGAGACGATTCGCCCGTCGCGAGCTCGCGCGAGCCGTCGCGCGCGAGTGGATCGGCCGATCCGGGAGCGGCAAGCTACGCGGGCATCATGTGTCACCGTGCCGCCTCGGACAGCAGCGCGCCGCAGGCGGCCCGCCCGTTGCGTCGCCCGGGATCACGGCCGCGCGCTCCCCGAACGCGAGCCGGCGCTGGATCGCGCGGCGGCTCGAAGCGGCTCGTCCTCTGGCTCCCCGCGCTCCTGTTCGCCTTCGGGTGCCAACCCGCGGCGCAGACGTCGTCTCGCGACGAGGGCCGGTTCGGGCGCGTCGAGGTCTACGCTCCGACCGGCGGCGGCAGCGCCGGGCTCGTGTTCCTGTTCTCCGACGCCGACGGCTGGAACGACGCGCTCGCCCGCGACGCGCGTGCGCTTGCACGCGACGGTGTCGCGGTCGTCGGCGTCGACCTGCCCCGCTATCTGCGCGGCCTCGCGGCCAGCGGCGACGGCTGTCACTACCTCATCTCCGAGGTCGAAGACCTGAGCAAGCGCATTCAGCGCGACCTCGGCTTCCCAACGTACCGGACGCCGATCCTCGCCGGTGTCGGCGCGG
>JAYRMX010000315.1:0-20671 GCA_041912475.1 Myxococcota bacterium
CTGGCCGTCACGGCGACGACGGCGGCGAGCCCCACCAGCCCCGTCGTCCTCTGGCGCGCGAGCTACGAGCCCTTCGGCGCGGCGACCGTGAACGAGGACCCCGACAACGACGGCCATGGCTTCGTGCTCAACGTCCGCCTGTCCGGCCAGTACTACGACTTCGAGACCGGGCTGCACTACAACTACTTCCGCACCTACGACCCCGCGACCGGGCCGCCTACTGCCAGAACACCGAAGACGGAACCTTCGGCCCTTCCAACTTTCAAAGATCCGATTCCGGGCAACCCCTGAGCCGCGGGCCGGCTCCGCGCGTTACGCCTCGTCCTGCCCGCGCAGCCGCGCGAGGACGGAGAGGTCCTCGAGCGTCGTCGTGTCCTGGACGGTCTCCTTGCCCGACGCCACGTCGCGCAGCAGGCGCCGCATGATCTTCCCCGAGCGCGTCTTGGGCAGCGCGTCGGTGAAGCGCACCTCCGCGGGCCGCGCGAGCGCGCCGATCTCGCGCGAGACGTGGCTGCGGAGCGCTTCGCGCAGCGTCGCGTTCGCGTGCGTTCCCGTCTTGGGCGTCACGAAGGCGACGATCGCCGTTCCGGTGAGGTCGTCGGGCCGTCCGACGACCGCGGCCTCGGCGACGCCGGGGTGCGAGACGAGCGCGCTCTCGACCTCCATCGTTCCGATGCGGTGGCCGGAGACGTTCATCACGTCGTCGACGCGGCCCATCACCCAGAAGTAGCCGTCCTCGTCGCACTGCGCGCCGTCGCCGGTGAAGTAGACGTTCGGGTAGCGGCTCCAGTACTGCTCGCGGTAGCGCGCCGGGTCGCCCCAGATGCCGCGCAGCATGCCCGGCCACGGCCTGCGCAGCGTGAGGAAGCCGCCCTGTCCGGCCTTCGTCGGGTTTCCCTCCGCGTCGACCACGCGCGGCTCGATCCCGGGGAAGGGCAGCGTGCACGAGCCGGGCTTCGTCGCGACGGCGCCGGGCAGCGGCGTGATCAGGACGCCGCCGGTCTCGGTCTGCCACCAGGTATCGACGATCGGGCAGCGCTTCTTCCCGATCACGCGGTGGTACCACATCCACGCCTCGGGATTGATCGGCTCGCCGACCGTCCCGAGCAGGCGGAGCGACGAGAGGTCGTGGCGGTTCGGATGCTCGTCGCCCCAGCGGATGAAGGTGCGGATCGCGGTCGGCGCCGTGTACAGGGTGCTCACGCGGTACTTCTCGACGATCGCCCAGAAGCGGTCGGGGCCGGGATGGTTCGGCGCGCCCTCGTACATGACCGTGGTCGCTCCGTTCGCGAGCGGCCCGTAGAGAACGTACGAGTGACCGGTCACCCAGCCCACGTCGGCCGTACACCAGAACGTGTCGTCTTCCTTCAGGTCGAAGATCGCGTGCGAGGTCGCGGCGACGTGCGTGAGGTACCCGCCGGTCGTGTGCAGGATGCCCTTCGGCTTGCCCGTCGAGCCGCTGGTGTAGAGGACGAAGAGCGGATGCTCGGCGTCGAGCTTCGCGGGGGGCCTCGCCGCGGACGCCTCCGCCATGACGTCGTCCCACCACACGTCGCGGCCGGCCTTCATCGAAACCGGCTCGCCCGTTCGGCGGACGACGATCACGCGCTCGACGCCCTTGGTCCCGGCGACGGCCTCGTCGACCGCGTCTTTGAGCTCGACGATCTTGCCGCGCCGCCAGCCGCCGTCGGCCGTCACGACGAGCTTCGCGCCGACGTCGACGATCCGGTCGCGGAGCGCGTCGGCCGAGAAGCCGCCGAAGACGACGGTGTGCGGCGCGCCGATCCGCGTGCACGCGAGCATCGCGATCGCGATCTCGGGGATCATCGGCATGTAGATCGCGACGCGGTCGCCCTTCTTGACGCCCTGCGCGAGCAGCACGTTCGCGAACTTGCAGACCTCGCGGTGCAGATCGCCGAACGTGAGGACGCGAGAGTCGCCGGGCTCGCCCTCCCAGACGATCGCGGCCTTGTTGCGCCGCCACGCGTTCTCGCCCTCGAGATGCCGGTCGATGCAGTTGTACGAGACGTTCGTCTGCGCGCCGGTGAACCACTTCGCGAACGGCGGCTTCCAGTCGAGCGCCTTCTTCCACGGCCGGAACCAGGAGACGTACTCCTTCGCCATGCGCTCCCAGAAGCGCTCCGGGCTGCGCGCGGCGAGTCGCCGCAGCTCGGCGACCTTCTTCGGGCCCCAGTTCGCCTGCTTCGCGAAGGCGGCATCGGGCCGGAAGACGCGCTTCTCGCGCAGGAGGGATTCGATGTCGGCCATGGATGCGTCCCCGTCAGCTCCCGGCGACCCACGCCTCGACGTCCCGGGGACGCTTCGCGATCGCCGCGGTGAGGTTCTCGTGGCCGTCCGCGGTCACGAGAAGGTTGTCTTCGATGCGAACGCCGATGCCCTGCAGGCGAGGGTCCGCCTTCTCGTCGTCCGCGCGCACGTAGAGGCCCGGCTCGACGGTGAAGACCATGCCGGGCTCGAGCGCGCGCGCGCGACCCTCGAGGGTGTACGCGCCGACGTCGTGCACGTCGAGTCCGAGCCAGTGGCTGGTGCGGTGCATGTAGTACGGCTTGTACGCGCCGCTCTCGACGAGTCCGTCGACTTCGCCCGCGAGAAGGCCGAGCGACACCATCCCCTCGGTGAGGCGCCGGACGGCCGCCGTGTGGACGTCGTCGAGCGTCGCGCCGGGCTTCGCGGCGGCGATCGCCACTTCCTGCGCGTCGAGGACGATCTCGTAGATCGCGGCCCCCGGCCCCTCGAAGCGGCCGCCGACCGGGTACGTCCTCGTCACGTCGGAGGCGTAGCCCTCGAGCTCGCAGCCGGCGTCGATCAGGACGAGATCGCCCTCGCGCAGCCGGGCGCGGTTCGTGACGTAATGGAGCACGGTCGCGTTCGCGCCGCCGCCGACGATCGTTCCGTACGCGGGCCCCGACGCGCCGCGCCTGCGGAAGTGATACTCGAGCATCGCCTCGAGCTCGTATTCGAAGCGGCCCGCGCGCGCGCCAGGCGCCGTCGCACGGTGCGCCTCGAGCGTGATCGCCGCCGCGCGGCGCATGATCTCGATCTCCGCCACGTCCTTGAACAGCCGCATCTCGTGCAGGATCGACCGCGGATCGACGATCTCCGACGGCGGAACGACGCCCGTTCGCGAGCGCAGCCGCATCTCGTCGAGCGCCGCGGTGAGCTTCGCGTCGAGCGCGCCGTCGCGCCCGAGGACGACCAGCAGCCGCCGTGCGCGTTCGATCAGCTTCGGGACGTGGTCGAGGAGCTCTCCGATCGGATGCGCCTCGCCGGCGCCGAAGTCGCGGACGGCCCCTTCGACGCCCGGCCGGTAGCCCGTCCACGTCTCGGCGTCGCGCTCGCGCGGCTCGGCGTAGAGCGTGAACGCGGGGCCGCCGTCGGTCCGCAGCACCGCCGCGGCGTTCGGGTGGTCGAAGCCCGTGAGGTAGTGGAAGTCGCTGTCCTGCCGGAACGCGAAGTGCGTGTCGGCGGAGCGCGTCGCGAGCTTCGCCCCGCACAGCAGCGCGACCGCATCCGGGCCCATCTTCTCGAGGAATCGCCGCCGCCGCTCCGCGTACACGCCCGGAGCTTACCGAAGGGCGCCCGCGCGGCGAGCGATCAGGGCAGATCGGCGCACACCACCTCGATGCCTTCGCAGTAGGTCGCGCACAGGCGCCGGCCACGGAGAACGCCGCTGTAGTAGAGCCCCTTTCCGTTCTCGCGCGGGAGCTCGACGGTACGCGCGTCGTCGGTTCGCGCGTCGACGACGTGGACCTTTCCGCTCCAGCGCGTGAGGACGACACGGCCGTCGCCGGCGGGGTGGATGTCCTGGACGAAGTCGGCAGCGGCCGGGAAGCTGCGGTCGAGTACGATGCGGCGCGCGGCGGCGAGCGGCGGCCCGGACATCTGCGGCTCCAGCAAGAGCAGCTCGAGCAGCGCTCCCGTCCGCGCCGCGAAGTATCCCGTTCCGTCGCTCGCGAACGCGACGAACTGGATCTCGGGCTCCGTGATGCGCTCGACCTCGCGCCCGTTGGGGGCGAGGCGCCGGGCGTCGGTTGCCGGCGCACCGCCGGATCGCGAGACGAGGTCGACCGTCACCCAGATCTCTCGTCGCACCGGATCCCACGCGACGGTCTTGGGCGCGGCGACGTAGCCCGGCGGCGCGCCCAGCTCGAGCTCGGCGACGCGCTCGCCGTTCGGTGTCATCCGCACCACCGATCCCGCGCCGCCGCCCGCAGCGCCGTAGCGGGAGGCGAGGATCGTCCCGTCCGGGCCCGGCGCGAGCTCGTTCAGGCCCGTGCCGAGTGCGGTGAAGACCTCGAGCGCTCCCGAGTCCGGATCGACGGCTCCGGCGGGGCCGAAGAACGTCGTGAAGTAGACGCGGCCGTGCGCTGGCAGCACGTCCCAGATGCCCGAGCCGCCCGCGACGTCGACCGCCACGGGCGGTCTCATCCGCTGCGCCGCGAGGTCGAAGCGTCCGATCTGCTTCGCGCCCCTGCGCGCGAGATCCGCCTCGGGGTTGCCTCCTCCCTCGCGCATCGCGGCCCAGAACGCGGACTCGCCGAAGTAGAGGCTCTCGCCATCGGAGTCGCCGTACCAGGCGCACGTTCCGGGAGCGGCCGCGTCAGCGGGAGCGCGAAACCGCTCGATCGGCGGTCCGGCGAGCGAACGAGGCGAAGCGCAGCCGAGCGCCGCGGCCACGAAGTGGAGCGCGATGGCGATCAGGGCGGGTGCCGCAAAAGGCTGCGGTGCGCTCGCCGGCTGCACCCGCGAAAGAGAAGGAATCTCGAATGAACTCGGATTGTTAGCAGCCAACGCCGGCGCCGGCGTGCGAACCGATGCCACTTCATGCGGCACCCTGCCACGCGCCGCCGGGCTGCGCCGCGGCGCGAACTCAGCAAGAACGGGCGGTTGCGTCGCCGCGGCGGCGCACGACGGGCTGGCACGCTTCATGCTCATGCAGTGGGGCGTGGAGTCGATTTGGTTCGGTTCGGCGAGTGACGTGGGCGCGCTACTCGACGGACCGAGGCCCTGAGACGAACGAGAACAAAAGGCGCATTCCCCCAGAACGGCACCCCGCCTTCTCCTGGTCTCAGGACGCCAGATCGAATAGGCCCTCCGGTCGAGTGACCGGGGGGCCATTTTCTTTTCTGCGTGCTCCGAGGTCGATCGCGGCTCACCTCGCGCGCGTAGCCGTGCTATGAGCTTCGCCGCCGATCATGCCGACTCGCGACGCGCCTGAGAAGACCCTCCTCTCGACGAAGCGGATTCCGCGCGAGGAGCGGCTCATCTTCCCGCTCGATTTCCCCTCGCACGACGACGCGCTGCGCTTCGTTGGCGCGCTCGGAGACGCGGTCCGTTTCTACAAGATGGGATTCGAGATCCTCCTCGCGGGCAACTATCTCTCGCTCGTCGAGAAGCTCGCGGCGATGGGCAAGCGAATCTTCGTCGATCTCAAGCTCTTCGACGTTCCGGAGACCGTGCGAGCGGCCGTCCGGCAGCTCCGCGACACGGGCGTCACGTTCGTCACGGTCCACGGCAACGAGGCGATGATCCAGGCGGCGTGCTCCGAGAAGGGCGCGCTCCAGATCCTCGGGGTCACCGTCCTCACGAGCATGGACGAAGGCGATCTTCGCGACCTCGGGTTTCCCGAGGGCGTGAGCGTCGAGCGGCTGGTTCTGTCGAGGGCGAAGCGAGCGATGGCCGCCGGCTGTGACGGCGTGATCGCGTCGGGCGTCGAGGGCCCTCGCCTGCGCGAGGCGCTGGGCGACGGCTTCCTGATCGTGAGTCCCGGGATCCGGCCGCTCGAGAACCGGCTCACGGACGATCAGAAGCGCGTCGTGACGGACCGGCAGGCGTTCCTCAACGGCGCGGACTACATCGTCGTCGGGCGTCCGATTCGAAAGGCCGCCGATCCGCACGCGGCCGCGCTCGGGATCCAGCGGACGATCGCCGAGCTGTTCCCGGGCTAGCGCGCGGGCCGGCCGGCGCCGCGCCGGCGAGCGGTCAGGAGCCCGACTCGGCCCGTTCCGCTTCGCGGTCCGCGCGCAGCTCGTCGATCAGCTCGCCTCCGAACTCGCGTGCGAACCAGGGCTTGAGCTCGGGGATCCGCGCGAGATCGCCGGCGCTCGCCGGGTTCTTGGCCGCGACGGCCTCGAGAGCGGCGTTCGGGCACAGCACGCCCGGATCGAGGGCGAGCTCGGCGGCGCGGCGCGAGCGCCAGCGCTTGAGCGCAGCGACCCGCCGCTCGGTGGGGCGGTCCATCCTGCGGCGCCCGCCTCCTTCGGCCCGCGGCACGGGGCCGTGGCCCCGCTTCCGGCCGCGCGCCACCGCGGCGAGCACGTCGCGCCCGAGGCGGCGCAGGATGAGGTCGGTGATGCCCTTGATCTCGCCGAGCTCATCGGGCGTCTCGGGCTGGCGCTCGGCGATCTCGAGCAGCGCGCGGTTGCCGAGCACCTTGAACGGCGGGCGGTCGATCTCTCGCGCACGCGCGTCGCGGAGCAGAAACAGCTCGCGCAGCACCGCGAGGCACGTCTTCTCCATGCCGCGCGCGCCCTTGATCTTGAGGTACCCGAGCTCGTCGAACTGCCTCCCGGGCCACTCGCGCCGAGTGAGCGCCTCGAACTCTTCGTCGGCCCAGGCGCGTCGCCCGGCCGCGGCGAGCTCGTCGGCGAGCGTCTCCGCGAGCGGCAGCAGGTACGCGACGTCGGCCGCGGCGTACGAGAGCTGGCTCGACGTCAGCGGGCGCTGAGACCAGTCGGAGCGCTGCTCGTCCTTCGGGAGCGACACTCCGTGGTGTCTCTCGGCGAGCGCGGCGAGGCCGATCGACGGGTAGCCGAGGAGCTGCGCGCTCACCATCGTGTCGAACAGGTTCGAGAACTTGAAGCCGCAGTCGCGCTTCAGCACGTAGATGTCGTACTCGGCGGCGTGGAAGATCTTCTGCACCGCCGGCGACGCGAAGACGGCGCCGAGCGGCGCGAGCTCGGCCGGCCCGCCGAGCGCGAGCGGATCGACGAGGTAGATCCCGCGCGAGCTCGCGATCTGCACGAGGCAGGTCTTGTCGAAATAGTGGTAGAAGCTGTCCGCCTCCGTATCGAAGGCGGTCACCTTCTCGTGCAGCAGGTCTCGGGAGAGGGCCTCGAGATCGGCCCGCCTCTCGATTAAATCGAAATCCGCCACGCGGCTCTCTTGGCCTCTTGCTCGTGTTACGGGGGTGGCGGGCGTCCAGGAGGGAAGAACGACCGGCTCGCGCGGACGCTAGCGGAGCCGCGCGGCCCGGGGAACCCCGCCGCGTCCGCGGGCGCCCCGGCCGGTCCCGGGCCGGCAGCGGTGCGCGCTTGACCGCGGCGCGGGGCAGGGGTAGGGTGCGTTCCGTATCTAGAAACCGCGTTCCACGATATGGAACACTCGAACGGCTCGCCAGGCCGGAGGCAGCCCCGATGCAGCCCGCGACCGCGATCGACAAGGCGCTCGGCGTGCTCTTCCACCTGCACGCGCAGCCGACACCTGTGGGTGTCAGCGAGATCGGTCGTGCGCTCTCGCTGCCGAGGTCGAGCGCGCACCGCATGCTCGCCGCGCTCGCGAGCCACGGCCTCGTCGAGCAGGACGAAGACGGGCGCTACCGGCCGGGCATCGCGTTGATCGCGCTCGGACTCGGCGCGCAGGGCCGCGACCCGGTCGTTTCGGCCGCGCGGCCCGTCCTCGAAGACGAAGCGCGAGAGATCGGTGAGACGATGTTCCTGTGCGCGCTCCGCGCGGGCCGGATCGTCGTGCTCGACGAGGCCGAGGGGACGGGCTTCCTGCGCGCTGCGCCCCGGATCGGCGAAGCGGTTCCCGTCCACGCGACCGCGATCGGCAGGCTGTATCTCGCGTTCGCGAGCGACCGCGTTCGGCTCCCCGCCGGAGCGCTCGAGCGCTTCACGCCGCGCACCCTCGTCCGGCCCGCGGCCGTTCGCGCCGCGGCGGAGAAGGCGCGCCGGCAGGGCTGGGCGGAGAACCGCGGCGAGTGGGTCCCGGGCCTGCACGTCGTCGCCGCTCCCGTCCTCGCCGGCGAGCGGCTCGAGGCGACGCTCGCCGTGGGGGCGCCCGCCGCGCACGTGACGCCCGAGAAGGCGGCGTATCTGGCCGAGCGCGTGGTCGCCGGTGCGCGCCGCGTCTCCGAACGGCTCGAAGGAAGGGCAGGGTGACGGCGCAGAGCCGCGGCCGGGCCGAGCCGGCGCGCCGCCGCGAGGCGCCCCTCGAAGGGAGGATGCCATGAAGGTGTGGATCGACGGCGCGGTCGTCGACGGCGCGAAGGCGCGGGTTCCGGTGAACGACCACGGCCTGCTCTACGGAGACGGGCTCTTCGAAGGGATCCGCATCTACGGCGGGCGCGTGTTCCGGCTCGATCTGCACCTCGCGCGGCTCGCGGCCGGGGCGCGCGCGATCGGCCTCGCGCTGCCCGTGACCGCCGCCGGGCTGCGCGCGATCGTGCTCGACACCGCGCGAGCCTTCGGCGAGCGCGAGGCGTACGTGCGGCTGCTCGTGACCCGTGGCGAAGGGCCGCTCGGGGTCGACCCGACGCCGTGCAAGGCGCCGCGCGTCGTGTGCATCGTCGACGCGATCAGCCTCTATCCGCCCGAGGTCCGCGCGCGCGGACTCGACCTCGCGACCGTGAGCCTGCGGCGCCCGCCCGCCGACGTTCTCGATCCGCGCGTCAAGAGCCTCAACTATCTGAACAGCGTCCTCGCCCGGCGCGAGGCGCGGCAGCGCGGCGCCGACGAAGCGCTGATCCTCAACCTCGCCGGCCAGGTCGCCGAGGCGAGCGTCGCCAACGTCTTCGTCGTCCTCGGCGGCGCGCTCTCGACGCCCCCGCCGAGCGACGGTGCGCTCGAGGGCATCACGCGGCGAAGCGTCCTCGAGCTCGCCGCGCGGCTCGGCATCCCGGCCGCCGAGCGCAGCGTCGGCCGCGCGGCCTTATTCGCGGCCGACGAAGCGGTTGTCACCGGGCCGGGGGCGCGCATCGCGGCGGTCCGCGCGCTCGATGGCGCCGCGATCGGCGGCGGAGCCCCGGGCCCGGTCGTGCGGCGGATCGACGCCGCCGTCTCGGAGCTGGTGAACGAGCCGTCGATGGGAACGCCCTTCTGACACCGAGCGCTCTTGCGGCCGGGGCCGGCTTCGGTGCGGGCCCGTTGCCGGGCTCCTAAGCTCTCGTCCGCTCGAGACGAGGGGGACCCCGTGCGCTGGCAGCAGGCCTTCATTCCGACGCTCCGCGACGACCCGGCCGACGCCGAGGCCGTGAGCCACCGGCTGCTGGTCCGCGCCGGCTTCGTGCGCCAGCTCGTCGCCGGCGTGTACTCGCTGCTCCCGCTCGGCCTGCGCGTGACGCGCAAGGTGACGGCCGTCGTCCGCGAGGAGATGGACCGGATCGGCGCGCAGGAGTTCCGGCTTCCTGCGCTCCATCCCGGCGAGATCTGGAAGCAGAGCGGGCGCTGGGAGCTGATGGGCCCCGAGATGTTCCGCATCAAGGACCGGCGTGACGCCGATCTGTGTCTCGGAATGACGGCCGAGGAGATCTTCGCGACGATCGCCTGCGAGCTGCGTTCGTACCGCGACCTGCCGCAGATCTGGTACCAGATCCAGACCAAGTTCCGCGACGAAGCGCGGCCCAAGTCGGGCGTGCTGCGGGTGCGCGAGTTCACGATGAAGGACTCGTACTCGCTCGACCTCGACCGCGCCGGCCTCGACGTCTCGTTCCAGCGGCACTTCGAGGCGTATCGCAGGATCTTCGAGCGCTGCGCACTCCAGACCGTCGCCGTCGAGGCCTCGTCGGGGTCGATGGGCGGGAGCGAGTCGGTCGAGTTCATGGTGGCGAGCGAGGCCGGCGAAGACCACATCGTGTCGTGCGGCGCGTGCGGCTACGCGGCGAACGTCGAGAAGGCGACGTCGGCAGTGCCCGCCGTCGAGGACGGACCCGGGGCGGAGGCGCCGGTGCGCTTCGCGACGCCCGGCGTCCGCACCATCGACGCGCTCACCGCGTTCGACGGCGGCGCGCCGGCCGATCGGCAGATCAAGACGCTCGTCTACGTCGTCGACGGCGAGGTCGTTCTCGTGCTGCTGCGCGGCGACCACGCGCTCGCCGAGCAGAAGCTCCGCGACGCGACGGGCGCGCGCGAGCTTCGCCCGGCGAACGCCGGCGAGATCCGCGGCGCGCTCGGCGCATCGGCGGGAAGCCTCGGCGCGGTCGGTGTCCGCGGCCTGCGCGTCCTCGCCGACGCCGTGCTCGACGGCCGGCGCGACATGACGACCGGCGCGAACGAAGACGATTTCCACCTGCGCGGCGTCGACGTCGCCCGCGACGTCACGGTGTCGGCCTGGCACGACCTGCGCGAGGTGCAGGCCGGCGAGCCGTGCCCGCTGTGCGGCGCCGCGCTCGCGGTCGGCAAGGCGATCGAGGTCGGGCACATCTTCAAGCTCGGCACGCGCTACAGCGAGGCGCTCGGCGCGCGCGTGCTCGACGAGGCGGGCCAGTCCCTCCCGATCGTCATGGGGTCGTACGGCATCGGGATCGAGCGCACGATGGCCGCGATCGTCGAGCACAGCCACGACGACGCCGGCATCATCTGGCCCGTCCGGGTGGCCCCCTACGAGGTGGTGATCACCGTGGTCAACCCGAAGGACGTCGCCACCGCAGAGGCCGGAGCGCAGCTCTACGACGCGCTGCAGGCGGCGGGGATCGACGTGATTCTCGACGACCGCGACGAGCGGCCGGGCGTGAAGTTCAAGGACGCCGACCTCGTGGGGATTCCCTACCGGATCACGGTCGGGCCGAAGGGCCTCGCGAAGAAGCAGGTCGACCTGACACGCCGGCGCGACGGCCGGACCGACGCCGTCGACCTCGCCCGCGCGGCGGGGACCGTGGTCGAGGCCGTCCTCGAGGAGCGCCGCTGAAAATTCCCGGCGCTCCCGGCGCCGCCAGTTAGAATCGGAGCACCGAGACGAGATCGGAGGGCTTCGATGGACGGCGCGACGATGGAGTACTGGCTCTTCCTCAACCGCTGGCTGCACTTCCTGGCCGGGATCACCTGGATCGGGATGCTCTACTACTTCAACTTCGTCCAGACGCCGTTCTTCGCGACGGAGCTGGGCGGGCAGGCGCGCAGCCAGGTGGTGCGCGGCCTCGTCCCCGACGCGCTCTGGTGGTTCCGCTGGGGGGCGATGGTCACCTTCATCACGGGCTGGCTCATCATCCTCACGCGCTGGGGACACCAGGGTGTGCCGCTCTCCGACCCGTACATGACGCGGATCCTCACCGGCGGGCTCATGGGATCGGTGATGTGGGCGAACGTGTGGTTCGTGATCTGGCCGGCGCAGAAGGTCGTGATCGCATCGGCGAATCAGGTCGCCGGCGGCGGACAGGCGATTCCCGAGGCGGCCGCCCGCGGCGCGCGCGCCGGGCTCGCGTCGCGAACCAACACGCTGCTCTCGATCGGAATGCTCTTCTTCATGGGGGCGGCGAGCCACCTGACGACGCTCGGAACTGCGGGTGGCAACGCGGCCTACTGGATCCTGTTCCTCGTGCTCGTCGGCGCCGTCGAAGCGAATGCGCTCGTCGGCAGCGGACAGCCGCGGCAAAAGCCGCTCGCGACGGTGAAGGGGACGATCCATGCCGGCATCGGCGTGGCCGTGCTGCTGTTCATCATCATGAAGGTGACGACCGGCTGACCGGCGAGCGCGGCCGGCGAGCCGCGGCGCAGCCGTCCGATCGCGGAAGAGCGCCGGGACCTCCCGCGCCCTCAGGGCGCCGGAGCGACCGTCGCGAGGTAGGCCGCGAGCGCCGGGATCCTGGGCTCGAGCTGCGGCAGCGGGATCATCGCGTGCGTCTGTCGCTTCGGTGTGTAGCCGGGCGGGTACTCGTTGCGAAGGACCTTGGCCGCGAGCAGCGCCTCGGCCGAGCCCGCGAGCGGGGGGCCGAGCGCGCCGGGCTGCGCAGGGTCCGCGTTGTGGCACGCCGTGCAGTTGGCCGAGTAGACCTGCTTGCCCTCGGCGGCGAGCGGAGAGAGCGGCGCAGTGCCCGATCCCTGCGAGCACGCGGCCGCCAGCGCGACGCCCGCCACGCCAGCGGCAGCTCGAAGGATCCTCGTCCGCGTCATCTCGCTCTCTCCTCGCGCACAGCCGGCTCGCGCACCGGGCCGCGAGGATTGCCCACCGCCCGAACGGGCGCCAACGCACGCGCCGATCCGGCGAGCTCGATCGCGAGGCAGCGCGCGTAGGGCGAGAAGCCGAGCACGCTCGCGATGCGAAGCGAGGCGGCGTTCGCTTCGAGAGACGGGTATTCGAGCAGCAGGCTGCGACCGGCGGCCTGCTGCGCTGCGAGCGCCGCGGCGCGGCGCCCTGCGCCGAGCCCGCGCGCTGCGGGGTGCGTGATCACGCCGAGCCGAGCGACGCGCTCGGCGATGGTCTCGAAGCCCGCGGCCGCGAGCAGGACGCCGGATTCGAAGACGCCCGCGGGCGCCGCGGGCTCGCCGCGGTGGCCGAGGCCCGAGCGCTCCCACTCCGGCGCCGTCACGGCGTCGCGAAGACGCGCGAGCGCTGCGCGATCGGACGCCGCGAACGGCCGCGGCTCGCCCGCGCCGGCCGGCGTCGCGGGCGGACCCTCACGATGGAGGAGCAGCGCGGGGCCGATCGCACGGCCGGCGCGCGCGCCGAGCGCGGCGCGGAGCCGGGCCTCGGCCGGGAGCGACGGATCCTCGCCGAGATGCTCTGCAAGAGCGCGCACGACCGCCTCTTCGCCGTGGAGCAGCAGCGTCGCGTCGCGCGCGAGGAGAAAGACGCGCCGGCGCGCTCCGCCTTCGCCGGCCGCGAGCGCGTGGACGCCCGGCGCGCGCAGCAGCGCCGGGTCGCAGCCGAGCCGCCGCGCCCAGTGCGAATCGATCCTGCGTTGCAGCGACTCGTCCACGCGCGCCTCCGGGCGCTCTCCTCGCGAGCGTTCCACGCGGCTCGGGCGACGGCAGCTTCCGGTCTGCCGCCCGGGCCCCGCCGCCCACGATAGACTCGCGCACCTCGCCATGCCGACCCCTCGCCGCGAGCTCTTGCGCCTCGTCCGCCTCGCCTGGCCGATCGCCGCGGCGCAGGTCGGGAACATGCTGATGGGGATGGTCGACACGCTCTTCGTCGGGCGCGTCGGCGTCGAAGCGCTCGCCGCGCTCTCGCTCGGAAACGCGTTTCTCTACGGAACGCTCCTCATCGGGCAGGGGCTCGTCCTCGGAATCGATCCCCTCGTCACACAGGCGCACGGCGCAGGAGACGGACGCGCGACCGCACTCGCGCTCCAGCGCGGGCTCGTCGTCTCGGGGCTCGTGACGCTCCTCGTGTCGCTCTCGCTCTGGTTCACGGCGCCCGTTCTCGTTCTGCTCGGCCAGGAGCCGGCGCTCGCCGGCGCGGCCGGCGGCTACATCCGCGTGCAGATCCCGTCGATCGGTGCGCTCTACGCGTATCTCGCGCTGCGCTCGTACCTGCAGGGGCGCGGGATCGTACGGCCTGCGCTCGCGGCGATGATCGTCGCGAACGTCGCGAACGTGGTCTTCAACTGGACGCTGGTCTTCGGGCACCTCGGTCTGCCCGCGCTCGGCCTCTACGGCTCCGGGATCGCGACCGCGCTCTCGCGGCTGGTGCTGCTCGCGGCGATGGCGGCGCTCGTGTGGGCCGGGCGGCTCCACGACGGCGCGTGGACACCGTGGTCGCGCGCGGTGCTCGACGGCCGCGCGCTTCGCCGAATCCTCGGCTACGGGATGCCGATCGCGCTGCAGATGGGCTTCGAGGTCTGGGCCTTCTCGGCGGCGACGCTGCTCGCCGGGCGCCTCGGCGCGGCGGCCGTTGCGGCGCACACGATCGCGCTCAACCTCGCGTCGTTCTCGTTCATGATGCCGCTCGGCGTGGCGCAGGCCGCGTGCACGCGAGTCGGCAACCTCGTCGGCGCAGGCCGCCCGGCGGACGCCGATCGTGCGGCGCGCGTCGCGGTCGGCCTCGGCGCCGCCGTGATGGCGTGCTGGGCGCTCGCCTTCGTGACACTTCGTGGTGTCCTTCCAGGCCTCTACACGGCCGACGCGCCGGTGATCGCGCTCGCCGCAGCGATCCTCCCGATCGCGGGCGCGTTCCAGATCTTCGACGGCGTGCAGGTCGTCTCGGCGGGCGTGCTGCGAGCGATGGGCAATACGCGGCCGGCCGCGCTGCTCAACTTCGCGGGCTACTGGCTGGTGGCGCTTCCGCTCGCGGCGTGGCTCACCGCGCGCGAGGGATCGGGGCTCACCGCGATCTGGTGGAGCCTTTGCCTCGGCCTGCTCCTCGTCGCGGCGGGCCTCGTCGTCGTCGTCCACGCGCGCGGGCCGCGGCATCTCGTGAGCGGCGCGGCGCCGCGGTAGCATGCGCCGGTGTCCGACCCGGCCGCCCCCGACGATGCCATCGCACCCGAGATCGTCCGCGCGTGGACGAGCCCCGAGCCCGGCCGCCTGTTCGGCCGCGGGCACCCCGTCGGCGACTTCCTCGAAGCGTACGAATGGCGCGTGCTCGAGGAGCGGCCGGGGCACCTCGCGCTCGACGTGCACCTTCCGCAGCAGGTCAAGAACCCGCGCGGGCAGCTCTTCGGCGGCTTCACGCCCACCTACGTCGACCTCGTCGCGCTCCGAACCGTACGCGCCGGCTTGCCGCACAAGGCGCCCCGCGGCTGGCTCGCGACGGTCAACATGCGGATCGACTACTTCGAGCCCGTCGTCGAGGAGTTCCGGATCGAGAGCTCGGTCCTGCACCGCCGGGGCCGGACGGTTCTCGTCGAGACGCGATTTCTCGACCGGAGCGGCACCCTCCTCGTCTTCGCGGTCACGACCCTGCGCGAGCGGTAGCGAAGCGCTACCCGGCGCGAGCCCTCGCGCGGGCTTCGCCCCGTGACAGGCGCCCGGGCGCGGGGTATTCGATGCCACTCCGCGAGGGAGGCCCGCCCATGCCCGTCCCGCCGTCTTCGGATCAGCGCATTCCCCGGCTCATCGAAGCCGCGGAGGAGATGAAGGAGGGCCGCTACCGGGTCGAGGTTCCGGTCACGCCGCCCGACGATCTCGGACGCCTCGGCGCCACGCTCAAGGAGCTCGCCGAGACCCTCGAGGCTCGCTACCGGCAGATCGAGGAGCTCGGCGCGATCACGGCGAGCGTCAACTCGGGCCTGCTGCTCGACGACGTCCTCGAGAAGATCTACAGCGATTTCCGCGAGCACATCCCGTACGACCGCATCGGCTGCTCGCTGATCGACGCCGATGGCAAGCGCGTGCGCGCGCGCTGGGCGAAGGCGAGCTACCCGGGCGTTCGGGTGATGAAGGGCTACTCGGCGCCGCTCGCCGGCAGCAGCCTCGAGACGATCTTCCGCACGGGCCGGCCGCGCATCCTCAACGACCTCGCCGAGTACCTGCGCACGAAGCCCGGCTCCGAGTCGACGCGCCTCATCGTCGCCGAGGGAATCCGCTCGTCGCTCACGTGCCCGCTCGTCGCGAACGGCGTTCCGGTCGGCTTCCTGTTCTTCTCGAGCACGCGCCCGGGGACGTACGCCGATGCGCACGTCGAGATCTACCAGCGCATCGCGCAGCAGATCTCCGTCATCGTCGAGAAGGGCCGGCTCGTCTCGCAGCTCGCCGACCAGAAGGCGGAGATCGAGCGGCAGAACGACGAGCTGAGGCGCCTCGGCGAGCTCAAGAACCGCTTCCTCGGAATGGTCGCGCACGACCTGCGGAACCCGATCGGAAACGTGCAGGCCATCGCCGAGCTGCTGCTCGACCCGGAGACCGAGGTCTCCGAGGCCGAGCGCCGGAGCTTCCTCGAAGACGTGTTGGGGCAGACGAGGTACATGCTGCCCCTGCTCGAGGACCTGCTCGACGTGACCGAGATCGACTCCGCGCGCCTCGTCCTGCACAAGGAGCGCGTGAACGTCGTCACGTTCCTGAGCGACTGCGTGGCGCGACACGCGCTGCTCGCCGAGCCGAAGGGAACGCACGTCGTGCTCGGAGAGGCGACTCCCGGCTACGTCGAGGCCGACCCGGTGCGGCTGCGGCAGGTGCTCGACAATCTCGTCTCGAACGCAGTCAAGTTCTCTCCTCCCGGCAGCAATGTTCGGATCGAGGCGAGCAAGCTCGAGACGGGCTGGCGCATCGCCGTGCACGACGAGGGTCCGGGCCTCACCGATCAGGACCGCCAGCGCCTGTTCCTCGAGTTCGCGCGGCTCTCGGCCCGGCCGACGGGCGACGAGAAGAGCACGGGCCTTGGCCTCGCGATCTCGCGCCGCATCGTCGAGGCGCACGGCGGCAGCATCGGCGCCGACTCCTCTCCCGGCCGCAGCTCGACCTTCTGGTTCAGCCTCCCGCTCTGAACGCTACGCGGCGCGGCCTGCTCTTCGCCGCGCCGCGAGCAGCGCCGCGCCGAAGCCGGCCAGGACGAGCGTTCCCGGCTCGGGTACGAGCGTGACGCGCGTCGCGCCGTCGGACGGAATGAAGTTCTGGCCGCCATCGAGCGAGAGCTCGGTGAAGACGTCGAAGAAGCTCGAGATGCGGAACAGGCCGCCGCCGATGTCTTCGATCGTCGTCTGGCCGAGTGATGCGAGCGTCGGGCTCTCGCGGATCAGAACGGCGCCGGTGCTGAGGTTCATCGAGAGCAGCTCGGTGGTGAAGGTTCCGGTCACGTTGCCGACTTTGCCGAGGACGCCCGTCGCAACGGGCCCCTGCAGCAGGATCGGCGTCGAGACCGGGACCGTGACCACGCCTTGCAGGACCGAGTCGAACTGCTCGAGCTCGTCGGCCCCCAGCGGGATCCGCGAAACATTCGTGAACCCGAAGTGACTGATGTCCGTGATCACGACGGCGCCGCCGCCGTACGATGCGTGGACGTCCGCCGCCGTGCGGTACTCGCCGGAGGCCGGTGGCAGCGACGGATCGGCGGTGACGATGTCCGCGCGTGCGGGCGGGCTCGCGGACAGCGCCAGCGCTGCCGAGCACAGGAGCGCGTTCGTGATGTGCGGGATTCGGTACGACCT
The DNA here is from genome assembly GCA_041912475.1 of Myxococcota bacterium. Lineage (GTDB taxonomy): Bacteria > Myxococcota_A > UBA9160 > UBA9160 > UBA9160 > MYXO. The sequence continues at coordinate 17,042 of JAYRMX010000315.1, forward strand.
CATGTCTTGCTCCCCGAGCGGCGGAGCTCCCGTCCCGATACGGGACGGCCGGCCCCTCCACAGGGGAAGTGGCTCCGCCGGCGCGAAGGTGTCAGACACGAAGGAGCGTCAGCCGCGATCGGCGAGCAGACCTTTGCCCGGAACGTGATTCATCTCGAGCCGGATGCCGTCCGGGTCTTCGAAGAGCACCGAGTAGTAGCCGGGCGCCCAGCTCCCGTCCTCGGGCGGATGGACGATGTTCGCGCCCATCTCGCGCAGCAGCGCGTGCAGGCGATCGACGTCTTCGCGTTCGCGCGCGCGGAAGCACAGGTGGTGCAGTCCGGTACGCGACTGGACGAAGCGCTCCCCCCTGTGCTCGGGAGCGCACGCACGGATGCCGAACGCCGTGCGGCCGCCGACACAGTAGTAGAAGCCGTCGCCGTCGAGGACGGGCTTCATGCCGAGCGCCGGCAGGAGCCGCGCGTAGAACGCGCGCGAGCGCGCGAAGTCGCTCACCGTGACGAACGTGTGCGCGATGCCGTTGATCTCGATCATCGGTTCCTCCCGGTCCGCTGCTGCCCTCGGCCTCCTAGTGCAGGAGCGCCGCCGGCTCCTCCCGCCCGGGCTGCGCGAGCGCGTGGCGGGCGTGGAGCACGCCGAGGAAGCGCTCGACGGCCTGGTTGACGCGAACCGTTCGCACCGAGTGGAAGATCTCGAAGGCGTGCTGCGCGCCGGGAATCTCGGCGTACGCCACGGGCTCGCGAGACTTCTCGCGCAGCGCCTTCACGAACGTGCGCGCCTCGCCCACCGGCACCAGCGAGTCGCCCGAGCCGTGGATCACGAAGAAGGGCGGAGCGCCCGCGTGGACGTGAGAGAGCGGCGACGCCTGCTCCCAGCGCTCGGGGATCTCGTCGCGGGAGCCCTTCAGCACCTGCTTCTCGAGCACGTCCTGCAGGCCTTCGTGCGGCCAGGCTCGCGCGCGGTCGAGGAAGTCGTAGACGCCGTAGAACGGAACGCAGCCCTGGACGCTCGTGTCCTTGTCCTCGAACCGGGGCTGGAAGGCGGGGTCGTTCTGCGTGAGCGCGACCATCGCGGCGAGGTGGCCTCCGGCGGAGCCGCCCGTCACGACGACGAAGCCGGGGTCGCCGCCGTACGACGCGATGTTCTCCTTGATCCAGACCAGCGCCTTCTTCACGTCGACGAGATGATCGGGGAACGTCGCGTGCGGGCTCAGCCGGTAGTTGGCCGTGACGCAGATCCAGCCGTGCGCGGCGAGCTGGAACATGAGCGGGAGCGCCTGCTCGTTCTTGCTGCCCATCACCCAGCCGCCGCCGTGGATCTGGAGCAGGACGGGGCGGCCGCGTCGCTGGTCGCGGCCGTGGTAGACGTCGAGCGCGAGGTCGATCCCGCGTTCGCGCGCGTAGCGGATGTCCTTCACGCGCTCGACGTGCCCGCTGCGAAGCGGCACCGGCTGCACGATGCGCCGCCAGTCGATCGCGTCGCTCATCTCCGCGCGGTGTTCGGGAAGGATGCGTTCGGTGTAGTCGGGCCCGAGCGCCTCGCGCAGCGCCTCGTCGGCGACGCGGCCGGCGCGCGCGGCGCGGAGCTGCGCGACGCCGAGGCCGAGCCATGAGACGAGCGTGATGGCGAGGCCGATCTGGCCCGGCCGGTGATCCAGCGCCCCGGCGAGCCCGAAGACGAGCGTTGCCGCGGCCTGCCATGCGACGTGGTGCAGCGCGAGCTCGCTCGTGAGCCAGCCCGCGGCGAAGCTCAGCGCCGAAATGCGCATGCCGCGAGTGATCGGGAACAGGGCGTTCCACGTGAACGCCGCTCCCCAGAGGCTGACCGCGAGGAAGAGCCAGGAGACCATGGGGGGTCCTTTCGGAGAAGGGTGCGCGGTCGCCAAGTGTGGCCGCATCGGCACCCGGGCGCCACGACGGCCCTGCCGCAGCGCTGATAGACTCGCCCGTGCATGGATGCGGCAGGCGGCGGCGAGGCGACGACCGGACGCTCGAAGGACGCCCTTGCCGGCGCGCAAGCCGGCGCGTCCGGCGGCGGCGCCGGAGCGCCGATTCCGCACCTGCGCAGGGTCGCGAACGCCCTCACGGGTCTTCGCCTCGCGGCTGCGCCGGGGATCGCCTTTGCCGTACACGAGGGGGCGAGCCTTCTCGCGCTCGCGATCTTCGTGCTCGCCGTCGTGACGGACCTGCTCGACGGCCGCCTCGCGCGCCGGAGCGGCGGCGGCTCGCGGCTCGGCGGCTTTCTCGATCATGCGACCGATGCGACCTTCGTGAGCCTCGGTCTGCTGGCGTACGCAGCCGCCGGGAGCGTTCCGCTGCTGTTGCCTCCGCTCATCGCGGCGGCGTTCGCGCAGTACGCTCTCGACTCCCGGGCGCTGCAGGGAAGCGCGCTGCGCGCGAGCGCGCTCGGTCGCTGGAACGGCATCGCGTACTTCGCGCTCCTCGGCGTCCCCGTGGTCCGCGATGGCGCGGGCATCGGCTGGCCGCCCGACGGGCTCGTTCGCGGCCTCGGCTGGGCGCTCGTCGCGACGACGCTTCTCTCGATGGCGCTTCGGCTGCGGAGCCGGCGCGCGTAGCGCGGCTGCGCACGCACGGGAGGAGCGGAAGCTCCGGCAGCGTGCGCAAGGATGCACGGCAGGCCGCCTCGCCCGGCTGCGGCCTTCGGCCGGCGGCGCGCGGCGTCCGCTCCGGTCGCGAAACCCGGTGCGCCCACCGGCATCCAAGTGCGCGTCCCCCGGTGCGAGGCACCCTTTCGAGGGGACGTTCAGAGAGGAACACCGTGATGAGCCGAAGAGACATGCTGCGAGGCGCGCTCGGCGCGCTCGGCGTCGCGATGGGCGGCGCGAGAAGCGCGGGCGCGGCGGGTGCCGCCGGCGCGGTCGCTCCGCTCGGTCTGCCGCACGAGACGTGGCGACCGCTCGTCGCGCCCGAGGCGTACGCCGTTCTCTTCGAGGAGGCGACCGAGCGAGCGCGTTCGAGCCCGCTCGATCACGAGAAGCGCGCCGGCACGTACGTGTGCGCCGCGTGCTACCTGCCGCTCTTCGAGTCGTCGGCGAAGTTCGACAGCGGAACCGGCTGGCCGAGCTTCTTCCGTCCGATCGAGGGTAATCTCGCGACGCGGCGCGACTTCAAGCTCCTGCTGCCGCGCACCGAGTACCACTGCGCGCGCTGCGGCGGGCATCAGGGTCACGTCTTCGACGACGGCCCGCCGCCGACGGGGCTTCGCTACTGCAACAACGGCGTGGCGCTGCGCTTCGTTGCCGAAGGCGAGGCGCTGCCGGCGCTCCGTCCGTGAAGCTTCGCGCCGCAGCCGCGCTGCTCGCCGCGCTTGCGCTCGCGCCGCCGGGCGCGCGCGCGCAGACGGCCGTCGCCACGTTCGCGGGCGGCTGCTTCTGGTGCATGGAGCCGCCGTTCGATGCGCTCGCGGGCGTGATCTCCACCACGTCGGGATACACCGGCGGAACGACGCCGAACCCCGACTACGGGCAGGTCTCGGCGGGAGGCACGGGCCACGCCGAAGCAGTCGAGGTCGTCTACGATCCGTCGCGGATCGGCTACGAGCGGCTGCTCGACGTCTTCTGGCACAACATCGATCCGGCGGCGAAGGACCGGCAGTTCTGCGACGCCGGCC